>JBMOHS010000032.1:0-27556 GCA_049317725.1 Blastocatellia bacterium
TGTACCCCAATTTTCCATTCTCCATTCTCCATTCTCCATTCTCCATTTTCCATTTTCCATTTTCCATTTGCCTCTTTGTCAGCGGAAGAGCGGGAAGAGTTTCGTGAGGATCTGCTCTTTGAGGAGTCTGCTCAAGCGATAGGTCGTCCCGGGGCCCTCTTCGCCGGCGGACGGGTTGGCGTGGGTGTTGAAGACGACGAGGTAGGCGGTTCGGGTTGCTGGGCAGACCTGGAATTGGCTGATGAATCCGGCCTGCTCACCGTAATGACCAAAGAGGGAGAGGCCGGCGTTCTCCTCCAAGAGGAAGCTCAGTCCGACGCTGTCGCGTCGATTGATTCCCACCTGTTCGGGGATGGAGCGGGGCGGGAGGGGCAGTTGTGGCGCGAGCATCTCCTCGAGGCTGGCGCGTTTCAGGACGAGATCGTACTGCTCCTGGCGTCGTGGATCTCCCAGCAGAAACTGCACGTAGCGCACCATGTCCGGCAGGGGCGCATTGAGCCCGCCATTGGAGACGGTGATGCCGGTGTCCGGGTCGAAGGGGGCCGCTCGCAGGGTGCCCTTCTCGCGGTAGTAGCCGGCGGCACGATGCTTCAGAAGATGCGATGGCGTCGTGTCGAAGTAGCTGCGGTACATCTCCAGCGGTTTGAAGAGGTTCTTGTCGAGGTAGACCTCGAAGTCCTCTCCGGTCACCTTCTCGATGACCTTGCCGAGGAAGAGAATCCCTGGATTGGAGTATTGAAAGCGGCTCCCAGGAGGGAAGAGGATCTCGGTGTAGGGGAACATCGCGACGAGCTGGGACCACTCCTTCGGCTCGAAGGGATGCCAGGGGCGGTCGCCTCCCCACGGCCACGTCGGATTGCGGAAGCCGGCACTGTGGGTCAGGAGGTGGCGGAGCGTGATCGCCTCCATCGAACCGTGCGGATTGTGGACGGCGCGAAGCTCTGGAAGATACTGGACAACCGGATCCTCCAAGCGAAGCCTTCCCCGATCCCGCAACTGCAGGATGGCGATGGCGGTCATCGTCTTGGTGATCGAGGCCCAGTGATAGATCGTCTCGCGATCGACCCGCTGGTCCCTCTCCAAATTGGCCTGCCCGTGAAACTCCTCGGCGAGGACCCGCTCGCGGTCGACCACGACGAGGCTGCTCCCGACAATTCCATGCTCGCGCAGCCATCTCCGATACTCTCCCCGTACCTGGTCCCACTGAGCTGCAAAGCCTGCCGGCGTTTGCGCCAGTGACGCAGTGGACGGTGCCATTGACAGAAGGGTGCAGAGAAAGACGGCCGACAGTCTCCAGCGGCGACGCATGCGGGGACTCCTTGTGGATGACAGGAACTTGGCCTTGATTCGCCTCCGCGGCGCGCCACTCCATCGATCAGGCGAGGAGAAGGCGCAGGGCTCTCAACGGATCGACTTCGTCCCGTAGTTGATGGCCATGATCCCACCGCCGAACTCGACAAAGCCGGTCTTCTCAAAGCCTTGTTGCGCCATCATCTCAGCGACGCGCTGCTGGCCGGGGTACAGTTTGAGGCTCTCTGGGATGTAGCGGTAGACGTCCGCGTCGCCGTGGAGCAGGATGCCCGCGATCGATCCCGTGACGATGAGGTAGTGCAGATAGAGCCAGCGGTAGAACCGGTTCTGTGGGTGACCAAAATCGAGCGAGTGGAACGTTCCCCCCGGTTTGAGGACACGGTGGATCTCGCGGAGGGCCTCGGCGACGTCGGGCACGTTGCGCAGTGCGTACCCACAGGTCACCCGATCGAATGACTGATCCGGGAAGGGCATCTGCATGATGTCGGCGCATTCGAAGCGGCAGTTGGTCACGCCTTGGTTGATCCGTTTCTTCTCGGCCAGCGCGATCATCTCCGGGACGATATCCAGCCCGACGGCCGATCCCTTCGGCAGCTCCCGCGCGAGCATGAAGGTGATGTCCCCCGTGCCACATGCGAGGTCGAGCACCGCCTCTTCGCCCCGCAGCCCGACCATCTGCAAAAGCTTTCGCTTCCAGCCACGATCCATTCCAAAAGAGAAGAAGACGGTGAAGGAGTCGTAGAACGGGGCAATCTTGACGAACATCTGGTTGACGTACGATTGTTTCTTCTGCTTCGAGGTGATGTGCTCTTTCAGGTTCAGTTTTGGCATGGAGGTCGATCCGGCTTCTCTTCAGTTGTTGGGGAGGTGGCGGGAGACGCGGGGGAGACGTTCCCCCTGACCCCGCGGAACCGTGCATAACCGGTCTGAGTAATACTTGATTCGCTGATCGAGCGCAATGGAACTCGGCCATTGTCGATCGGTGCAGTGCAAGAGCAGGCCCTTTCCAGTGACTAACTTCAGAACGGAAGAAGTCGTGCCACCATCGAGTCAGTAGAGTAGTTACCGTTGATCAAAGTTCTCGATTGATCTTCTGACTTACACGCGGAATGTTCCTGGTCGCTTGGCGCAAGCGGGGAGATCTACGATAATCGGAACTTGTTGACGACTTTGCTGACAGATGACGTTGCCGATATTGGCGCGAGATTTTGACTCGATTGGACGTGCCCGATCATGAGCCTCCAAGACCCCCCGGTCCCTCGCTCCTCAGATCGTCCGGAGACCCTCGATTCTCACGGCGAAGGCCTTGTGCTGCCGCTGGAAGATGCCTCGTGGGAGCCCCATTCGCTTGTCGGGCAGGAGGAGCTCCTCTTGACCCTCCGGGACAGCTTTCTCGAAGGGGAGCGTGTGCAGGTGCTGCAGGGGCCTGCCGGGATTGGCAAGACTGCAGTGGCGCTCGAGTATGCCAGGCGGTACCGGTCCGATTACCGGGTGATCCTCTGGGCAAGGGCACGGAGCGTCGAGACCCTCATCTCCGATTTCTCCACGCTGGCCGAGACCCTTCAACTGCCCGAAGCGCAGTCGCCGTACATGAGCATGTCGGTCGGTGCGACGCTCACTTGGCTGGCCAATCACGGCGACTGGCTGCTCATCCTCGACGATGCGCTCGACCTCGCGCAGATTCAGACCTATGTGACTTTCAGTGAAAGAGGGAACGTCCTGGTGACGACCCGCGCCGCTGCCCTGCCTGGGGTCGGCGTGACCCGGACGGTCTACCGCTTGGGCCGCGCCGACGGGGTCACGCTCCTTCTGCGGCAAGCCGGGATCCTCACGCCGGGAGTTCGCCCGGGTCGAGTGGGAGAGGCGGAGTGGGAGGAGGCGGAGCGGCTGGTCACGTTCCTCAGGGGGCAGCCCCTGGCCTTGACGCTCGCCGGGGCGGCGATTGCCGCGAGTGGCCTCGGGATCGAGGAATACCACCGTCTGTTGCGGCAAACGATCGCGGATCCGACTACCGTCACCGCGCAGGGCCTCCTCTCGGCCACGATCCAGTTCTCGATCGAGGGCCTCGCCAAGGTCTCGCCGACTGCCTTGTCGCTGCTGCGGGCCGCAGCCTTTCTGCATCCGGGGGAGATTCCGGAAGAGATCCTGCGCGAGGTTGCCGGTGAGTTGGGGATCGAGTTCGAGTTGCGCGACGAGGCCGATGATCCAGTCGCAGACATCCTGGAAGACGCCGCACGGTTTGGGCTGCTGCGCTTCCTGCCGTCATCCGAGGCGATCGACCTCTCGGACCAGATCCAGCAGGAGTTACGCGAGACATCTGGCTCGCAAGAGCAGGCGGACTCGCTCGAACGCGCCATTCGGGCTGTTGAGATCCTCTTTCCCGGTGCGCCCGAGGGCAACCCCCCGGAGTGGCCGCTCTGCAACCGGCTTCTCCCGCACGGCTTGACCCTCGCCGAGACGATCGAGCGGGGGAACGTGACCACCTCCGACGCCTCCTTGCTGCTCAGCGTCGTCGCCTACTACCTCGATCTGCGCGGGCAGGTCGCAGCCGCTGAGCCGCTCTACCGGGCCGCCCTGGCCATTGAAGAGAGCCGCCTGGGCGAGGACCATCCGGATCTGGTGACGCTGCTCAACAACCTCGCGCTCATCTACGAGGCGCAGAACCGGGATGCCGATGCCGAACGGCTGCTTCGTCGCGCGCTGGCGTTGAAGGAGAAGGCGCTTGGGTTGACCGATCCCTCGACCCTGTCGACACTCGGCAACCTCGCCTATCTGCTCCAGCTCCAGGGGGAGTACCGGGAAGCGGACGAGCTGCTCTCGCGAGCCCTCGAAGTGCAGGAGTCCCTCCACGGTCCGCACGACCTCTCGCTGATCCCCTCCCTCGAGAGCCTCGCCGATCTGCACGCTGCCCAATGGAACTATGCCACGGCCGAGTCTCTCTGTGAGCGCGCGCTGGCCATTCGCGAGAAAGTTCTCGGCCAGGACCACCCCGAAACTGCCCGCAGCCTCGACAAGCTCGCCGAACTCTATGTCGCCCAGTCGAAGAATACCGCCGCCGAACTCTTCTTCTCCCGGGCCTGCAAGATTCGCCTGAAGGTCCTCCCGGAGGACCATCCCGACTTGGCGCTCAGCTATATGCAGTTGGCGGACCTCTTTACCGCCCTCCACCGCTATGCCGACGCCGAGCGCTGCTACGCCCGATCCTACTCGATCTATTCCCGGATTCTGGGCCCCGTCCATCCCCGGACGATCAAGGTCCAGTTCAACTACGACTCCCTGATGTTGAAGATCGGCAAGTGAGCCTCGAGCCCCATCTCTTCAACGAGCGCTCAACTCTGCCTCCATAAGCAGAACGGGACCAGGAATCGCTGCTCCTGGCCCCGTCCGGAATGGCTGCGTTGGTTGCGGACCTGTTAGTCGGCTCCGAGTGGTTGCAAGGGTTCGGGCATTCCCTGGCCAAGCCCTTCCGTCTCTCGCACCCGCTCCTTCTCTCCCCGCTCCTCGATCATGGTGTAGATCGTCGGAATGAAGAGGAGGGTGATCAGGGTGGAGGTGATCATCCCGCCGATGACGACACGGGCCATCGGTGCCTGTACTTCCGCTCCCTCGCCAATCCCCAGCGACATCGGAATCAGTCCCAGGATCGTCGTCAAGGTCGTCATCAGGATCGGACGCAGCCGTCTCCGTCCGGCCAGTTCGACCGCGTGGCGCAGGATCAGCTTGTCGCGCGTGCGGAGGATGTTGGTGTAATCGACCAGGACGATCGCATTGTTGACGGCGATTCCCGCCAACAGAATCGCCCCGATGAAGGCCTGCATGTTGAAGGTCGTCTTGGTCAGGAAGAGCGCAAGGCTCACCCCGATTCCTGCCAACGGAATCGAGAAGAGGATGATCAGCGGATCGCGGAGCGACTCGAACTCGGAGGCCATGACCATGTAGACGAGGACGATCGCGATGATCAAACAGAAGAGCAGTTCATTGAACGACTTCTGCTGTTCCTCGTACTCACCGCCATAGTTGAGTGAGAAGCCGGAGGGGAGCGTGACGTTCTGCAATCGCTGGTCGACATCGCGCATGATCGATCCCAGATCGCGGTTGGCGTAGCCGGCCGTGACGCGGACGAGCCGCTCCTGGTCCTGCCGTTCGATCGAAACGGGCCCCTCACGTCGTACCAAGGTCACCAGATCGCCGATCGGCACGTTCTGTCCGGCAGGGGTCAGCACGGTGATGTCCTTCAACTGGCCAATGTTGGCGCGCTGCTGCTCACTGAGCCGCACGAGGATGTTGAACTCTTCCCCTTGCTGCCGGAATTGAGAAGCTCGGCGACCCCCGATCACTGTCTCAAGCGTCGTCGCCACATCGGAGGCATTGATGCCGAGAGAGGCCGCCTTGGCCCGATCGACCTTGATGACCATCTCCGGGAAGCCTTCCCGCCGGCTGACTGCCGAATCGGTGATCCCTGGAACCGTATCGACGATATCTTTGATCCGCCGCGCGACATCACCCGCCGTCTGCATGTCGAATCCGCGGATCTCGACCGAGACCCGCTCTCCACCCGAGTTGCCGCCCATTCGTTGCGCGAAGTTGCTGCTGCTCGAGCGGGCCCGGACGATCAAGCCCGGTTGCAGCATCATTTTGGAACGCAGCGCATTGACGACATCCTGGCTCGACCGTGTCCGCTCCTCGCGGGGCACCAACAGAATGCGCAGATTGATCGAGTTGGTCGAATTGGACTGCCATCCTCCTCCACCGACTTCTGACAAGAGGCTGGTCATCTCGGGAACCTCCCGACGAACGATCGCCTCGGCCCGCTTCGCCAGCTCATCGGTCACCTCGATGCGTGTTCCGGCCGGCAACTCCAAATCGACCCGCACTTCCGACTCATCCGTCTCCGGCATCATCTCGAACCCGATGAACTGGACCAGTCCCAGCGCACCGACAAAGAGCAGCACGGCCGACAGCACCACCGTCTTGCGGTGCGCCAGCGACCAGCGAATCGCCATCTGGTACCGCTCATCGAGCAGGTCGAGCAATCGCCCAATTCCATTGACGACTCCGGTCAACAATGGAATACCCTTGGCATCAGGTGCTTTGAGCCGCAGAAACCTCGCACAGAGAACCGGCACCAAGGTCAGCCCAATCAGCAGCGAAAAGAATTGGGAGAAGCTGACAATATAGGCCAACTGGTTGAACATCACTCCGGTAAACCCGCTCAAGAAGACGAGGGGGACAAAGACGCAGATCGAGGTCAGGGTCGAGGCGGTGATCGCCATGGTCACCTCGCTCGCCCCCATCACCGCCGCTTCCGCCTGCTCGTGCCCGTTCTCGCGGTAGCGGTAGATGTTCTCGATGATGACGATTGCGTTGTCGACGATCATCCCGACGCCGAGGGCGAGGGCGCCAAACGACATCGTGTTGAGGGTGAAGCCATTGGCATACATCAGCATGAACGTCCCGATAACGGTGATCGGGATCGAGGCCGCGACGATCAGGGTACTTCGCAGATTTCGCAGGAAGAAGAGGAGGGCAAAAATCGCCAGCAGGCTCCCCGAGATTGCCGACGATTTCAGGTTGTCGATCGATTGCGTAATGAACTTCGAGGAATCGAAGATCGGCTGAATCTTGATCTGCGGGAAGAACTTCTTGATCGACTCCAGTTCCTGATAGACGTTCTCGGCCACCGCCACGGTGTTGGCCCCAGACTGTTTGCGGATCGAGAAGCGGACGCCGGGTCGATCGTCGATGCGAACTGTTTGACGAATCTCTTCGTGCGTGTCACTGACCTCCGCAACGTCGCGCAGGTAGATCGGACGGCCACCACGTGCAGTCACGACGACGTTCTCGATCTCGGCGACGCTCTGGAACTCCCCTTGCGATCGGAGCAGGACCTCGTACTGCCCCTCCTCCATCGGGCCGACAGGGCGGTTCTGGTTCTCCGCGCGCAGGATGTTGACGATCTGGTTGACGGAGAGGTTGTAGGAGCGCAGCTTCTCGATCTGCAGCTTGACCTGAATCTCCCGGCGGAGCCCACCGCGAATATCGACTGCGGCGACGCCTGGGACGCGCTCGACCCGCGGCTGGATATCCTTTTCGAGCAGGGTTCTCAGCTCGCGGGAGTCCATGTCGGCTGAGACCGCCAGGAACATGATCGGAAACTGGTTGGTATCGAACTTGAAGATGGTCGGGGGAAGAACGTCTTCCGGGAGGAGACCCCGGACACGATCGACACGAGTCCGAACCTCGTTTGCCGCCTCGTCGAGATTGACGTCGTAATTGAACTGAACCCGCACGTTGCTCGACCCTTCCGAAGAGGTCGAGCTGATCCGGTAGACCCCCGGGGCCGAGCTGAGCGCCGCTTCCATTGGTCGGGTCACCAGATTCTCGACCTCTTCCGGTGCGACTCCAGTGTAGTCGGTGCGGACGGTCAGCGTCGGGTTCTGAATCTCTGGCATGAGATCGACGGGCAGTCGCGTGAAGGCGATCGCGCCGAGGAGCACAATGACGGACATCACCATATAAACAGTGATGGGGCGGCGAACGGAGACACTTGGTAAACTCATAACGTACCTCGAATAGCGCTATTTCCTGGTCGGACAGAGACGGGCACGACGCCGTCCGTTCCGTTCATCTGGAGCGGGACTCCGGGCCCCGTTCCCTTGGTGGTGTCGAGGGGGGCGCTCCTGCGGGGGGCTCACTTCCCGGGCCGTTGCGGCGTTGGCCCCGCCCGCCCGAGTTCATCTCCAGGACACGAACGGCGTCCCCTTCCTTGAGCATATTCGACCCGCGGGTGATGACGAGGTCTCCCGCAACGAGTCCAGTGAGAACCTCGATCTTGTCGCCCTGGGTCAGGCCTGTCTGCAGCGGGAGGTACTTCGCCTTCTGCTCCTCGATGGTATAGGCACCCGGCTGCTCTCCCCTGTAGACAAGGGCGTCACGTGGGATGAGGATCGATTCGTGGGAAGTCCCGAGATCAAGGTTGATGCGGGCGAACATCTCGCCCTTGAGGGTACCACCGCGATTGGCGATCTCGATCTCAAGCATCCCGTTGCGGGTTTGCGGGTCGAGGGTCGGGGAGATCCGCATGATGCGGCCCGTGAAGGTCTCTCCGGGCAGGCTGTCGATCGTCACATTGACGGTCAAGCCGCGTCGAACCCGCGCGATGTCCCGCTCCGAGGCCTGGGCGTCAACGATCATTGGGTTGACGCTGACGACGGTGACGATCGGATTGGCGGAGGTGACGAGGGCGCCAGTCGCGACGAGACGCCGCGAGATGATGCCGCTGATCGGTGACGTGATGCGGGTCTGCCCCAGGCGGATCGAGAGTTCGCGCTGCTCTGCTTCCGATTGCCGGCGCTGCGCTCGCGCCAGTTCAAGTTGGGACTTGGCGACGGTGTGCCGCATCTCGAGCGTGTCCAGTTCGTTGCGCGAGAGGACGCCAGCTTCGACCAGTTGAATGCGCCGGTCGAGCTCGATCCGGGCATTGGCCAGTTCGGCCTCCCGTTGGGTGATCTGGGCATCGACCACCGCGAGCGTCGCATTGGAGCGCTCGATCTGTTGGCGAATCTCGTCATCCTCGATCGTCGCCAGCAGCGCGCCTTTGGCGACGACCTGTCCCGTATCGGCCAGGAGTTGGGTGAGACGGCCGGCCACCCGCGGGCTGACATCCACTGACTCTTTTGCCCGCAGTGATCCGGTAAGGGTGATCGATTCGGAGATGCGGCCCATCGCCGCCACTCCTGTCTGGACCTGCACGGCCCGACCTCCCCCCCCAGGGCCGCCGCGACGAGCCCCACCCGGCCCACCGGGTCCACCCGCACCTCCCTGCCCAGCCGGGGCTTCATTCTTCGTCATCTCCTGGTAGACCCGGTAGCCGGTGTACCCCAACAGCCCCAGAAATGGGGCCAAGATCAACAACCTCGTGATACTTTTCTTCAGAGCCATATGATTGCTTATCCATCCCTCTCCGTTGATTCCGCATGCTCACGCGTCGGCCCTTGGGCAGACAAGCGCCCAGCCCTTAAATTGGCAGGAAGATCTCATGACGAAAGGAAGCGCGAATCAATTACATGATTTTTGCCGTCTATCCCGGTCAACCTATTGTGGAAAATTGATTTCCCTCTCAAGAATCGATGGCGGAAGTGTCCCGGATCAGCGAGCAAGGCCGGTCTCTTCCGCCGAGGGCGATTGACCTTGATTGACGCTTGCTGGCAGTTGCGGTAACTATGAAAGAGGGGCGAGGGGTGAGGGAAGAGGGGCGAGGGGCGAGGAGCGAGGGCTCTGCCGGCAGGTTTGGGGGGAACCAATGAAGGCGGAACGGCTTTCTTGGCAACGGTCCAAAGATCAAGGAGAGAAGGAATGAGCAGGAACGGCGATTCTCAGGCACCAGGGAGGGATTGTGGACGGCAGGTGAATTCGAGCGGCATCTTGGGAGAGGCGCCTTTGGCGCGACGCGACTTTCTGCGTGGCGCGGTGGCGGCCACGGCGCTTTTGCCCATTGCCAGCGGGGCGTCGGGTGCTGCCCCCCAGTCGCTCCAGGCCAATCCGGCACTCACCGGGGGACGCATCGGCCTGGGGCTGGTGACCTACAACATTGCCAAAGACTGGGACATTCCTACCCTCATCGCCAACTGCCAGCAGACAGGCTTTGAAGCCGTCGAGCTGCGCACGACCCATCGTCACGGTGTCGAGCCGTCGCTCGGGCAGGAGGCGCGAAGATCTGTCCGTCTTCAATTTCAAGGAACCTCGGTCCGCCTGCTCAGCCTGGGTTCGGTCGCGGAGTTCCACTCGCCCGACGCGGCTGAGGTCCACCGCCACATTGAGGACTGCAAACAGTTTCTTCAGCTCGCTCACGACATTGGCGCGCTGGGCGTCAAGGTTCGTCCTAACGGCATTCCCGCCTCCGTGCCCGAAGAGAAGACCCTTGCGCAGATCGGCAGAGCGCTGCGGGAGTGCGGAGAGACGGCCAAGAACCTGGGAGTCGAGGTCTGGGTCGAGGTGCACGGCCGCCTCTCGAGCGATCCTCGCCGCATGCGCCGAATGATGGAGGAGGCTGCCCAACCCCACGTCGGCATCTGCTGGAACTCCAACCAGGAAGATCTTATCGATGGGCAGGTCCGGCCGGGCTTCGAGATGCTCCGTCCCTGGTTGCGCAACGTCCATATCAACGAACTCTGGAAGCCGGAATACCCCTGGAAAGAGGTCTTCGGTTTGATCAAAGCTGCCGGGTACAACCGCTACATGCTCGCGGAAATTCCAGACAACCCGGATCCCCTGCGCTTGATGCGCTACTACAAAGCCCTCTGGAACGCCTATCTCCCGGCCTGATATAATCGGGAGGTCGAGTCAGCGGAAGAGGTCCCGCTCCTGCGCGCGAATCAATGGGCGGGCGGTCGCTTGGGAGGGCGAGTATCGGTAGCCCCGGACGAGGACGGCTGGGACCCGCTCCGTCTTTCCCATCAGCAGGCCAGTAGCGGCGGCGATCTCGTCCGCCACCGCGAGGATCGTGGCCGAGAGGGGATGCCCATAATCGTCCTGCTGTCCACGATAGTCGACGAGGGGCGCCATCCCCGCCAGCCCGATGGCGGCGTTGGTCAGCCCTTCGCGCCAGGCTCTGCCAAAGGTGTCGGTGATGATCACGGGGATCTCGACGCCCGTTCTTTGATGAATGCCGCGCGCGAGTTGCGCCGCCGAGGCGTCGGGATCGACTGGCAGCAACGAGACCGTCTCCTCGTCCGGGACATTGGAGCGGTCGACCCCGGAATTGGCGCAGACGAACCCGTGATGGGTCTCGGTAATGAGGAGGTGATGATCCTGCCGCAGGACCGAACGGGACTCCCGCAGGATTACTTCGACCAGCCGCGCGTCGCGATGCTGGCGCACGGCGATCTCCTGCGCCTCTTTCGAGGGGGTGACCGTCCGCAGGTCGACCAGTTGCCCCTCGGCTTTCGAGACCACTTTCTGCGCGATCACCAGGATGTCTCCTGGCTCGAATGACAACCCCGCGATCCGTGCCGCTTCCGTGATCTGGAACGCGACATCGTCACCGGGAGAGATCTCACCGATTCCACGAATGGATATGAATCGAATCTCGGAACTCTCCACGCTCTGTCCCTCACATCCCGACGGTCTGCCTCTGCCTTGCCACCAGGAGAGAGGTGCCGGGCGACCAGTTCGTCCCTGCGTCAAACGGAATCCCCGGAACCTGCTCCTTCCCTTGTGTCTCCCGCTCGCCCTCCTCCTCTCGTCCACACCCGTGACCCTCACCGGACGAGCCCTGGTTCGGGCAGAGGCTGACAGGCTGACCGACCCAACTGTCGAGGAGATCGTTACGCGCCTGCTCCAGAGCAGCCGGGAGCGGGAGGCGCGCCTCTCCGCTTACGTTGTCCCGACAACCTACCGGGTAACGACGTCAAACGGGAAGGTCCGCGCCGAGGCGGAGGTGCAACTGCGCTACTCTCCTCCCAGCACCAAGGAGTTCCAGGTTCTCTCTGAGACAGGGTCTTCTTTGGTCCGGGATCGCGTCTTCAAGCCGCTCATGGAGGTCGAAGTCGAGTCCGCCGCCGGGCGTAACCGGGAGCGCAGCGCCATCTCTCCCATCAACTACACATTCTCCCTCATCGGGGAGGAGCACGTCGAGAATCTCCGCTGCTTCGTGCTCCAGGCGGAGCCGAAACGGATCGACAAGTACCTCTTTCGGGGAAAGATCTGGGTGGATGCGAGTGCCTATGCCATCGTCCGAATTGCCGGTGAACTCGCGAAGTCACCTTCCTTCTGGATCTCGCGAGTCGACTTCGTCCGCTCCTACCGGAGGGTGGGAGCCCACTGGCTCCCCAGCCGCAACGAGTCGATCACCAAGGTCAAGATCTCTGGCCGCAATATCCTGACCATCGACTATGGCGCCTATCACTTTCCCGCTTCCTGAGGTGGCAGGTCAATCGATGGCGCAGGAGGCCATGCCGACATAATCAGGTCGGTCGGCGGGCGTCTCATGCCGGTAGGCCTGCCGCACTTGGCCACGGTAGATCAGGAAGGTTCCCGGCATCCGAAACCCATCCCCCACCAGCTTGCCTACGCCGAAACCGCGCAGGATCGCGCTCTCGAAGCCGCGCTTCCAGACCTTCCAGTTGAAGATCTCCGCCAAAGTGCCGCGCCGTAATTCGAACGCTTGGTAGAGGGTGGCCTCTGGGTCACTCACGCGGGGCAGGTCCGCATCGCCCCAGCGCGCAAAGAAGTCACGCGCCATCTCTTCACTGCCTTGGTGAACGAACGCAACCTGCGTCCCTGTCGCTTCGATGGCCGGGCGGTGCTCCTTGATCTCCGCCAGGGCCTCGCGACAGAACGTTCAGCCAAAATGGCGCAAAAAGACGAGCAGCAGCGGGGCTCGGTCCGAGATCTCCCGCAGCGTCTCGCCGGTCTGGGTGCGGTATTGTTCGAGAAGGGAAGTTGTCTCCATCGATCGACCTCCTTGGGATATTGAGGAATGGGCTCTCCGCCCACCTCTGACCGACGCTTCAGGCCATGACTGGGTCCGCGACACGGGCGACCGACGCACGCATCGGGACAGCCAGCCCGTTGTAGAGCAGCAAGATCAGGGCGATCCACAGCAGATCCGAGAGAAGAAGATGCACAAGCTGCAGCCAGATCGGGGCGTGCAAAAGCAGATTGACCAGCCCACACGAAAATTGAATGGCAATCAGGGCGATGAGCGAGCGTGAGAAGAAGGTCGTCCAGCGGCCGGCACGCCAGAGGCGAATGACCGTTGCCGTGAAGACCAGTTGTCCACTCACCAGCCCGGCAATCACTGGGTGGTAAATTCGCAGCCGGACCAGGATGTGGCCCGTTGCCGAAAGGTCTGCCCGCAACCCTTCCGCCAGCGACGTCACCGGAAAGAGCGTTGCCCCAAGCGCACTGATCGCTCCGCTCACCCCCACCAGTAATGTGCCCAGCAGCGCGGCTCCGCCCAGGTAGAGCATCTTTCGCTGCCCGGAAAAGGTCGGTCGCAGATCAGATGTCGCCGCCCAGGCAGTCAGCGTCAGGAACCCGACGAGAATGAAGGTGTTGATGAGGTGGGCCGCCATCCAGTAGGCTCGCGCCACCGACTGGTTCATGGCCACGTACTCGAAGAGGACCAATCCCGCGCCAATCAGGGCTTCGGTCAGGATGAAGAAGAGGGAGAGGACGGCGAAACGACGGACGGGGTGGCGCTTCGCGAAGACCCGAAAGGCCCAGACCACCAACCCAACCACCAGAAGGAGCGCCAAGCCGCTCGTCAGCCGGTGGGAGAACTCGACGATTGTCGCCATCGTCTCGGTCCGTGGCACGACTTCGCCATTGCAGAGCGGCCAATGGCTGCCACAGCCCGCCCCGGATCCGCTGGCCCGCACGTAGGCCCCCCAGACGATCACCAGCAGGTTGTACCCGAGGACCCCCCAGGCGTATCTCTGAAACCAGTTCGCTGCTCGATTCTCCACCATCTGACTCCTCCGACCAATTCTGAAGAACAGCCCCACGGACCGTTCCGGCCTCGACAGCATACCTTGTCAGGCTGTCAAAAGGCATGCCTTTCCACTCTAGGAGACGCCCGGCGAGAGCTGATCGAGAAAGCGGGCCGCCGCGGCGCGAAGCTCTCCCCGCTCCTTCTCTTCGATCCGGTTCAAGCCAAGGACGGCCGGGCCCAGCCGCGGGTTGGCTCGCAAAGTCTGCTCGTGCGTCAAGAGAAAGTTCCAGTAGAGGAAGTTGAACGGGCACGCGTCCTCGCCAGTCCGTTGCTTGGGATCGAACTGGCAATCGCGGCAGTAGTCGCTCATCCGGTTGATGTAGCTGCCCGAGGCGACGTAGGGCT
Organism: Blastocatellia bacterium; assembly: GCA_049317725.1. GTDB lineage: Bacteria > Acidobacteriota > Blastocatellia > RBC074 > RBC074 > CAIOZW01. The sequence continues at coordinate 14,153 of JBMOHS010000032.1, forward strand.
TGGTCGCGGTTCGCCCACCGTCGGCGTTCAACCCCATCCCGATGACGTTCGGCAGGACGACCCACTCAAAGGCGTCGAGATAGAGCGCCATGAACCAATCGGAGACCTCGTCCGGCTTGATCCCACTCAACAGGCAAAAATTGCAGAGCACCATCAACCGCTCGATGTGGTGGCTGTAGCCATCCGACAGTACCCGTTCGATGACGTGGCGCAGGCAGTTCATCCCAGTCTTCCCGGTCCAGAAGAACCCGGGCAGTGGTCGCTCCGCCTGCCAGGCATTGGCCTGCTGGAGGCCGGGCATCTGCTGCCAGTACTGCCAGTAGATATACTCGCGCCATCCCAGAATCTGCCGCACAAAGCCCTCCACCGAGTGGATCGGCGCCTCGCCACGACGGTAGGCCGCTTCCGCAGCGCGGATCGTCTCCAGTGGATCGAGCAGGCCCAGGTTGAGATAGGGGGAGAGGAGCGAGTGGAAGAGGCTGGCCGAGCGCGTCGTCATCGCGTCCTCGTAGGGGCCAAAGTCCCGCAACCTCTCCGCGAGGAAGCGCTTGAGCGCATCTTGGGCCTCTTCGTGGCTCACCGCCCAGCGAAACCCGCGGGCGGAGCCGTAGCCAGGCAGGGAATCCCCCGCCGCCTCCACTTCGGCGATGACCTGCCTGGTGATCTCGTCCGGCTCCCATCCTTGCGTTGTTGGCAACTCGATCCGCTTGGGCAAGGGTTTGCGGTTCAGCTCGTCATAGTTCCACTCGCCTCCCGCGGGCCCTCCGTCGTCGTCGATGAGCACTTGGAAATGGCGACGCATCGCCCGGTAGAACGTCTCCATCACCACCCGCTTTCCCGTGGAGGCACCGGGAACTGGATTGAAGCGCTCTGACAGGAATTGGCTATTCGGAAGAATGACGAGTGGATCTGGGGAGCTGCTGGACTCTGGCTGACAGTGAGAGGCGAGGAGCGCGGGAAGGACATCTGTCTGGAAGCGGCGAGCGGCTACTTCGCTCGCCGCCATCGTCAGCAGCCGTGTCGGACGAACTCGTGTGAGATGATCCTCAATCCCAGCACGGATCGAGGTGGCTCTGACATATTCAACTTGGAATCCCGCTTCACGCAGCGACCGCGCATAGTGCCTCATTGCGCTGAGGACGAAGACGCGCTTCTGTTGGTGATAGGGGTAACGGGCCAGCCGGGAGCGGGATTCGACCATCACGACTCGGACTCTTTCCTGGCCGACTTCTTTCCCGGCAGCGACAATCGCCGGGTGAGTAGACAGGAGCTGATCTCCCGGAATCCAGACAGAGATTGACGGCTCGGACATGGCTTACGACCCACTCACATTCACGATCCGAACTCTCTCCTCGGTACTCCCGAACGGTCCGGTCTACAACTCGCGCGGACTGGTGTACTGCTCGTAGTGGCGGAAGGGCTCGACACCGCGCACAAAGTCGTAGCGAGTCTCAGGAGAGCGCTCCTCCAACTTGACCACCTCGACCGCCTCGATCAAGAGGCGATCAAAGCTCTCAAGAGGGCTCCCATTGCGCAGGCAGGCCTGAACGTGCGTCTTGACCACTTGGTCGACCTTGGCGCGCTGCTCCGTCGATAACTTGTTGAGCATTTTCAGCGTCTGATCCGATATCTTGTTGGTAATCATCCTCTTCCTTCTCCTCTCTTCTTCTCTTCTCCAATCGATCTTCCTTAACCTGCTTAGGGTAGCAGTTGTGGGTGCAACTCCCAAGAGCCGGTCGGCAGTAAAGTCTGCGTACAATCAATTAACGCAATTTCAATACGCTCAAAGATTTGCGAAATCGTTACGATTCTTCCACTTCTCTATCCGCCCTGGGCCGCGGTGAGAGGTTGCGCGGTCGATCAGCGCCCGCGGACGGAGCTGAGGCCGCCGTCGATGCCGAGGATCTGACCGGTGACCCAGGACTGGGCCGGGTCGAGCAGCCAAGCCAGACCAGAGGCGACGTCCTCCGGCTCCCCGATCCGCCCGAGCGCGTGCATGGCCGTCGAGGCCTTCAGCGAGGCTTCATTGCCGGTAATTCGGCTAGTCATTGGCGTTCGGACCAGCCCAGGAGCCACGGCATTGACGCGGATCCCGCGCGAGGCATAGCTTGCCGCGGCGGAGAGGACCAGCCCCTGGATTGCTCCCTTGGCGGCCGCGATCGCTTCGTGGTTCGCCAGCCCAACCTTTGCTGCTGCCGACGAGACGAGCGCGATCGATCCCCCAATCTGTCCCGTGCGGATCATCGCCTTGATGGCCCCTCTTGTCACCGCAAAGGCACTGCCGAGGTTGATCTGAATCGTGCTGGCCCACTCTGACTCTGACGTCAGGTGGATCGGTTTTAAGAGGATCGATCCGATGCAATTGGCGACACCGTCCAGCGCACCATAGGTTGCCGCGACCTCCTCGAGAAAGGCTTCGACTGCAGCCACATCGGTCGCGTCGAGCACCCGTTGATCGATCCTGGCATTAGGATTCCCACTCCGCAGATCTTCGGTCAGGGCGCGCAGCCGCTCCTCGTTTCGCGTGACCAGCAGTAGCTGGTCTCCTCCTCCAGCGCCATTCGCCAGGAGACGACGGGCCAGGGCTCCTCCAATTCCCCCTGTCGCGCCGAAGATGACATAGACCCGCGCCTTCTTTTGCTCCACCATTTCGCTGATCCTCTCTTGCGTCTCCAGGTCTGAGGAATCGACCCGCTCGGCCACTCAGGGTTGGAAGAGAACAAAATGGCGACCTGATCGGGGGAGTACCCCCATCCAGGTCGCCATTCCGGTATCGAACTCGTTACAACCAGGTCCACTTAATCCGGTTGATGAGATTCAAGAACCATTACTTGGGAAGGATGACCGTGTCGATGACGTGAATCACGCCGTTGGTGCACTCAATGTCGGTCTTGACCACATTGGCGTTGTCGACTTTAACTCCACCTTCCTTGACCGTGATCTTGGCGACGGAACCTTGGACCGTCTTGGCCTCGGTCAGCTTGACGACATCCTTAGCCATGACGTTACCCGCGACAACGTGATAGAGCAGGACCTTGGTCAGCGCCTGCTTGTCAGCGAGGAGCCCATCAAGAGTCGCCTTGGGGAGCTTGGCGAAGGCAGCGTCCGTTGGCGCGAAGACGGTGAAGGGGCCCTTGCCCTTGAGCGTCTCGACCAGACCCGCCGCCTTGACCGCCGTCACCAGGGTATTGAAGCTGCCCGCGCCAACTGCGGTGTCGACAATGTCCTTCTTCTCGGGATTGGCTTCGACCGGCATCACCAGAAGCGCCAACGCCAGAACCATCACACCTGCCATTACTCGATTCTTCAACATGGTTTTACCTCTCTCCTTCATTGAAACTTGAAAGTAAGACCGTTCAGTGCCGATCTCATACATTCTTCTTTTCCCGAATCCTTCTCTCTCTTTTGCCGATCAATCGAATCACCCTGCCGGGCTCTTGCTTCTGGACCTCGTCATCACTCACAACCAGGATTGTCGACTGCGATCCGGGGCCCGGTCTTTTTCCAGAACAAGACGAACAATATGTCGCTGCCAAGATTTTGTCAAGGTTCATATTGTGACAAAACCTTGCTTTTTCTGTTCAGGGGGCTGCGTTGGTCGCAATATCTGGACAAATAGATTGACATGACCTGGACAGGCTTCTAGGATGTGACTTCTTGTCAGGGGGAGAAGCAGCGCATCTTGATGTGGTATAGACAGATTCTCTCACGGAAGCAGAGAGGGCATCTGGGGTCGTGAACAGGGGGGAGAAGGGCAGTGGAGCGACAACGATTTATCTGGGAATCAGAAGTACCGGCAAGTCCGGAAGAGGTCTTTGCGTGGCATGAGGCACCGGGGGCAGTCGAGAAGTTGACGCCCCCCTGGGAGAAGGTGCAGATGGTCGAGCGGGGGGAGAGTTTGGCGGTGGGGACACGGGTTGTCTTTCGCGTCCAGGCGGGCCCGTTCTGGAAGACGTGGGTGGCGGAGCACGTCGCCTATGATCCGCCGTATCTCTTTGCAGATCAGCAACGGGAGGGGCCGTTTGCCTACTGGTTGCATCGTCATCGTTTCGAACGAACGGAGCGGGGAACGACGCGGATGATTGACGAGATCGAGTATACCTTGCCTCTCGGATGGTTGGGGCAGTTGGGGGGTGGGATCTTCACGCGGGCGAAATTGACCAAAATGTTCACCTACCGCCATCAAGTGGTGTTGGACCATTTCAGGAGAGTATCAGAAGGGGCCAAGAGGGGGGATCGTGACCATTCTTGAGTTGGAAGGGGTCAGCAAGAGGTACGAGGGGGGAGAGACAGCAGTCGAGGCCGTGCGGGACGTCTCCCTGACGCTTGAAGAAGGGGCCTTTGTCGCGTTGATGGGCCCCTCCGGATGCGGCAAGTCGACCCTGCTCCACCTCTGCGGGGCGATGGATCTGCCTTCCGCTGGACGCGTCAAGATCGAGGGGCGCGAGATCAACCAACTGACAGAAGAGGGATTGACGGCGCTGCGGCGGGAGCGGCTGGGATTTGTCTTTCAGTTCTTCAACCTGTTGCCGACGTTGACGGTACAGGAGAATGTCGAGCTGCCGCTCCTCCTGTCGGGGAAGAGCGGAAAGGAGGGCGCGGCGCGGGCGCGGGCGCTCCTCGAGCAGGTGCAGTTGGGCCATCGTTTGGGGCACTATCCGGCACAACTCTCGGGAGGGGAGATGCAGCGGGCGGCGATTGCGCGGGCGATCATCCACCAGCCGGCATTGTTGATCGCGGATGAGCCGACAGGGAACCTCGATTCGACCAATGGAGAGATCGTCCTCTCGATCCTGCAGCAACTCAACCGCGAGTCCCGGTTGACGATTCTGCTGGCGACACACAGTGAGGAGATTGCCGCGACGGCCCACCGGGTTCTGCGGATGAAGGATGGTCGGATGCTGGAAGATCCGCAGAGTGAGGTGAGGAGGGCCGGTCTGACCCTCGAACGGAATTGATGGTCAGAGGGATCAGGGAGGCATGAAACTTTTTCAGACATTCATCGTGCGCCATCTGCTGCGGGAGCGGGTCCGTTCGATCTCGACCATCGTTGGTATTGCCCTGGGCATCGCGGTGGTGCTGGCCATTCAATTGACCAATCGAAGTTCGGTCCGAGGTTTTGAGCGGGCGATCGAGACAGTCTCGGGGCGTGCCTCGCTGGAGGTCGTCGGCGCGGGGTTGGGGCTCGAGGAGGGATTGCTGACGGATCTCCAGTGGTTGCGTGAGTATGGACAGATCACGCCGGTCATCGAGGGAGAGGCGGAGGTCATCCGGCGGAGAGTGGATGGGCAGCCCGCCGGCCGGGAGACTCTGCGACTGCTCGGGGTGGACATTCTCCGGGATCGCTCCTTTCGCGACTACAACCTCCTCGAATTTGGGGGGGAGGATCCGACGCCCCAGCAGTTTCTCGAGCTGTTGATCGATGCCCAAGGACTGATTGTCACCGAGAAGTACGCGCGTCGCAGCGGACTGCGGACGGGGGATGAGATCGAGCTGACGATCGGGGATCGGGCCGCCCGCTACAGAGTGCGGGGGATGCTGCTCGACCAGGGGCCAGCCCGTGCCTCCGAGGGCAATTTTCTTCTGATGGATATTGCGGCGGCACAGTGGGCGCTGCAACGGCTCGGCCGGATCGATCGCTTAGAGATCCTTCTGAAGGAGGGAGGGCGGATCGGGGAGGTCGAGCGCGAGATTGGGTCGCGACTCCCGGCGGGGATGACGGTTCAGCGCCCTGGCAGGCGGGGCGCGCAAGTCGAGCGGATGCTCGAGGCGTTTCACTTCAACCTCTCGGCGCTCTCCTGGATTGCCCTTCTGGTCGGGCTCTTTCTGATCTACAACACAGTCTCGATCTCGGTGATTACACGGCGGCAGGAGATTGGCACGCTGCGGGCGATGGGGGTCAGCCGCCGCAAGATTCTTGCGCTCTTCCTCGGGGAGGCGGCCGGGTTGGCGGTGGTCGGGACTGGGATCGGACTGCTCTTGGCACAGTGGCTGGCTTACGGGGCGATCAAGCTGACCTCGACGACGGTCGAATCGCTCTACATCGCCTCGGCGGCGGCGCCGCAGTCCTTGGGTAGCGGGGAGATGCTCCTCGCTTTCGGGATCGGCCTGCCCCTCTGCTTGTTGGCGGCGGCCGTGCCGGCGCTGGAGGCTTCGCGGGTCGCCCCGACTGCGGCGATGCGGGGCAGCGATCAGTTGGGGACCCGCTTTCGGCTGCGCATCCGCAGTGTGGTTGCGCCACTGCTGCTCTTTGGGATGGCGGCCTGGATGGCGAGCTGGCCACCGGTGGGAGGGCTTCCTGTCGGGGGGTATGGGGCGGCGCTGGCGGTGGTCTTTGGCGCATCTGGGCTGATTCCGGCCGTGCTCTTTGGACTGGGGCGGTTGGGTCATCGGCCTCTCTTTGCCATCTTTGGGGTAGTCGGGCGCTTGGCCAATGCCAACCTCTCGGGGTCGATCCCACGACTTTCGATCTCGGTCGGAGCGCTCGCGGTCAGCCTCTCGATGATGGTGGCGATCGCGATCATGATCGGCAGCTTCCGCGAGACGGTCATCTACTGGGTCGGACAGACTCTGCAGGCGGACCTCTATCTGCGGCCGGCGACGCGCAACAACGTCGCGACCGATGTCGTCTTCTCCCCGGAAGTGGAGAAGATCGTCTCGGCCCATCCCGCTGTGACCGCCGTCGATCGCTTTCGCAATTTCGATCTTGCCTATGGGGAAGGTTTGGTGACGATCGGGACTGGCGAATTCGCCATTCTGCTGCGCTATGGCACGCTGCTCTTCAAGGCCCCAGCCGCGCAGCAAGAGGCGCGCCGGGCCATGGAGCAGGCGATCGGTCGGGACGCGGTGGTTGTCTCTGAGAGCTTCGCGATCCGGCATGGCAAGGGGCCGGGAGACCGGGTCTTGCTGCGGACTCCGCGCGGGGAGGTCTCGTTCACGGTCGCGGCCGTCTACTACGACTACTCGAGTGATCGGGGAATCCTGGTCATGGATCGGGGGACTTTCGCCAGGTACTGGGGGGAGCCGCAACCGACCAGCCTGACCGTCTATCTGCGCGAGGGTGCCGACCCAGACCGCGTCCGCGAGGACCTCCTCACCAGCTTCGGTGATCAGTGGCGCGTGCTTGCCTATACCAACCGATCGATCCGCCAGGAGGTGCTCCGAATCTTCGATAGTACCTTCGCGATCACCTACGCGCTCGAGCTGATTGCTATTTTTGTCGCGATTCTGGGGGTGGCCTCGACCTTGCTGACCCTGATCCTGGAGCGGGAGCACGAGCTGTCGATCCTGCGACGGATTGGCACGGATCGACGACAGTTGCGCAGAATGGTCATGCTCGAAGCAGGGCTGCTGGGGGCGGTCAGTCAGGCGGTGGGGCTGGTCATCGGGTTGCTGCTCTCGCAATTGCTGATCTATGTGATCAATGTGCAGAGTTTTGGATGGACGATCCAGTTTCATCTTCCGGTCGGATTCCTGGTGCAGTCCTCCTTGCTGTTGATGTTGGCGACAGTGCTGGCGGGCCTCTATCCGGCCCGGTACGCGACCCGCTCGCGGACCAAGACCGGTCCAACGCGGGAGGAGTGGGCATCTTGATCAATCGAAGAGGAAGCATCGTGAAGGTACAGATGTCCGGAAGAGCACTCCAACTCCTGCTCTTGATCGGTCTCGTTTGGGGAGTGGCGACGCCAGCGGGCACGATCGATCCGGTCGATCCTCCTCTTTCCCAAGAGGAGCCCTGGAAAAAGGCCCTGCCCCCTTACACGTTCACCTTTCCGAGGGACCACGGCGCTCACCCCGACTACAAGATCGAATGGTGGTACTACACCGGCAATCTTGCCACTCGCGACGGCCGTCGGTTTGGGTACCAGTTGACCTTCTTCCGGGTTGGGATCGAGTCCGCACCCGTCAACCCGTCCCGCTGGGCAGTACGCGATCTCTACACGGCCCACTTTGCCGTAACAGACCTGGAAGGAAAGCGATTTCAGCACGCCGAGAAGCTCAATCGGGCAGGGATTGGCTGGGCGGGCGCCGAGGTCGAGCGGTACCGGGTCTGGAACGAGGGCTGGGAGGCACGGCTCGACGAGAGCGGGTCTGGCCACCTCCTTCGTGCGGCCGACGAGGGGATGAAGATCGACCTGCGCTTGGAGCCGACCAAGCCGGTGGTCGTCCAAGGCGAGAAGGGGGTCAGTCAGAAAGGCAAGACCCCGGGAAACGCTTCCCACTACTACTCATTGACGCGGTTGGCGACGAAAGGAACTCTTCAGGTAGGGGAAGAACGGTTCGAGGTCGAAGGGATCAGTTGGATGGACCATGAGTTTGGGACCAGCTTTCTTGAGAAAGGGCAGAAGGGCTGGGACTGGCTCTCGATTCAGTTGGAAGATGGATCGGAACTCATGCTCTACCAGTTTCGCCGGGACGACGGAGCGACCGACCCATACTCGAATGGCGTCTGGGTGGCACGGGATGGCCGGGCCACGAGGCTGCGCGCGGATCAATTTCGGTTGATTCCTGTGGGGTTCTGGCGGTCGCCAGCCAGTGGTGCGACCTACCCCGTCCGCTGGCAGATCGAACTCCCCTCGCTTGGTTGGCGATTGACAGCGCGTGCAGCGGTCGACTCCCAAGAGCTCCAGACCAATGAGTCGACCCGCGTCACCTACTGGGAGGGCGCGATCATCATCGAAGGAGATCGCCAGGGGCGCGGCTATCTGGAGATGACAGGCTATGCCGGCGCGGCGATGGGCGCCTTTCGTTGAGCGACTGCTGACCGGCGTCGGTCCCGTGATCCCCATCTGGCTTGGCAAGATGGTTGGCATCCCCTCTTCGATCCCGTATGATTACCGGTTTGCCCGGTATGTATACCCGGAATGGCAGGAGTGGGGCAAGCGGTGAGTGCCGGTCGTGAGCAGAGATCCTCGGGCCTACTTGAAGAGGGCCGGTTGAATGGGAGTGTGGCAGCGGTATGGAGGCGAATCGCGCGTGGTTGAAAGATTGGTTGATGGCGGGCGCGGGGTCGGAAGAAGACGTTCGCCATCCAACCTACCCCTGGTGGAAAGTGATGTGTCTGACGGGGGTCGACTACTTCTCGACGCTCGGGTATCAGCCTGGAATCGCTTTTCTCGCTGCTGGCGCCCTCTCTCCGATCGCGACCTTGGTGTTAGTACTGCTGACCCTCTTTGGGGCCCTCCCCGTCTACCATTGGGTCGCCAAGGAGAGTCCGCACGGGGAGGGATCGATCTCGATGCTCGAGGATCTGCTGCCCCGTTGGCGAGGGAAGCTCTTTGTCCTCGTCCAGCTCGGATTTGGAGCGACGAGCTTCATCATCACCATCACGCTCTCGGCCGCCGACGCGACCGCCCACATCGTCGAAAATCCCCTCGCACCAGAGATCTTTGAGCATCATCGTGTATTGATCACGCTGGCCTTGGTCGCCTTTCTCGGCGCGCTCTTCTTGAAGGGCTTCCGGGAGGTGATCGGGCTGGCGGTCTTTCTCGTCCTTGTCTACCTCGGCGTCAACCTGGTGGTGATCGCGCGGGGGATCACGGAGATTGCTCTTCACCCAACTTACTGGGCAGCCTGGAAAGAGGCCTTGTGGGCGATTCCCGAAGCGCAAGGGAGCCCCTGGTTGATGGTGGGGATCAGCCTCTTCCTCTTTCCCAAGCTGGCACTGGGCCTCTCGGGCTTTGAGACGGGCGTCCTGGTCATTCCACAGGTTGAGGGAGCGCCGGGAGATGACCCGGTCCGGCCACGGGGACGGATTCGGGCTGGCCAGAAGTTGCTCCTCGGCGCGGCGTTGATCATGAGCGTCATGCTGCTCCTGAGCAGCGTGGTGACGACCTTTCTGATCGCTCCGGAGAAGTTTGCCCCTGGGGGGGAGGCTAATGGACGGGCGCTCGCCTACCTGGCCCACCACTTTTACGGAGATCTCTTCGGGACCGTCTACGATTTGAGCACCATCGCCATCCTCTGGTTTGCCGGCTCATCGGCCTTGGCTGGTCTGCTCAACCTGGTGCCGCGATATCTTCCCCGGTACGGGATGGCACCGGACTGGGCACGGGCGACGCGGCCGCTGGTGGTAGTCTTCAGCCTGATCGCCTTTCTTGTGACGATTCTCTTCGATGCCGATGTCGACGCGCAGGGAGGAGCCTATGCGACCGGCGTCTTGGTCCTGATGAGCTCGGCCTCGCTCGCGGTGATGTTGGCTGTTTGGGAGAAGCGCCTGCTGCGCTACCCGTTCCTGCTGATCACGCTCGCCTTTGCCTACACGACACTGGTCAACCTTGTCGAACGTCCGGAAGGGATCAAGATTGCGTCCTTCTTCATCGGCGGCATCATCCTCACCTCGCTCATCTCGCGTTCGGTCCGCTCGACGGAATTGCGCATCGAGGGGGTTGAACTCAACGAAATGGCGAAGGCCATTCTCGATGGGGTCAGTGAGGGCACGATCCGCATCATTGCCAGTCGACCGGATCGGGGAGACCAGGATGAGTATCGACTCAAAGAGAAGAAGGAGCGCTGGAACAACCACATCCCGAACGAGGATCCGATCATCTTTCTCGAAGTGAGACTCGGTGACGTCTCCGAATTTTCCGGCAGCTTGCGGGTTCGAGGGGTGCAGATTGGCCAGCATCGCGTGCTGCGCACGACGAGCCCCTCGATTCCAAACGCCATCGCGGCCTTTCTGCTTCACGTCCGGGACGTCACGGGGCAGATCCCGCACGCCTACTTCGGTTGGACGGAGGGCAATCCGGTGACCTACGTCTTGCGCTTCATCTTTCTCGGGGAAGGGGATACCGCTCCAATGACGCGGGAAGTGCTCCGGCAGGCCGAGCCCGAACCGACTCGACGCCCGGCGGTTCACGTCGGGGGATGACACGGACGGACGTGCGGCGTTCGAGGGAGTTGCGAAGCGGACGGGGGAGAGAGTACTATCTTGCTTACTTCTGATGATGTCCCATCGCCGTTGCCGTCCCAGGAAGAGGCTGCGCTCGAACGTCGGCTTCACCGAAATCGCCTGATCGTGCTGGGGCTGGCCCTCTTGGTCAGCCTGCCGTTTGGAACGACAAAGATGACAATCGGCATTGGGGTCGGGGGGATCCTGGGACATTTCAATCAGCGTTGGCTCTCCAGCAGCATCAAGGGGATCCTTGCGGCGGCGGCAAGTGGGGATAGCCCGGTCCCGTCTGGTACGGTCCTTCGCCTCTTTCTGCGATACGCCCTCGTCGGCGCTGGCATTGGCGTCGCGCTGTGGTGGCGGGTGGCTGACCCGATCGGGCTGGCGATTGGCCTCTCGGCCTATGTCGGCGGAGTGCTGATCGAGGCGGGGGCAATCTTCTACCGGGCCGTGCGGCAGGCTCCCCCCGAGGATGAGGCCGCATTGGCTCCGCTGGAGATGGATGATCGGCAAGGCGAGACAGAGAAGAGGGAAGATCTTCCCAGAACAGACACGGACAGAAACCCATAGACGAAACGAGTAGAGACCATGATGCTTCTGACGACACTGATGCAGGGAGCGCACGCCGCTGAAGAAGGGCACGGGGGCGGGCACGGAGAGCACGTTCCGGTGCTGGTCGAATGGGTCAACGGATGGTTTGGCCCGGCAGTCTATCAGCTCCAGAGCAGCCTGATGCCACCCATCTACCGCGCGGTCAAGGTGTTCGGGGACCACTGGCCCGGAGAGGGGTTGTCCTACGATCAATACCTCGCCGCAGGCCACCTGCCGATTCCCACTCACGTGGTCATGTTCCTCTTTGTGGCCTTGGTCGCCGTGGTTCTCCTCGGCATCCTCCGCGGGAAGCTCTCGACCGAGTCGCCCAGCAGTCGACAACAGACGTTTGAGGTGGGTGTCGAGGCAGTCCGCGGTCTGCTCGCCGACCTGGTTGGGCCGAAGGGGCTGCGCCACTTTCCTGTCGTCGCCACCTTCGGGCTGCTGATCCTGCTCTGTAACCTGACCGGGATGCTCCCCGACATGGTGCCTCCCACGGCCAACTTCAATGTGACGCTCGCCCTGGCCATCACCTCCTTTCTCTACTACAACTATGTCGGGATCCGGGAGAATGGCCTCTTCGGCCACTTGCGCCATTTCGCGGGGCCGGTCCTCTGGTTGGCACCGCTGATGTTCCCGATCGAGCTGGTCAGCAACTTTGCCCGGATTCTCAGTCTGAGCATGCGCCTCTTCGGGAATATCTACGGGGAGGAGCAGGTCAGCGGAGCGATCTCCTCGATGGTCAGCATCGGCGTTCCCGTTCTGCTGATGCCGCTTGGCTTGTTGACGTCCTTCCTCCAGACCTTCATCTTCATCGTGCTCTCGATGGTCTACCTTGGAGAGGTCTCGCACCATTCCGACGAGCACCACGGGGAGGCGCACGCGCAAGAGGGGGGAGTCGCCGCCCATTCGGGAGAAGCGTTGGCCCACTGACGTGCGGCTCACCGATCTTTGCCAAGACATTCCATCGCAATGGCGATGGATCGACGGGAGCGCTGGTGGTCTTTCCGGGGAGAGACGGGGGTTCTGTTCTGTCGATGTGATTACGCAGCGTGGCGCCGACCATCTCCCAAAGATCGGTCTGGCAACCCTGGCGTCGCCCTTCTACCGAACTCCGATTCTTTCCTGCGTAGCCTTCGGGCGCTCCCTTTAGACGAGATGATTGTCGGTCTTCCCTCCCTTTTCTTATGTTTTTTCAACGGAGGAGGGGCCAACGTCGTCTTGTCGCGTGAGGTCGCTCCCTCCAGGACCTTGAAAGGAACGGGAGAGGAGAGACAGCATCAGCCTGGCCAAGGTCAGGCAGGAGAATCGATCCTAATGAAGAAGAATCTGATGCGGATTGTCATGAGCGGCATGGCCGTTCTCTTTTCGGCGGTGACGGCGATGGCCCAGGACGGCGGCGCGGCCGCCAGTGGGGATACCAGCCGCGGTCTCGGCTTCCTCGCCGCTGGCGTCGGCTTTGCGATCGCGGCCGGCCTCTGCGGATTGGGACAGGCCAAGGTGGCCTCGGCGGCGTGCGAGGGCATGGCGCGGAACCCCAGCGCTTACAACCGGATTCAGTTGGCGCTGATTCTCGGACTGGCCTTCATCGAGACGCTGGTCATCTTTACCTTCGTCGTTGTTCTGATTAAGGTTACCCCGTAGTTGGTCTTGGGATCGATCGATCCCCTGTGTCTACTTCGTAATGTCAAACAGAGAGGGGAGGGAGATCCGCGAGGGTGGCCCTCCCCTCTCGATTTGCACAAAAGACCTGCCTCGGTGAGACGAGGGGTGGAGGGCTAGAGATCCCCTCCCCTGGACTTTGGATAAAAATGAGGTCGTTGCGGTCTCGATGATCGATTTTTCAGCGATTTTAGTATTACTTGGAAGCCACTCAGTGTGAACTACCACTTCGTCTCGTCAAATATGAATCAAACCCGGGC
>JBMOHS010000033.1:0-27328 GCA_049317725.1 Blastocatellia bacterium
GATCTGCCTACGCTGTTGTTCGCTCCCACCAATGGTCGCATCCAATGGTCGCATCAGCGAAAGCAACACGCAACGAAGATCGCTTTTGCACGTGGGGCAGGTCGCTGAGAGTCGTCAGAAGAGAGCGATAAAACAGGGTCGAAGACACAACAGGAAGGGAAAGGAAGAGAGAGAAGATGCCGAATCATAAGTCAGCCGAGAAGCGGGATCGGCAAAATGCCCGACGCAACGCCATCAACACGACCAATCGTACCCGGCTCCGCACGCAGATCAAGAAGCTGCGGGCCCTTCTAGCCAAGGGAGAGTCCGCTGAGGCCCTCGCTCTTCTCCCGTCGACCATCTCCGCAATCGACAAGTCTGTCCAAAAGGGAGTTCTCCACAAGAATGCGGCGGCACGCCACAAGGCGCGATTGACGGTGCAAACCAACCAGATCCAATCCTGATCTGGGGACAATCCTGCTTCCGGATCCCTCCCTGCTGAATCGAAGTGAGAATCGAGGCCATCTTGCACTTTCCGAGGCGCGAGATGGTCTCTCTTCTTTCCCGGGATGCGCTCTTCCCACCGTGACCACAGAAGACGAATCACCACCCGACGTTGAGATCTTCCTTACTTCCCTCTGATCCTCCTCGCTCTCCCGTCCGCCCTGATGATCCCTTTTCGCTTCCTGTGTGGGAGAATTGACTTGAAAACTGAGGTGGCGCAGGCTAGGATGGCGAAATTATTGAATTTCTTCGCTGGGGATCTGGTAAGAAATAAAGCCATTCAAGTGCCGGTCAGGGCGCTGATTGGGGGATCAGTTGGAGTCGAGCCATCTTCGACTGCACGGTGCATGCTGCATTATAAATAGAAAAATCGAATAAATATTTCGGATTGATAGATCATACAACTAACACATACGCTCTGCTGAATGAAAAGCGGTACAACAAAAAAGGCTTCCAGGCAAGGTCCTGGTAGTCGGGTCCCGTTCACTTCGACGATTCTTGTATCCATCGTCCGGGTCTTTGGGGAGGGGGAGGTCTGCCCGCAGATTTTCTGAGGGGGGAGCCTGTCGCCGACCAAGACCTGATGGAGAGAGAGGAGAGGGGAGAGAATGGCCCTCAGGTGGGATCTCCTGCCGCAGGTCTGTCTCTTTCGGGAGTCGGCTGTTCTGGGAAAGGTGTGGAAGCCACATATAATTAATGACCTGAACGGAGAAAAAATCATGTCGAATTGTCAGAGACAACGAGTGAGCACGGCGTGGCTGGGAGTTGCAGTCGCGCTGTTGGTTGCGCTGATGACGGCCATCGGGCAGGCGCAGACAGCGACAGGAGGGATCCGCGGGGTGGTGACGGATGCCACGGAAGCGGCTATTCCGGGAGCAACGATCAGCGCCCGCAACCTGGCGACAGGGGCGGAGGTAAAAACGGTCAGCAACAACGAGGGGCTCTACACGCTCCCGCGGATCCTGCCGGGGCGCTACACGGTGACGGTCGAGGCTCCCAATTTCAAGAAGTCGGAGATCACCGATGTCAATGTGGCGCTGGGGCGTGACACGGTCGTCGACGCGCGGCTCGAGCCGGGCGCGATTTCGGAGGTGGTGACGGTGACCGGAGGCGCGGACGCGCTGGTCGAGAAGGACTCGGTGCAGATCTCGACGACCTTCGAGCAGAAGAAGGTCGCGGAGTTGCCCGTCAACGTTCCCGGCGGTGGCCTGGATCGGATCGCGCTGTTGACGCCTGGCGTGACGGTTGGATTCGGAAATGTCAACGGCAATGGCGTGACGCTCTCGGCCAACGGGCAGCGGGCGCGCTCGAACAACTTCACGCTCGACGGGGTCGATAACAATGACCTCTCGATCGGCGGCCCGAACTACTTTGTGCGGAATCCCGAGGTGGTTGGCGAATACCAAGTGATCACCAACAACTTCTCGGCGGAGTATGGACGCAACCAGGGCGCGATCGTCAACATCGTCAGCCGGAGCGGATCGAACGAGTATCACGGTTCGCTCGGCTGGGACCACCTCGACAACAAGAACTTTAACTCGTTGACCAACCTCGAGAAGCGGTCGGGGCAGAAGAAGCCGGCACCGAGCCTCAACAACATCTTCACCTACGGGGTGGGCGGGCCGATCATCAAGAACCGCCTCTTCTTCTACACGACGGGCTTCTTCCGCCGCAACCCGAGCTTGCTCGACTTCCGTTCGACGCAGGTGGCACCGACGCCGGCTGGTATCCAGGCGATCAAGGCGGCTTTTCCGAACAATGCGGCCCTGCAGTACTATGCCGACTTCTCGGCCTTCAACCTGCCCCTCGGCGGTCCGACAATCCGCAACGACTTCGCGCAGCCGACGATGACGTTGGGGAACATCTCGGTTCCGATGGCGGCCGTGCGTCGCCTCGTGCCATTCGACAATCGGCAGGATGAGATCACCTTCCGTGCGGATGCCAACCTGGGGTCGAGCCACCGCCTCTGGGGGCGCTACTTCTGGCAGGATACACCGAACGTCAACTCGCTGGCCGACGTGCGCGGTTGGGCGGGAGACAGCCCGTCGCAGTCGAAGCAGATTGGCGGCGGCTGGACGTGGACGGTCTCGAACACCCTCGTCAATGAAGCGCGCTTCAACTATTCGCGCCTCTTCGTCCTCTTCGGGGGCGGCAACACAGGCGGCAAGGGGCAGATTCCCCATCCGGACGAGATCGACAAGGCCTTTGCATTTCTCAACCCGACCTTCACGGTGGGAGGTCAGAATCTTCTCAACATTGGGCCGGCGACCAACCTGCCCCAGGGACGGACGGTCGAGTCGTACCAGATCACTGATAATCTGACCTGGACGCGCGGCAACCACCAGATGAAGATGGGGGTCGACATCCGGAGCCTGAAGAACATCGCGCCCTTCCTGCCCAACGTCAACGGCAACTTCCAGTTCGACACGATTCAGCAGATGGTCGACAACCGGCCGACGCAGATCACCGTCGCGTTTGGGCCGGCGACGCTGAGCTACGATGAACTCGATCAGTTCTACTACTTCCAGGATGACTGGCGGATCCGTCCGAATCTGACCCTCAACCTGGGGGTGCGGTACGAGAATACGGGACAGCCGATCAACCTGCTCAATGAGGTCACGGCTCTGCGCGAGAGCGATCCGACGAAGGCCTTCTGGCGGCAGAATCTACCAGTGGAAGCCCGCATCAACAATCGCATTCCGGTGGACGGGAACAACTGGGCACCGCGCCTTGGCTTCGTCTACTCGCCCCGTTTCAACGATGGGTTGATGGGCAAGATCTTTGGGGCGGACAAGACGACGGTCCGTGGAGGCTACGGAATTGCCTACGATGCGACCTTCTACAACCTGATGCTCAACATCTCGACAGCGGCGCCGACGGTCTTCCTGACGGCGGCCCCGCAGTTTGCCGTGCCGAGTGCGACCCCGACTGGGGATGTGGTGCGGGCGGCGGCGGCAGCGAGTGGACTGATCCGCTTCAACACCTTCGATCCGCGCCTCCTGAGCCGGACAACGATCAATCCGCTCATGCGCTCGCCCTACTCGCAGCAGTGGTCCTTCGGGATTCAGCGCGAAGTGGGTCGCAACGTCGTCGAGGTTCGCTATGTCGGGAACCACTCGGTGGGACTCTTCCAGACGATCAATGCCAACCCCTTCGTGGGGGCGTTGGTCAATGGATTCACGCGCCAAGTCTTCGACCAGCAGGCGGGGGCGAACCAGACGCTGACCTTCCCGGGTTTCCCGAACTTGATGCCGCAGGGGACGCGTCCTTTGACCTGCACCGATGTGGCGGGGACACCGGACAATGAAGGTGCCTGCAATGGACGTCTCTTCCCCTTTGGTGTCGCGCGCGAGCGCATCAACGGCGCTCAATCGACCTATCACGGGTTGCAGACCCGCTTTGATGGACGCTTCAGCAGCAGCTTCCTCTACGGGTTCACCTACACGTGGAGCAAGGCGCTCGACAACGCCAGCGAAGTCTTCAACTTCTCGGGTGGCAATTCCGTGGCGGTCTCACAGAACCCGCTCGATCTGACCCGTGGAGAGAAGAGCTTCTCTGGGAATGATGTTCCCCACTCCTTCACCGCCAATGTCATCTATGAATTGCCCTTCATGCGCAGTCAGCGGGGCATCCTTGGTCGTGCCATTGGCGGCTGGCAGGTCAACATGACGGCGCGGGTCCAGAATGGAATTCGCTACACGCCAACCCATCCGGCGGCGACCCGGAATCCCTACGAAGATGTCACCTACATGAACACCTTCTTCGGGAACTCGCAGATGCGGCCGTTCAATGGCAATCCGAACGCCCCAGTCAGTTCGGTGGCGATCACGGACGTCGACGCCTGCGTCTTCTACGCGCGGTGCGGTACCACGGCGGGTGTGCCGAATCTGCGGACCAGCTCGACCGGCTTCTTCCTCATGTCGGATCTCAACCGGGGGACCTTCACGCCGGTCAATCCGAGTGATGTCCGCTTCATTCTCAACGGGCCCGGTGCTGCGCGGAGATTCAACAATCCGTTCGGGAACGTTGCGCGCAACATCTTGCAGGCGGATCGGATCGAGACCGTCGATCTGAGCATCTTCAAGACCTTCAAGATCACCGAGCGGATCAACCTGCAGTATCGGTTGGAACTCTACAACGCGCTCAACCATCCCGTCTTTGGCGTGCCGACGACCAACGTCGACAGCGTCATCTTCAACAACTTCCAGGAGACGAGTGGCGGCCGTCGAACGATCTCGATGGGTCTTCGACTTCGCTTCTAGTCTTCCTGATCAGGGGGAGGAGCAATGCAAGCCCCCAAGGCGGTTGCTCTTCCTTCCAAGGCTTCTTGCCAACTCTTTTTTTCCTCTTGACCGATCTCCGGGAGGTGGCTAGGATATGCACCAACACTGAGAAAGGAGGTGGTCGATTGGATAAGAATAGCTTGAAGTCGAACAACAGTGAGGTGGCTGCGTCCTAGCGGCCCATTGGTTGGTCGGAAAGACTGGCTGATGGAATCGCCCACGAGGACAATCTCCACAGCTAACCGAAAAGCCCTGTCGGGAATCCCCTGATAGGGCTTTTTGATTTGGGCCAGCTGGAGGAAAATCTCCTGCCAATTGAACATTCTGGGAAAATGGCCAACAATCAGGTGGAGATCTCCCCAGTCGAGATGGAGATGGCGGCAGCGAATGGCGAAGGAGGAACGGAACGATGAGAGTGATGATTGCGTACGATGGCTCGCCGTGTGCGGAAGCGGCGGTGGAGGATCTCACTCGGGCAGGACTGCCGGCGGAGGTCGAGGTCCTGCTCGTTTCGGTGACGGAGACGTGGTTGCCCCCCCCTTCGGGGCTGGAGCTGGTGACACCCGGAGTGGTGACGTCGATCCACGAACGCACCGAGGCGATGAAGGAGCAGGTCGTGCGGGTTGAGGGTCGGTTGCGCGGGCGGTTTCCGGGTTGGAGGATCGAGACGATGCAGGGGGCAGGGTCCCCGGCGACAGTTCTCCTCGCAAAAGCAGAGGAGTGGAAGCCAGATCTGATCGTTGTCGGTTCTCACGGAGCGGGTCCCATCCAGCGGTTCCTCATCGGCAGTGTCTCGCAACGGGTGGCGACCCACGCGCCTTGCTCGGTCCGCATTGCGCGAGGTCGGGTCGAGGATGGCGTGGCGGAGGGCCCAGCCCGTTTGGTGGTCGGGATCGACGGATCGATCGACTCTGACATGGCGGTCTATGTCGTAGCGCACCGGCAATGGCCGGTCGGGACAGAGGTTCGCCTGGTCACCTCGATTGGGCCGATGGTCAGCACCCAGTCGCTCGTCACTTTTCCCGAGGAGAAGTCTGTCGTGGAAGAGTGGCAGGGCAAGGCGGCGGAGCGGTTGCGTCAAGCCGGATTGGTCGTCTCGACGGTCCTCTCGTTTGAGGATCCGAAGCGGGCACTGGTTTCCGAAGCGGAGTCCTGGGGAGCGGACGCGATCTTTGTCGGGAGTCACGGACGAGGTGCGGTCGCAAGGTTTCTCCTGGGCAGCGTCTCGGCAGCGGTCACCGCTCGCGCTCACTGCTCGGTCGAGATTGTCCGAAGCGTCTCGACGGCGATCTGGCCCGATGGAGAAGAGGGGGCGATGTTGCCGGGGGAGTAACGCGATGAGAACCGATCTGGCATCCGCACCGAACCCACCGCTTGAGTTTCGGAACGTCTCGATCCGCTTCGAGGATCAGCTGGTTCTTGACCGGATCAGCTTCCGCTTGGGCAAAGGGGAGATGATCTGCGTGACAGGCGATTCCCAATCCGGCAAATCGGTCCTTTTGCGGCTGGCGATCGGTTTTTTGACTCCAGACGAAGGGGAGGTGTTGATCGACGGGCAGCCCCTCGCGCGGATGACGGAAGCGGAGCAGCTGGCGCTGCGGCGCGACCGGATGGGGATGGTCTTCCAGGAGAATGCGCTCTTCACCGGGAAGACCGTCTTCGAGAATGCCGCCTATCGGCTGATCGATCAACACTGGGAACCAGCGCGGATTGAGGAGGCTGTTCTCGAAGTCCTGACCTTTGTCGGTCTCCAGACGGACCTCAAGAAGCCTGCGGAGGAGCTGTCGGGAGGGATGAAGCGCCGGCTCGAGTTTGCGAGGGCATTGATTGGATGGCCTTCGATCATGCTCTTCGATGAGCCGACCTCCGGACTCGATCCGATCAACGCCCGCAGTGTGCTCGACTTGGTCCTCCGGGCGCGAGATCTGCAGGGGATCACCTCCCTCTTTGTGACGAAGTCGATGCACGAAATTCCATATCTCGCCAGGCACCGGGCGCGGCATGACGCTGAAGGACAGGTCTCGATCGAGAGCGTTACCGCAGAAGGACCCAACGCGTGGGCCGTTCCGATGCGTGTCCTCGTCCTCGAGGCGGGAAGGATGGCCTTCTTCGGAAGCGTGGCAGACTTCCAAGAGAGCCAAGCCCCCGCGGTTCGTCATCTTCTTCAACCGGTCAATCAGGATGTCGTCAACCATTTCGAGTATGCGGACCCCTGGCAACAGAATCGGAAGAGCCGGGAGGAGGAGTGAGGAGTGAGGGGTAAGGAGTGAGGGGTGAGGAGTGAGGGGCTAGGCTCACGCGGAGGCGCGGAGGTTTTTCAAGAAATGGATCGCCCACACGCTCCTGTTCTTTCTCTCGCCCCTGCCCCCTCGCCCCTCCCTCCGGTGCGAGACAAAAACCGGGCCTTCGACGGGAGGGAAGAGGCACACCAGAGACACGGAGAGAAGAAGGGATCGGGTCCCAGCAAAGAAGGTTTTGGGATGACTTCTAGCCAGGTGCGAAGAATACCTGGAAAGTCTTGTGGGGAGGGATGTCCAATCTCTACGTTCAATTGGGAATCGCGCTGGGCCTTGGCCTTCTGGTCGGGTTACAGCGGGAGTCTGTCGCCTCGCGGCTGGCCGGGCTGCGCACGTTTCCCCTGATTACCTTGCTTGGGTCGCTGAGTGCGCTGCTCGCCCAGTGGTATGGCGGGTGGGTGGTCGCGGTGGGGTTCCTCGCCTTGGCGGGGCTGATTCTGATCGGGAAAGAGATCGACGCTCGCGTTGGGGAGCCAGATCCAGGCCTGACGACGGAGATTGCCATTCTGCTGATGTACGGGGTGGGAGCGTTTCTCATCCTCGGACCTCCGACCATTGCCATCGCGATCGGAGGCGTAACGGCTGTCCTGCTCCATTTCAAGGGGGAATTGCATAACGCCGTCGCGCGACTGACCGCGATCGATCTGAAGGTCATCATGCAGTTTGCCCTTCTCTCCCTGGTAATCCTTCCCGTCCTGCCCAACCAGACCTATGGCCCCTATGAGGTGATCAACCCGCGCAACATCTGGTGGATGGTGGTACTGATCGTCGGGATTGGGTTGACGGGGTACATCAGTTATCAGTTTTTGGGTGAGAAGACTGGACTGGTCCTGACGGGTCTGCTGGGGGGACTCATCTCGAGTACGGCGACGACGGTCAGCTTTGCGCGTCGCTCGAAGCAGTCGCTCCATTCGAGCCGGACGGGGTCGATTGTCATTCTCCTCGCCAACACGGTCGTCTTTGTTCGCGTGATGATCGAGATTGCCGCAGTCGCGCCCGGGTTGTTGTGGGAGGCCTTTCTTCCGCTCCTCTTGATGATGAGTGTCGGGATGGGAGGGGCGATCTTCCTCTGGGCGTACGGACGCGGAACTGAGCACTCTCTGCCCGAACAGAGCAATCCTTCCGAGCTGAGTTCAGCGCTCTTCTTTGCCGGGCTCTATGCCGCCATTCTCTTTTTGGTCGCCCTGACGAGGGACCAGTTTGGAAACCGGGGGCTGCTGCTCGTGGCGGCGATCTCTGGGTTGACCGACGTCGACGCGATCACGCTCTCGACTGCGCGACTGGTGCAGCTCGATCGGTTGCCGAGCGGGGAAGCTTGGCGGATGGTGGTGATGGCCATTCTCTCCAACCTCCTCTTCAAGCTCGGAACCGTTCTCTTCTTGGCAGATCGGGTACTCAAAGTTCGAGTCGGGATCGTCTTCGCCAGCACGATCGGGGTTGGCATCCTCCTGCTTCTCTGGTGGCCCCATTGAGGGGAGCGGGTCAGAACGAAAGGCGGATCCCGCCCCAGATTCCACGGGGAGCTCCCGGAGCGAAGAAGGTCGATCCGGTGACCGGGTACTCCTCGTCGATCTCTCCGAAGGGCCGGGCCACAAAGTTGCCGCTCGCGTTGAACCCGGTATGGCCAAGCTGGGCGGCGGTGTAGTAGCGCCGATTGAAGAGATTCTGAATCTGGACGAAGAGTTCGACTCCGCGGCCAACTCTGACCCGGCCACCAGCCGAGACAACGGTGTAGCGCGGGGAGGCGCCTTGACCCAGATAGTACGTTCCATCGGGTTGATGGCGGTTGTTCTCGTTTCCACGGGCAAAGGACTGCGAAGCCCCGACCATTCCCGCGTGGAGGGTCAAGCGGGAAGTGGCCTGGAGATCGGCAAAGGCGTTGAGCAGGTGGCGGGGGATCAGGGGGATCTGGGCACCAGGATCGATCTGGATTGCTCCTTCGAGCCCTGGGACAACGCCATCATTGGTGCTGTTGCCGGTTCCCCCGACCCGCTCGGGGCTCTCGAAAGTGGCGTTGAGGAGAGTGTAGTTGGCTCCTGCGCCGAGACGCCGAAACCGCCCCTGGATCGAGCCTTTGAATCCCTCCCGTCGAGTCCGCCCAAAATTGCGAAAGTATCCGAACCCGGTCTGACCTGAGGCGACAAAGAGGAGATCCTGGCGGTTGACGCTCTGAAACCACCCCAGATCCCAGCGCAGACGCCCTTCGAGTTCCCCACGAAGGCCGGTTTCGACGGTGCGGGTGACGACCTGATCGAGGGGCGGATCCCCCGCCAGGGCATTGGGAAGGCGACAAGGAAAGTTGGGGTCGGCACAGCCCAGCTCGATCGAGGTCGGGGCGCGGCTGCCCTCGGTATAAGCAACATATGGGTTGAGCCAGGAGCGGTGCCAGTAGGTCAGTCCGATTGCAGGATTGAAGCGGGCAAAGGTATGTCGGCCTGTCAACGAGCCGGGTCCCTCGAGTGGGAGGATGCGATCGCGGTTATCGATCGTCGTACGATTGTAACGTCCAGAGAGCGTCAGCGACGTCCGGCGGGCAATCGCCCAGGTGTCTGTCAGGAAGAAGCTGCCCGTCCAGACGCGTCCTTGGAGGTCGACCCGGGTGTCGTAGGGTTCCCCGTCCTCGCTTCCCCCACTGACCCCGTCGCCAAAGGCGTCGAGCGGGGTGATTCCACGATCCGGGTTGAGGTATCCCAGCTGCGAGGACTGGTGGAAGCGGATCCAGTTCCGATCATAGGCGATGCCGGCCGTGACTTGATGGCGCTGTCCGGCGAGTGTCCCGGACCAGCCCAGCTGGGCGGCCCCTCCGGCGTTCGATTGCTGGGAGCCGGTGCGATTGATCAGTCCGTTGCATTTCTCCGCCGGCTCATCGCGCAGCAGGACCTGGGCGATACAGCGCCAGAAGGGGAAGGGACTGTTGGCAGGGGTCAACGGACCCGCTGGGACATCCCGGTAGCCCGCTTGGGCCAGTGCGGCCCGCTCCTCTGGATCCAGTCGATAGACATCCTGGGTCAGAGCCTCCTCGTTGATGTCACCGTTGAAGGTTCGCGTGCGAATCTGTCGGCCGTAGAGGTTGGCCGAGAGGGTCAGATGGTGGCCGATCGCGCGACGCAGGGTCAGGTTGAGCCAGGGTGAACGGTTGGCGGTGATGTCCGGTTTGGTGTAGACGCTGCGGTAGTCCCGCGCAAGGAGCCGTTGCTCCTGCAATCCATTGCCGGTCAGGTTATTGTTGGCAAATGCTGCCGTCACTCCGAGGATCGTGCCTTTCCTCTCCCAACTGCTCTTTCCGAAAAATTGACGGATATTGGAGGGGGAGTCGGTCCGCCACCCCTTCTCGAAGAAGAGGGTGCTGGCAAGATACCAGGCGAGGCCGCGCGAGTTGGCCCCACCGTGCTCGAGGTCGGCGGTGGCGCGCCCGAAGCTTCCTCCGCTGAGTTGGAGGGAGCTGCCGGGATGGGTCCAGCCTTCTTTGGTCTGAATCGAGATGGCCGCCCCGAGGGTATTGAGTCCGAAGATGGGATTCGATCCGGGAATGAGGGTCAGCTCGGCGATGGCGGCACGCGGCAGCAGATCCCAACTGACGACGTCCCCAAAGGGTTGGTTCATCCGTACGCCATCGAGGTAGATCGAGATTCCCTGCGGCGTCCCGAGGAGGGGAGAGGCGGTGTAGCCACGGTAGTTGAGATCTGGCTGAAACGGATTTCCCTGAATCTCATTGAGGTGGACACCACTGAGCCGTTGCTGCAGAAAATCGGAAAGGGCCACACTGCCACTGGCGGCGAGATCCTTACTGGTGCCGGTCTGGACGGGGGCGGGGACCTCTCTGACAGGGATGAAGGCACCAGGGAGAGGGGCCGAGTCGACGACGTCAACCGAAAAAGCGAGTCCTGCCACCGTCATCGTTACCTTCTGGGTGAGCGGGCTGGCACTCGCCGTCAGGTCGAATCGAAGATCTGCTGGAGCAAACCCGGAACGCTCGATCATCAACCGGTACTGGCCGGGGTCAAGTCCAGTGAGGGTGATGATGCCCTGCGCATCGGTCTCGAAGGTCGTGACGCCCGCGGCTCCCCCGACGGACAGACGAACGAGGCGCCCGCTGGCCTGGATCGGGTTTCCCGTCTCGTCGCGCACCTCCACCCGAACCTCTCCCTGAGGAGCGGGCTTGGCTGCGGCCAAGGTGAATGGCACAAGCAGCCAGAGTGCCAATAAGACTCCTCCCATCGGGAGGAGGTGACGAGCGGGTCTTTTGATCTGAATGGGGATTGAAAGCATGGGATCTCTCTTCTTCCGTGCTTTGTCGCGGAGGCAACGAGTCAACAGGGGGGATAATGCGCCTCGAGCTTTCCGCAAGAAGTCTCGTTCTGCTGATTGGAGCTTCAGGGGCGGGCAAATCGACCTTCTGTCGAAGGTGGTTTCGCCCGACGGAGGTTCTCTCCTCCGACCATTTTCGAGCCATGTTGACCGATGACGAATCCGATCAGTCGGTCAACGAGGAGGCCTTCGCGCTGTTGTATCAGGTGATGGCGGAGCGGCTTTCGCGTGGACGCCGGACGGTGCTCGACGCGACCAGCGTCCGGGCGGAGGATCGACGACGCCCAATCGCCCTGGCAAGGCAGTACGGAGCGTCACCGGTGGCGATTGTCTTCACCCTTCCCCCTTCACTTTGTCGGAGCAGAAACGCTGCGCGCCCGCACCGGCGCGTCCCGGAAGCGGTGCTGGAGTGGCAGCTCGAACAGGTGGCTGCCTCTCTGGAGTCGCTGCCGCGGGAGGGGTTCGACCAGGTATTGATCCTGCGCAGCGAAGCGGAGGTGGCCGCTTTCTCCCTCTCTCCCGACGCTGGAACCGTTCAGCCCGACGCCGGAACCGTTCAGTAGGTTGCGCGCCCTCCGGTCATATCGAACGTGAAACCAGTGGTGAAGCTCGCTCCGGGAGAGACGATGAACGTGGCGAGATGGGCGATCTCCTCAAGGGTTCCACACCGCTTCATCGGGATCTTGTCGGTCATATAGGTCACTTGGGTCTCGGGAAGCGCGTCAACCATCGCCGTGCGAATGACGGCGGGAGCAAGCGCGTTGACGGTGATTCCACTCTCGGCATACTCCTTGCCCTGCACCTTGGTCATGCCAATGACGGCGGCCTTCGAGGCCGAATAGGCGAGCATCCCGGCGTTGCCTTCTTTGCCGGCGATCGAGGCGATATGCAGGATCCGTCCATAACCCTGAGCGACCATCGTCGGCAAGACCGCGCGCGAGGTCAGGAAACAGCCATTGACATTGACATCGAAGACGAAGCGGAAGTTGTCGAAGGCGACCTCGTGGGTCTTGATTCCCGTGCGTCCCGTCACTCCAGCGCTATTGACGAGAATGTCGATGCGGTGCAGATCGGTCAGGATCTGCTGGATCGTCGCGGTGACGTCCGCTTCCTGCGTCACATCGGTGCGGTAGGGGCTGGCCGAGGGGCCAATGGTCGCGCAGGCGGCTTCGAGTGCCGTCTGGTCCAGGTCGAGAAGGGCAACGCGCGCTCCCTCAGTCGCCAATTGGCGCGCAATCGCCAGCCCCAACCCTGCCGCCGCTCCCGTAATGACCGCGACCTGTCCGGCAAACTGTCCTGCCATCTTTTTCTCCCCTTTCTCTCCTGCGATCTCTTTTTTTGCGAAATGATGCGCGCCAATATACCAAGATTGATCCTCTACATTCCAGTCCGGATCCGGGCACTGCCAAACTTCCCCGACGGCAGTGATCGATTCATCCGGATCAGGAAGTCGATTATCATGTGGGACGTCGTCGGGGGATTAGGATCAAGTGGGAGAGGAGGGAGAGTCCGTGCGTGACCAAGGCGGGAATCGAAGTTGGCGAAAGAGAAGAGGGGGGATCGCGGCACTGTGCCTGGGCGTGCTTCTCCTGGTGGGCTGTGAAGAGGACGTTCGACCAAGGGGAGCGAAGATCACTCTCGATGTTCCACGGGGTCTACCGGCGTTGCCAAGCAGCTCACAGCCGGGGCTGACGCGAGAGGTGGTCTCCCTCGGGCGTGACCTCTTCCACGAGCCCCGCTTGTCGAGCGACGGAACCGTCTCCTGCGCCAGTTGCCATCAAGCGGAAGGCTGGTTCACGGATGGACGCCGGGTGGCTGTTGGGGTAGGGGGGGGGCAAGGAACGCGCAACACTCCCTCGGTCCTCAATGCCGTCTACTTCCCGGCCCAGTTCTGGGATGGGCGGGCCTTGGGACTGGAAGAGCAGGCCAAAGGTCCGATCGCCAGTCCGCGGGAGATGAATCTGCCTCACGACGTCGCAGTGGCCCGTTTGGCCGACGATCCCACCTACCAGCGTCGGTTCGCGGAGGCTTTCGGGCCGGGTCCGATCACCCTCCGTCGACTAGTCCACGCCCTCGCCGCCTTTGAGAGAACGCTGCTCAGCGCCAATTCTCCTTTCGACCGCTTCTACTACGAAGGAGAGACGACCGCGCTTGACGAGGCGGCCCGCCGCGGTCTGGCCATCTTTACCGACCCAGCCCGAGGGAACTGTACGGTCTGCCACACGATTGGGGCGCAGGACGCCCTCTTCACCGACGGGCTTTTTCATAATCTCGGAGTCGGGATGAACGCGGAGGGGGAGTTGACCGACCTTGGACGTTTTCTTCAAACTGGAGTGGAGAGCGATCGGGGCGCCTTCCGCACGCCCAGCCTTCGTCACGTCGCGCAAACTCCCCCTTACATGCACGATGGGAGCCTGCGAACGTTGACGGAGGTCGTCGACTTCTACGTCGGGGGGGGGAACTCCAATCCGCAGCTCGATCCGCAGATTCGCCCCTTGGCGCTGACGCGCCGGGATCGCGATGATCTGGTGGCCTTTCTGACCTCTTTGACGGGGGATCCCCCGCACGCCACGGAACGACTCGCCAAGACGAAGGGAGCCAAGTGATCAAGAGCCGCCCGTCGAGTGCGCCCCCTCTCAGATCCCGCAGAAGACCAGCCATCCCGAAGGGCTTGGAGATCGCGTTCGGGGTCGCCCTCCTCGCCCTTGGGGGGAGCGGGTGTCGAGAGCAGTCTCGCAACACCTCCGCGCCGGCGAGTTCTCCCGCGCCCGTTGCCTGGTTTGAGCCCGATCCCGCGACTGTCGGGCGCATTGTGGGGCGCGTGTTGGTCGAGGGGCGCCTGCCGCGCGCGGCCCAATCCTCGGTGGTCGAGATGGATGGAGATCCCCTCTGTAATGCCCTGCACCCAGTCCCTCTTCGGGAGGAGATTGTCACCACGACCCAGGCCGCAGACGGGAGGCGCCTCGCTCAAGTATTCGTCCATCTCCGCGAGGGACTGGAGGGGAAGCGGTTCGCACCGCCCACTGAACCGGTGACGATCGAGCAAAGGGGCTGCTGGTTTGCCCCGCGGATCCTCGGGATCCAGGTTGGGCAGCCGTTCGAAGTGGTCAACGCCGACCCGTTGACCCACAATATTCATCCGCTCGCCCAGATCAACCGTGACTGGAACCAGAGTCAGTCCCCGGAAGATCCTCCCCTCAAGCGTCGTTTCAGCCACCCAGAAGTGATGATCCGGGTCAAATGCAACATTCACCCCTGGATGCGTGCCTGGATTGGGGTTGTTCCGCATCCCTACTTTGCCGTTACAGGGCGGGAAGGAACTTTCGATCTGACCCGGGTCCCCCCGGGAACCTATCTGCTGGAGGCTTGGCACGAAGCGCTCGGCCGGATCGAGCAACGGGTCACCGTCGATCCGAAGGGCACTTCGGAGTTGGTCCTTCGATTTCAAGGAGAATCGTAAGATGAACAGAAGAACCGAACCGATCTTGTTGCTGGGGCTTGCCCTCCTCCTCTTTGCCGGGTGCCGAACGGGGGAGGCGCCGGGATCAGGCCAGAAGGAGGGCGCAGGCGATCCGTCGAGCCGTCCCACGCTTCCCTGGACATCTGGGTACCGCGTCTATGTGACCAATGAATCGACGGGTGACTTGAGCGTCATTGATGGGACGACGTGGGAGGTGATCGCGACGGTCCCCCTCGGCAAGCGCCCCCGCGGCATCCATGCCAGCCCCGACAAGCGAACGATCTATGTTGCGCTCAGTGGCTCTCCCCCAGCTCCTCCAGGCGTCGATGAGAGTACTCTCCCACCCGCAGACAAGAGTGCCGATGGTATCGGTGTCTTCGATGTCGAGACCAATCGCCTCGTTCGGGTTCTCGATGGCGGCTCCGATCCGGAGAACTTCGCCGTCACGGCTGATGGCCAGACGATCCTCGTCTCCAACGAAGACGCGGCCGGTTTGAGCTATGTCAACATCGGGACGGGCAAGCTGGAGGCGACTGTCGAGGTCGGAGAAGAGCCGGAAGGTGTCACCCTCACTCCGGATGGAACCCGCGTCTACGTCACGGATGAGGCCGACGCGGCTCTCTCCGTCATCGATGTCGCGGCCCGCAAGCGGATCTCCACCTTCAAGGTCGGGCGTCGTCCCCGGAACGTCGTCTTCCTGCCGGATGGGAAACGGGGCTACGTCAATGCGGAGAACGACGGGACCGTGGTTCTTTTCGATGCGGAGCGCAACGTCAAGCTCGAGGAGATTCGGCTTGGTGAGGCCGGGAAGATCAAGCCGATGGGGCTGGTCCTCTCCGCCGATGCCCGCCAGCTCTTCGTCAGTACGGGACGTGGGCGGAAGGTCTTTGTCATCGACACGGCCACCAACCAACCAACGGCCTCCTTCGAGGTCGGGGTCCGTCCGTGGGGGCTGGCGCTCTCTCCCGATGGGAAGACCCTCTTCACTGCCAATGGTCCTTCCAACACCGTCTCCGTCATCGATCTGACCCGGCAGCAGATTGCCAAGGAGGTTTCCGTCACGGGCAGCCCTTGGGGAGTGCTGGTGATCGAACGGTGATCAGCCCTCTCTCGGGAGGGGCCTCACGGGTCGAAAAGCAACGGGCCAGCAAGGCTTTCACAGCTCTGCTGGCCCGTTCCACGACGGAGAGTCGGTGGCGTCCGTCTTCCCGATCAAGGACCGGGAAGCGTCTTCAGCCCAATGTTCCGGAACTCCACCTTCATCGGCGGTCCCGTGTGGATCTGGAATCCGATCAGCCCGGCAGCGGCGCGCGCCGACGCATCGTCATCGATCGTCTCGGCCATGAGATGGCCATTGAGCAAATGAGTCAGCCGGTGACCGTGGGCGAGGATGTGCATCCGGTTCCAGTCCCCGATGCGAATCTGCCCCTTGAGATCGTCTCCGGCACGCAGGAGCGCCAGGAGCTGCTTGCGCCCCGGTTGGAGCCACGTCAACTGCCCGCGCATGGCGAGGAATCCGCGGCCCCGCTCCTCGTAGAGCTGTCCAGTGTAGGTGTTCTGAAAGTCGATGTCGGCCTGATAGCCCTTCAGCACCCACTTCCCGACCCCGGGCATCTCGACGCTGCGATACTGGACCCCGCTATTGGTCCCGTCGATCCGGTAATCGAGTTTCAGCTCGAAGTTGGCTGGCTGCCCCCCGCGCCAGATCAGGAAGGTGTTGGAGCGCAACGGCCGCTCGGCTGTACTCTGTCCGACGATTGCACCGCCCTCCACTCGCCAGAAATCGGGATCTCCATCCCAATTCTGCAGGGTCTGCCCGTCGAAGATGGGGACAAATCCCGTCATGTCCTGGATGGCCAGGGGCTCGATCCCCCCCGGGGGGCCCGCCGGTCGCGGTTGTTGAGCCGTGGTCGCCCCTCCGCCAGCCCACCAGAGCAGGCCGAGCAGGCAGAGAGAGCCGAGGATCCCAAATTTCTTCTTGGCATTCATTCAGACAGTCTCCCATTGGCGAGTGCGGGCAGATTTGAGGACCGCGTCGGTGACTCGATCGGTGGCCAACCCATCGCGGAAGGTCGGAGCGGCGGTCCGCCCCTCTCCAAGAGCTTGGAGGAAGTCAGCAACTTGGTGGGTGAAGCTGTGTTCGTAGCCGATCTGGAGCCCGGGAACCCACCAGTGGCCCATATAGGGATGGTCTCCGTCGGTGATATGGACATTGCGCCAGCCGCGGACGATCCCCTCGTCGCGATGATCGAAGTACTGGATCCGATGCAGGTCGTGGAGATCCCAGCTGGCCGAAGCGTGCTCCCCATTGATCTCGAGGGTGTAGAGCGCCTTGTGGCCGCGCGCATAGCGCGTCGCCTCGAACGTCGCGAGCGATCCATTCTCGAAACGACAGAGAAAGGCGCTGGCGTCGTCGATGCCGACCGGCTCAACCTCTCCGGTGAGGTTGTGCTTGCGCTCCTTGATGAAGGTCTCGGTCATGGCCGAGACCTCGACGATCGGACCGTTGAGCCACATCGCCGTATCGATGTTGTGGGCCAGCAGATCCCCTGTCACCCCGCTTCCCGCAACCGAGACGTCGAGCCGCCAGAGCCCCTCTCCCCCTTGCGGAAGATCCTCGGAGATCGTCCAGTCCTGCAGAAACTTGGCCCGGTAGTGGAAGATCCGCCCAAAGCGACCCTCATCGATCAGCTGGCGGATCAACATGACCCCTGGCACCCGGCGGTAGTTGTACCAGACCATGTTGGGAACGCCAGCCGCCTCGACCGCTTCTGTCATTGCTACTGACTCGGCGACGTTCCGGCCGAGCGGCTTCTCGCACATGACCATCTTGCCCGCTTTGGCAGCGGCGATGGCGATCTCCGCATGGGTGTCATTCGGGCTGGCAATGTCGACGAGGTCGATGTCCGGGCGAGCGAGCAGCGCGCGCCAGTCGGTTTCGATCGACTCGTAGCCCCATCGATCGGCGAAGGCTCGTGCTCGCGCCTCGTTCCGCGCGCAGACCGCCTGTAACACGGGTTGAAAGGGAAGATCGAAAAAGCGACCTGCCTGTCGAAAGGCATTCGAGTGGGCACGCCCCATGAATCCATATCCGATGAGGCCAATCCTCAAAGGCTTCTTTGTCATATCGCTCTCTCCCTCCTCAATCGTGGCCATTCTCGGACCAGCCGTGCGCGTCCCGCACGGCAATCATTGCCGCGAGGATGTCGTTCCAGGTTTGCGGATTGGTCATGGTCTCGTTGCTGAACATGCAGCCATCCCAGTTGATGTGGCGTGTGCTGCGGGTGACGGCACCTGTTTCATCCCGCAGCCAGAGCCCGGCCGCCCGGACGATGTCCATCTTGCCATTCGGATCGTTGGGCAGGCAGTGACGGCCCGTCTTGTCGTGAGAACCGGATCCCTTGACCGTGGCGTCATTCTGGGCAACGTGGAAGTCCTTGACCCAGGGGCGCAGCGCGCGGGTCATCTCTCCGAGGGCTTGGTAAAGGACCTCCGGGTCGCTCCAATCATAATCCTTCGGCAGCAGGCGATGCTCGGGCGCGTTGTAGCCGAGGGTGAAGAGCATCGTGTGCGCCATATCGGCCTGGATTCCGAGGGTTTGCGGTCGCCCGACCAGTTCGAGCAGCTCGTGGAGGTACTTCCAACTGTGCATCCCGCCCCAGCAGATCTCTCCCTCGGCGGCCAACCGCTCGCCGTGATCCTCGGCAATCGTACAGGCTTCGCGAAAAGTCTCGGCGATCTTTCGCGAGTTGCCGGCCGGATCGGTCGCCCAATCGGCTGGGCTGCACGAGGAGTCGACCCGGATCACCCCATAGGAACGGATCCCCAGATCGTTGAGCTTGCGGGCGATCTGACAAGATTTGCGGATCTGGGTCAGAAACGCTGCCCGCTCCTCCGCCGAGCCCATGGCCGAGCCACCTCCGGTCGGCCCCCAGACCGGCGCCACCAGCGAGCCGATGACCAGCCCGTGCGTTGCGACCTGCTCAGCGAGCGACTTCAACTCATCGTCCGAGGAATCGATGTCGGTGTGGGGAAGCGACAAAAAGATGTCGACCCCGTCAAACCGTTGGCCGTTGACCTCCGCCGCCGCCGTCATCGCCAGCATCTGCTCGAACGGAATCACCGGTTCCGCATCGGGACCGCCTTTCCCGACCAGTCCGGGCCAAGTCGCGTTGTGAATCTTGGGAAATGTGTTCCGGGCTGCTTCTGGTCCACTCATTGTGTCTCTCCTCCAATCAGCTTGTCTGCCTTGAGACGGATCGGGGGGCCAATGCCTCCCCCTCCTCATCTCCCTGACGAACTCGTCATCACCTTGGCAATCACCGATTCGACCAACTCGGCCATGACAGTGTATCCGGCCTCGTTGGGCAGTCTGCCGTCCTCGCTCAGCTCCGGACGGAGGTTTCTTCCGACGGCCATTGCTTCATAAAAATTGACGAAGGGCAGGTCGTTCTCCTTCGCATAGCCCTGCAGCCAGTTGTTGATCCCGATGATCTTTCCGAATGGGCGCGCGAGTGATTGGCGGCGCTGGCGATCGTGGATCGGGGTCAGGGAACAGAGGATGACTTGAATCCGGTTGACGCGCGCCAGCTCGACCATCGAGGTGATGTTCTCGGCCGTCATCGCCTGGGTGATCGGCTCGTACGGACTGAGAATATCGTTCGCCCCGGCCAGCAGGACGACCGCTTTTGGGCGCAGTCGGATCACGTCCTGGCGAAATCGGACGAGCATCTGGGGCGTCGTCTGCCCCGCAATTCCCCGATTGAGATAGGGCTTTCCGGGAAAGAATCGGCGGCCCTCTTCCGACCAGCGCTCAATGATCTCATCTCCCAGGAAGACGACCCGGGCCTCGTCGCCCTTCGGCTTCGCCATCTCGGCATTTTGGCTGCCATAGCGGGTCAGTCCCGCCCAATCGACCAGGATCTTCCGTTGCGCTTCGACGCGTTGTTCGAGGGCGGAGAGTGCGGTAGCACAATCCTGCGGAGCCTGCGCGAAGACCCACCCGGCCAGCAGCAGAACTCCGGACACCCCAGACCCGATCCACAGGAGCTTCCTCTTTTGCCGCTCGCCCATATGCTCCCCCCTCTCAATCGAAGATCAGCCGGTCCCGCTTCGCCTCGATCCGGGCGGCGTCGAGGCCCGGTACTTTGAGCAGATCCTCGATCGAGTGAAACTTGCCGTTGGCTTCGCGATAGCGAATGATGGCTAAGGCCTGTGATCGCCGCAACGAAAGCCCGCTCTCGAACTGGATGGCCGTCGCCGTGTTGACCCGGATGGGGGGGACATCATCGGCTGGATAATGGCGAGCCAAGTACTCGATCACCGTCCGGACCTCCTCATCGCTCGCGCGCATGCCAAAGGAGACCATCTTTTCAACGGTTCCTGCCCACGCCGCCCGGTCCTGACGCGGCGAGATCGATTTGTCGATCTCGTGGCATTGGGCGCAGAGCTTCTGGGTCTCCACTTTTCCAGGGCCATCTGGCAAGACGGGGCCTTGGCCTCGTCCCGCGCTGGCCCCGATTCCGGTTCCCAGCAGCAACGCCAGCAGCCAGACTCCCCCGCTTCGGCGTCGTCTCGTCATTCCCTCTTCTCCTTCCGTCGGCTTCATCTCTGACACCGTCCGTCTATTTCTTCGCCGAGTCGACCCTCCCCACGCCTGTCAATTGCCGACGAAGGGAGGGCCGACGTGCGGCTCAATGTTCCATGGGGAATCCAAAAGTGTAGATGGTTCCATCGTAGCCGGTGACATAGACCTGACTCATGCCCCCGGCCACGGCGTTCCCGCGAGTAAAGGTCCGGATCGTTGTCCCGCTGTTCCAGATCTCTTCTCCGGTCTGCCCATTGAGCGCGTAGAGGATCGCGTTCGAGGCGCGGGCGACCCGGGTCGCAGTTGGAACCCGCGGCTGGGCAGGACGAAACTCTCCGCTCGCCACCGCGAAGACCACCCCATTGATGATCGTCGGCGGAAGGGGAGACGGCAGGGCCTTGGACGCCCAGCCCGGGACTAGTGAGTAGCTCCCGTCCTTCTCCTCCACCTTCCAGGCCACAACCGCTCCTTTGGAGGCCAATCCCGTAAATCCCGGGGGAATGGCACCTTCGACTGCTCCAAGGATCCAGCGGACGCCGTTCTGATCCTGCCAGCTCGAGAGTGCGCCGGGAGACCAGTTGCCCGTTCCCTGCACCGTCACCGCCAGAGGTCGAGCAAGATTTGTCGTGTCAAGCAGGTGGACTTGGCCATTGCTGCTGCCGACGGCCAGGAGCGTCTTCCCCTTGTGCTCGAAGATGACCGGAGACGAGGAGAAGCGTACCTGCGGACCCGGAGCGTAGTGGCTCTTCTCCGTCAGGGACTTGGGCGCGAGGGCGACAATCTGCCCCCCGATCCCACTCTTACCCTCCGTCGCGACGTAGAGCGTTCCCGCCCCATCGAACGCTGGGCCGGCGGTTCCGGCGACTGCCGCGGGCCAACTGCGGACCTGCTTCGTCTCCAGGTCGAGCGCCCAGATCCCATCCGTCTTACCCCCACATCCACCAACCGTCGCCGCATATGCAACTTGATCGACGACGATCAGCCCCTGCGCATTGGCACCCAACGGGAGAAACGCTGCCGGTGGTTGGTACTCCGCTCCGTTCGAGAGGTGCAGGCTGTGGAATTTCCCATCCCCGGTCAGGGCATGGATCAGAAAGGGACCTGCTCCCAGTTGCCCCCCCGGCGGGTTGGCCGGATTGGGGCGAGGTGGCGTGGCCGGTTGCGCCGATGGTGGCGGTGCCGGTGGGTTGGGTCGCACATTGGCCAAGGTGACCGCCCCGGCTCCGGGGGCTCCCACCGCGCTGACTCCCGGGGTACGACGTCCCCGTCCACCATAATTGGGCACCGGAGGGATGCGCGCAAGGATCGGACGGACGATCCCGGTCGTCATCCCCCCCGGGCACTGCAGCGTTCCCCGCCCTGATGGCGCCGCGCTGACCAGTTGCTTCTCCCATTCCATTCGGCCGAGGTCGGTATCGATCGTGAAGATCTTCCCATCACTGCTGGGAAAGAATCCCAGCATCCGAAACCCACGATACCCAATCAGCCGGTCCAAGGTCGCAGGCGCCATCAACGAGTTCATCTGTTGAGGTCTATTCGCCACCTTCAGCTTCCAGAGAAACTGAAATTGGTCGGGCGTGCCCGCCGCCCGCTTCATTCCGTCGACTGAAATCTTCTGATCACTCCGAATCCAAGCCGATCGCTGCGCATCCGAGCTGTCTGTCAGCCAGTCCAGTCCCGGCGTCTGCGCCACGGCAGTTCCGCTGAAGAGCAGGATCAGCAGTCCGACCCATCCCACTCCATTCGCCAATTGCAGATGCCCTCTCCTCATCGTTTCCCTCCCGGAGAGACCGATGCTGATTGGTCCCCTGCCTGCTCAATCCCAAAACAGTACTGATACCCGTCGAAGGTGTTGAGATAGACGCGCCCGTTGGCCACCGAGAGCCCGCCCCAATGCACCCACGAATCGATCTGATCGCCGCTGTTCCACAGCTCTTTCCCGGTCCGCGCGTCGAGGGCGTAGAGGACCGCCTTCTTCGAATTCCGAATCCGGTAGGAGGAGTCATGGTTGTAGGCGAGCCCGATATCGAAGGCCGCCTGGTCCGTATCCTCCCCACTCCCGTAGGCGAAGATGACCCCATTGGCGATGACGGGGGGTTCCGCCCGGTTCATGTCGCGCGAGATCCAAGCCGGATCGAGCGTCCACTTCTGGTTCCGCTCCGCCACCTTGAAGGCGGCGATGGCTCCGTACTTGACGGTTCCATTCTCGATCGGCGCGGCAAACTTCGAGTGCTTCGGTCCCCAGAAGGGAGTCAATACCCAGCGGGTCCCGTCGGTATCCTCCCACGTCGCCATCGATCCCCAGATTCCCGCCGAGGCGAAATTGACCTCTTCATTGCAGATCAGCGGAGTGCGATGGAGCGGGGTCCGATGGTCATCGCCCCCGATCGATTCCGTATCCATCAGGTAGACGACGCACTCCTTCCCGGCGTCGACCATCAGCTCTCGCCCCTTGAAGCGGAAGATCGCCGGTGTCACCTGCATATCGAGATCGCGTTTCCAGAGCCACTCGGCGTTGGTCGGCCCGTAGTAATCGACCAGCTCCCCGGCCTTGGTCTCCGGATTCTGGCGGACACCGATGATCCCATTTCCGTAGACGCCATTCTCTGGATCCCAGGGCCCGTCGCCCGTCCCGGTGTAGAGCACTCCGGAAGAGCTGATCGCCGGGCCGGTCCGTCCCCACATCCCGCCCCCGGCAGGCCCCCAAGTCCCGACTTTGTCGGTCGCCAAGTCATAAATGTAGACCATGTTCGGATTGCCCCCGCACCCCTGGGCGGTATGGGTGTAGATGACGTTCTGGCGCAGGCTCAAGGCGTACGGTTTGCCGTTCGGGGGCATGAACTTCGCTGGTGGGGCGATCTCCTTCCCGTCGGCCAAGTTGAGCCGGCGGAGGGTGCCATCCCAGGCGGCGGCGTAGATCGTATACTTCCCGGGTGTCTCTGTCGGGCCGATGACCGGCGTCGCGGTGATGCCACCGGGGCAAAGAATGCCAGCGCCTCTCCCACCACCTGGAGGTGGCGTCCAATCGGTCTTGAACTTGTGGTGCCAGAGCAGCTGCCCATTCTCCGCGTCGAGCGCGTAGAGGTTGTCCGTGACACCGGTGACGAGAACGATCTGCTTCGGCCCCCGCTCGGTCGTCACCCGGCCCGCGATCAGGACAGGCAGGAGGTTGTGCATCTGCCGCGGCTCATTGTCGAGACGCGTTCGCCAGAGCATCTTCATCGTTCGCACACTCTCGGTCGAGAGAAGTGTCTCGTTGCGCTGCCAAGCTGTCCGCTCGATGTCTCCTCCGTCCGTCAACCAATCCGCGACAGGCGCGACCTCGGCGGCCTTCTGCGCCGTCGCTCGTCCACCGATCCCCATTCCCACCGCTCCGAGGAGGAAGATCCCTGAGACGAGCCACCACCCTCCTCCCCACACGTTTGTTCGGTTCGTTCCGTTCACCTTGCAGGCTCCCTTCCGTCTGCCCGTTTTGTCATACCGGCAAGACCCATTGATTCCCGTAACAGAGATGTCAATCCAACCCACAATCAATCCCTACGCTCGCTTCGCGCCGGCAATCCACTCGAACGGTCAGCAACTCGAACAGATCGATCTGTGTCGGATCAGAGTCAAAAGATGACAGGAGTTTCTCGCAGATCCGCCGTCCGAACCAACATACCCAACTCGATTCTGATTCCCTGATTCTGCACTCTGCCTCGCCCCATCGCGCCGTGCCTCTCAGACGAGCTTCGGATGGGGCAGACATCACGGGTCAGACCTGCGGCTGTCGCTGCTTATACCACCGATACTTGCCGAGGGCAAGATGCCCGGCTCTTCCCGCTCATCCTCTTCGAGAACGCCCTACCCATTTGATCGCTTCCACTACCAAGATCGGCACGAAGGCCGTCGCTCCCACCACCCACAGATCGACCAGGGTCAGGGTCACCGTCCCCAGCATCTCCGCCAGTGGCGCATACCCGATCGCCAACCCCTGCAGGAGTCCCACCAGCAACAAGGACAGCCAGAGCCATCGGTTGCGAAAGAGCCCTGCGAGGGCTGACCGTGTTCGGGAACGGCAGTTGAAGAGATGCCCGACTTGGCACCCAATCAAGCTCATCAGCGCGATCGTGCGCGCGTGATCGCCCGGACCATACCTCTCCAGGGACCATCCATAGGCGATCAGGCAGAGCCCAGCCAGCAGGGCTCCTTGCCAACTGATCAGAAAAAAGAAGGAGCGGCTGAGGATCGACTCCGCTGGATCCCGCGGGGGCTGGCGCATCAGGTCCGCCTCGGGTGGCTCGACCGCCAGCGCCAGCGCCGGAAAGAGATCGGTCACCAGGTTGACCCACAAGATCTGCAGCGGCAGCAATGGCAATGGCCACCCAAGCAGAATCGACACGAAGATGAAGAGCACCTCTGCGAGGTTTTCCGAAAGGAGCAGTTGAACAAAGCGAAGCAGGTTGGCATAGATCGTCCGGCCCCCCTCCACCGCCTGCACGATCGTCGAGAGATTGTCATCCAGCAGGACGATGTCGGCGACCTCCCGCGCGGACTCCGTCCCGCGCGCTCCCATGGCGATCCCGATATTGGCCCGCTTGAGCGCAGGTGTATCGTTGACGCCGTCTCCCGTCACGGCGACGATCTCCCCGGCTTCCTGGAACGCCACGACGATCCGCAGCTTATCCTCTGGTGAGACCCTCGCCACGACATCGATCCCGCCTAAGACCCGTGAGATCTCTGGCTTCTGCCCCGTTCCTAATTCGTGGGCGTGGAGGACATGCAGATCCCCACCTTCTCCCAATCCCAGCTCCCTGGCAATCGCTCGTGCCGTGTCGAGTTGATCCCCCGTCAACATGACGACGCGAATGCCCGCAGCTCGCGCCTGCGCAATGGCCGCCGCCGCTTCCGGCCGCGGCGGGTCGATCATGCCGACGAGCCCGAGGAAGGTGAATCCCCCATCCTCGGGTACGCCTGGGCCACCCTCCGTCGAAGGAGTGATCTTCTCGGCCAGCGCGAGCACGCGCAGCGCGCTCGCCCCCATCTCCTGACTGGCCAAGTTCATCTCTTCCCGCGCTGCCTCATCCCAGGGCAGATTCCCCGCACCGCCAGCGACCCGGTCACATAGCGGCAGGACCACCGATGGAGCCCCCTTCAGGCAGAACCGACGCATCCCTTCCGGGAGTTCGTGGACCGTCACCATCCGCCGTGTCTGTGCGTCAAATGGCTCCTCTCCGACCTTGGGTTGTTGCACGCGCAGCTCGCCAATTTCAATGCCGTACCGGTCGGCCACTTCCAACAGGGCCGTCTCCGTTGGGTCCCCCACCAGGCTTGCTGGATCGTCCCCTTGCCGGTGAAAGCTGGCCTCGCTGCAGAGCACTCCCACTTCCAGCGCCCGCTCCAGGAGCCCAGATCGATCCCCCACCTCCTCTTGCCACTGCTCCCCCTCGATCGAGACCTGTGACCCCGTCGCCAGTCTGTACTCCCGAACCACCATTCGATTGAGCGTCAAGGTGCCAGTCTTATCGGCACAGATGACCGTAGTTCGCCCCAGCGCCTCGACCGCCGCCAGATGGCGAACCACCGCCCGGGCTCGCGACATCCGCAGCACCCCCAGGGCCAGAATCAGGGTTGTCACCGCCGGCAGCCCCTCCGGAACAGCGGCCACCGCCAGACTGATCCCGGTCTCGATCATCAACCAGAGCCCGTCCCCTCGCCACCAACCGGCGATCGCCACCACCACGCCAATTCCCAGCACCAACCAGACCAGTCGCGCTCCCAGTTCGTCCAGCCGTTGCTTGAGCGGGGTCGTCTCTTCTTCCGTCTCCGCTACCAGCTCTCCGATCCGGCCCAATTCTGTCTGGCCACCCGTCGCCGTCACGACCCCCACTCCTCTTCCCGCGACGATCGTGGTCCCCAAGTAGAGCATCGATCGCCGCTCCGCCATCGGAGTCTCCCTCTCGACCGCTTCCACCCCTTTGGCCACGGGGGCACTCTCTCCCGTCAGGCTCGCCTCTTCGACCCCCAGCCCAACCTCCTCCAGCAATCGCGCATCCGCCGGGACCCTGTCCCCCGCGCCAACCATGACGATATCCCCCGGCACCAACTCCCAAGCCTCGATCACCTGCTCCTGCCCCTCTCTCCGTACCCGCGCCCGGAGCGCAACCTCCCGCCGCAACGCCTCCAGCGCTCGCCCCGCCTTCCACTCCGTCAAAAACCCAATTCCTGCATTGATCCCCAGTACCATCAGAATCGCGACACTCTCTCCACGCCCTCCTCTCCACCAGGCAATCCCGGCAGCCCCCATCAATAACCCCACGACCACGTTGGTGAATTGCCCGACCCAAATCCGCCACGCTGCTCGGCTACGTACCTCCGGAAGCCGGTTCTCCCCGTACCGCTGTTGCCGTCGAACGACCTCGTCCCTGCCCAAGCCCCACTCTTCCTCGACGCCAAGTTCGGCGAGAACCTCCCGCTCTGTCTTCGCGTATGGATGGCCCTCAGGAAAAAAAATTTGTGTGGGGATCGAATTGTGCGGAGGTTCTGGCGTCATATCTCAACAAACGAAGACAACAATTCTGGCGAAAGCCAGACGTTGGCGGAAGTTCCAACCACCGCACGTCGAATGCTCGATCCCCTCTTGCGAGTGGGTCAGGTTAACGGCAGGCTGCGGTTTGAGCCGAGGCGAACGCAATGTTGTCGCTGATGGTCCACCAGGTTGGCGCATTCTGGGGGCAGTTTGCGCCAACCTCTCCCCAGCCGGTTCGTTGTACCCGCGGGGTGCTGGATCTTCTTGATAATTGTCAGGGGTTTGATCATTCGCTCTCCCGTCCTCGCCCACCCCCAGAGGAATCGGCCGGGAGCGTGGAAGAGGGGCCCACCGCAACCTTCCCGGTGTGGCCCGGTGTGGCCCGGTGTGGCCCGGTGTGGC
>JBMOHS010000034.1:0-26862 GCA_049317725.1 Blastocatellia bacterium
TAATTAAAGCTTTCCATCTGTTTGCCAGATGCGGGGAACAGTCGCTTCTTGATCGTCGAGTATTGAGGACCTCACTCCTGAACCAAGATCAGTCCGACGCAGGTGAGACCATCCCCAGAAGCTGGTTCTTTTCGGCAGTGGCGACAGCCGGATGGAGTCATTTCTAACCAAGCACTCCACGCGGTTCTCACGATCACTTTGTCATTTCCAATGATCTCTGCTGTCCCTTCGGTCTG
This sequence comes from Blastocatellia bacterium, assembly GCA_049317725.1. Classification (GTDB taxonomy): domain Bacteria; phylum Acidobacteriota; class Blastocatellia; order RBC074; family RBC074; genus CAIOZW01. The sequence goes on from JBMOHS010000034.1 coordinate 237, forward strand.
GTGCCGAGTGATGGCAGAGCAGTGGCGGCATAGCAAAGATGTCAGACGAGCAATGGGTTAGATACCAATTCGGACGATTTATCCTGGAGACTGGACGGGACCAGTTGCGCCAGGATGGGGAGATGGTGCCTCTCCAGCGGAAATCGTTCGAGGTGCTGCAAGTATTGCTGGCGAACGCGGGCAATCTGGTGCGCAAGGAAGAGATTCAACAAACCGTCTGGCCTGACCGGAAGATCGACGACACCAATCTGAGTCAGCACATCTACACCTTGCGGCGCGTTCTGGGAGACAATCCCAAATCCCCCAGCTACATCCTCACCATCCCAGGCAAAGGCTATGTTTTCCATCACCCGGTGGTGCAGCTCTATCAGAATCCAACCGACCCTTCGGTGATCGAGGAGTCTCCCGAGTCACGCTCCCCCACCGTGCTACCCGAAGAGGCCCTGGAGGACAAGGAAACGACGATCCACTCTCGGGATGCCCATCCGGACCTTTCCCTCGATCGAAAGGAGGAGGTCCTCTCCAAGTCACCAGGAAGCCGTTCGATCTGCTGGTCTGCCCTGTTACGAAGAGCGATCGTCGGATTGAGCCTGATTCTGGTTGGATCGCTCGGGTATCACTTCTTCTTACGCCAGTTTTTCTTGCCTGCGCAAAGGCGGCAGACACCGCTTGTTCGACAACTGACGAGCCTCCAGGGGTTGGAAAATCGCCCACGGTTCTCTCCGGACGGCAACCTCGTTGCCTTCAGCAACTCAGGAAGGGGACTTGGCGTCGAGCATATCTATGTCAAGCAGGTCCAACAAGGGGATCCCATTCAGCTGACCTTTGGGGCTTACCGGGATCAATATCCGGCGTGGTCCCCTGACGGACAGCAGATCGCCTTTTTGCGACATCGGCCAGGGTACAAGAAGCTGCAGGTGATCGTGATTCCCACGCTCGGAGGCCCAGAAAGACCGATCACGGAGGTCTGGGGAGGGCTCGACTGGTCCCCTAACGGAAGACATTTGGTGGTCTCGGACAGCTCTTCTCCTGGAGACCCCGCGTCCCTCTGGCTCCTGTCCGTGGATGGCAAGGAACGAAGTCAATTGATGGTTGTGCCGAGTGATAGTAACAGCTTCGATCACCTTCCTCGATTCTCCCCTGATGGAAGGTCGATTGCATTCGTTCGCTGGTTCAATGACGTCGCCAGCGATCTCTACGTGCTCTCCCTCTCCGATCGATCCGTGCGACAGTTGACCTTTGATCAGCGGCAAATTCCCAGTTTTGTCTGGAGTGCGGAGGGGAAGGATATCCTCTTCATCTCGCGCCGGAGTGGGCAGGCCAGTCCTTGGCGCATTTCGTCATCTGGAGGGCCCCCAACGGTAGAGGAGAGCATCCCCGCCGGGACATTCCATTTTGATATCGACTATCCGAGCGGACGAACTGCCTTCACCTCCGTTTTGAGCGATTCCTTGGTCAGGGTAAACTCGCTTGAAGGGAAGCCGTGGAAGAGGGATCGATTGTCTGTCCTGCCGGTCCACTGTTCGCTCAACTCCTCGAAACACGACCATACCCCTCGATTTTCCGCCGATGGATCGAAGATCGCCTATATCTCGGACCAGACAGGCGCAGAGGAGGTCTGGAGGGCAAGGGCAGATGGATCGAAACCTGTGCAGCTCACCTTCTTTCAGGAATTTGGAGTTGGCAGTCCGCGCTGGTCTCCCGACGGGCAATGGATCACCTTCGATCGGCGGGCGACCCAACAAGCGGACATCTATGTCATGCGGGAGGATGGGAGCGGCCTTCAGCAGTTGACGTTCCATTCACTCGCGGACACCATGCCCTCTTGGTCACCCGACGGGGAATGGATCTACTTCACCTCTTTTCGGAGAGGCAAAAACCAGATTTGGAAGGTGCCCAGAACGGGAGGCGAACCGCTCCAGGTGACACAGGGAGAGGCCAACGAGTCACTGGCCTCAGCCGATGGACAGAGTCTCTACTTCACCAACACGAACAAGAAGCTTCTCCATCTCGACCTGGAAACCGGGAAGGAGGCACCAGTGCCAGGGCTTGAGGAGGTCGAGATTGGGCGATACTGGGATTTGACCACCAATGCGATCTACTTCGTCTCGGACCGTGACAAGAACCTCCTGCGTGATGATCGACAACCTGTCATCTATCGATTTGACTTGGCCAGCCGAAAGATCTCTCCCATCACCACCATTGAAGGAATCCTGCCCGAATGGCTGCCCGGTCTTTCAGTGACGCCGGACGAACGAATGATTGCTGTCAGCTACCTGACCACGATCTTTGGCGACATCCAGTTGATCGAAAACCGGTAATAGAGGAAAGGGCCTCGTCTCTAGGTCAATTGCTGAAAGAGAACCTGCAGGTGCTCGAGGCGATTGTTGGCCTTGCGAATCTGGCGATCGACCTGGGAGACGAGCTCGTCGAGCAGGTTGACGCCGAGACCATCGGCGGTCGCGACCCGTTGCTTGAGCTTGAAGAGTTCGGAGGAGAGGATCTCCTCGATGCCAGCTTCGATCGTTGAGAGGAGGCTGCGGGATTCGGAGATGCGACGGAGAAGGACGATCATCTCGGCCGACTGAGGGGTCTGGCTGGCGGTCTCGAGAGTCTCTCCGGCGACGAGCAGCTCCTGCAGTCGATCTTCGGCCCCGGCCTGATAGGCATGATTGGCCTCGACCATCAGTTGATGGCGATGGTGGCGCTCGATCTCGCACTGGACGAGGTCGGGGTGAAATTTCCGGGCGACCTCCCGGTAGAGCCGTTTCAGCTTGTCCGCGTGAAAGCGATTCTGGCCGCAGCCGACGGCGTCCTCCCCCAGCGATGAGCCCTCTTCCTCGTCTGTGGAGGGATCATCGTCGGGAGTCAGCCCTTGCAATCGGGCGATCTCTTGCTCAATCTTCGCCAAGTCATCGTAGCGGGTGCCGACGACGCCCAGGTAGAGTCGCTCAAATTGGAGGAGATCGGCTTGGAGCTGGGCGAGAAATGGCTCGCGTTGTGCGATATCGGCTTCCAGCGCCGCGAGCTCCTCGCGTCGCTGTGCCATGACGTCGGCTTCGAGTTCCTGATGAAGGGTGAGTTGCGTAGTCTTCATGGGGAGGAGACGCCTTTGAGGGGAGGAGCGGTCCACTCCTCAGCCAGGAAGGTACGGACCTCGTCAAGAGTCGCGTATTCGTGAAAAGGGATGGCGCGCTCCCGGCAATACTCAGCGAGGGAGTGCTTGGCGAAGACCCGATCGGCCGTCTCCGCCGCTTCGCGATCGGAGAGGCCATCTCCCACAAAGAGGCAGTAGGCCCCCGCCTCTTGCGCGTGAGTCAAGTGCTTGCGTTTGTCGTTTCCGTAGGGCCCCGGGTCCCGGAAATGGCATTGCCAGCCAGCGACGGGGTCGGGCTCGACCCGGTTGGCCACCACTTCGATCCAGGGAAAGTCCGCTTCCGGGACGAAGAGCTCGATGATCTCGTGAAAGCCTGCGCTGAGAATCGTCAGCGGCACGGAGCGATCGCGGCTCCACTCAGCCAGCGCGACAAAGCCCGGATCGAGGGGGATCTCTTGCCGCAGGATGCGCGCGACCTCCGGGAACGGCAGCCGAACGGTGCGGATCTCGGCAGCGATCGCCTCGCGGAGAGTCATTCGACCCGCGCGGATCTCGTCGCCGACGTGCCTGACAAAATTGGGGCCTGCGCCGAGCCGCGTCGCCAAGTAGACGAGCGTGTCGTGCTGGGTGATCGTTCCGTCAAAATCGCAAAAGAGATGGAGCCGTTGCAACGTGTTCTTCCCCTCTAAAATTTCCGGATTTCGATCCCCGGCGGTGGGGTGAAGGCCGTCTGATTGGTCGCCACATTTTCTCGCATGTTGGAGAAGAGGAAGTCGGATCGGGCACCGGCGGCATCGACAAAGGAGAGGCGCGCCAGTTGGAGCGTCTTCGGATCGACCTCAAGGAGGAGCGTCCGGAACTCCATCGTCCGCTTCGGGGTCAGGCGCAAGACTTGGTTCCCCGCCTGAGTGGGCGCTTCGACGCCCGTCTCGATCTGCTGAAAATCCTGCCGCAGGTTTCCCCGCCCGAGGAGAAAGGCGAAGGGGGCCCGCCAATCGTCCGACTCCTTGAGCGCCATCCGCGAGACGAAGCCATCCTCGGGAACGTACTCGTAGACGTACTTGCCGTCACAGAGAAAGAACTTCGGCTCCGGGTTCTGGTACTCCCAGCGCATCCGGCCGGGCTTCTTGAGGAGGAGGCGTCCGGCTTCGCGCCGGGTCCGCTCACCGGGCGCGGTATAGAGCTGCACAAAATCGGCCGAGAGCGACGAGAGGCGATTGTATTTGAGCTGGAGCCCGTCGATCAACTGACGGAGGTCTGGCGCAGGTTGCGGACGGACGGCCTGAGGCATCCCCCAAAGAAGAAGACAGCAGAGAAGAAGGCGGAATGTCAGTCGATTCATACCCCGTTATTATGCGGGAAAGGGAGAGCGATTGAAAAGGGGAGGATCAAGTGGGACCAGGGGGATCCTCGCGGAGATGCTGATCGAACCACTCTTCGAGGGAGGGACGGGTCGCCCTGACGGAGAGAAGTCGCCCCTTCTGCCGCCAGAGAAGATCGAGGAATGCCGGGAGCACCTGCTCGGACGAGAGGCGGGCGTGGAGGTCACCCGCCAGGTCGACGCTCAGATCGAGGATCCCGGCCAATCCGGTCAGCCCTGAGGTCCCTGCCCATCCAGAGGCCACGACTTCGACCTCGTCGCTGGTCGGGGGACCCAGAATCGTCGAGAGCGGGCCGTGGGCGACCAAGTGGCCCCGATGGAGAATGGCGATCCGATCGGCGAAGCGCTCAGCATCGGAGAGAGTGTGGGTCGAGAAGAGGACCGTCTGGCGAGCCGCACGGGCCTCGGTGAGGAGGTTGCGCACCAAGCGACGGCCGAAAGGGTCGAGCCCCGACATCGGCTCATCGAGGAGGAGAAGGGTCGGCTGGTGGAGGATCGCCTGGGCCAGGGCCACCCGTTGGCGCATCCCCTTCGAGAAGCCGTGCATGCGCTGCCGGGCAACGGCCGTCAGTTCGAGGCGTGCCAGAATCTGTGCGGCGTGGCTCCGTGCCTCGGCTGGGTCAAGGCCGCTCAACCGTGCCCCGTCCACCAGCCACTCCTCGGGAGTCAAGCAGGGATCGACGACGGGCTGCTCCGGCAGGTATCCCAGCGAGCGCTTCCAGTCCACCTTATCGGGAGCGTATCCATCGAGACCAATCTTGATCATTCCAGCGGTGGGGCGCAACAAGCCGGCGAGGATCCGGAAGAGGGTACTCTTCCCTGCCCCGTTGGGCCCGAGCAGCGCGAGGACCTCTCCCGGCTCGACCGTCAGCGTCAGTTGGTCGAGCGCGCGTCTCGATCGAAGAGGACGCCTGCCTACCGTGTAGTCGTGGGTCAGGGCCTCGATCTCAATCAACGCCACGGTGGGCTCCTTTCGAGGGTGAGGGAGCAGTGGAGTCAGCCTCGCGGAGAAGGGAGAGCTGGTACTGACAAGCTTCCCGGACGAAGCGATCCCGGGATGCCTCACAAGATCGCTCGAGGAGCTGCCGGGCAATATCGCGATCTCCCCCACGGGCCAGCATGACCGCCGCCAGCGGCTCGAGCCACGCCGGAGCTCCCGGCAGGCGGGCGGCTGATTGGCAGACCTCGGCTGCCTCGCGATAACGCCCCTGCCGCCAACAGAGATAGGCTAGATCCTGGTAGAGCGGCCAAGCCTTGGGATTGACCTCGATTCCTTGGCGAACCATCCGCTCAGCCCAGACCGGATCTGCCGTGCCCTGCAAGAAAGCCCCAAATCGGTAGGCCGAGAGGCGTCGTGGATCGAGCGAGAGGGTCAGTTCCAGCAGCGGCTCGAGGAGCGGCATCCGGGGGAGGGTGGTCTCGGCTTGGGCCCATTCGATGCCAACGTAGTGGAGCGTGCGAATCCAGTACCAGTCAGCGAGAAGACCGTGAAATCCAACGCTGAGTGAGCGCAGCCGCTTCCCGGAGGGAAGGCTGTTCCACTCCCCTTGTTGGGCAGCGGTGCCTGCCCCGATTTCCTTGACCATCTCCATCCGCTGCAAGAGCAGGCACCCCCCGCCACTGACAACGAGCAGCAGCAGCGCCCACCCGGAAAGGGCTCCCGGCCTTCGCCGCAGGGGCGGAGGGGGCTCTTCATTCGTGTGGTGGACGATGATTGCGGCCATCTTCCTTCTCCTGCGTCAGCCTCTCTTCGTCGTCCTGCCGAGCAGGTCATTACTCACGGCATCGATGAACTTCAAGGAATCCTCTCTTCTTCTCGGTGATCTCGGTGACTCGGTGGCGCAATCATCTCTTCCGTTCTGACGTTGATCAATGGTTGGACCTATCCACTTTCTGATCTTCCTCTCCGGGAGTAATGACCCGACCAGATGGCGGTCACCCGTCAAAGCCGGAGGATTCCTCCTGATCGCGAGCGAAGACCAGCGCGGCCCCACTGAGCAGCACAATCAGATAGAAGATCGTGTAGAGAAAGGCCGTGGCCATGACCGAGAATGGAATCGGAATGGCGTGGGCCGCTTCATCCGCCCAGTTCAAGCGGGCAAAATTCGGTAAGAACAAAAAGAGCCCCCGGAAGAGCAGGCGTACCCCAGCCAGTGGAGCCGATTCGGCCCAGCGAAGCAGCTCACCACTCGAGCGTCCAACCACATAGAGCAGCAGGGTCAAGGCAGCCGCAACCGTCGGATGGGTCCGCAGAGAGAGAAGAAGGGCCAGCGCCGAGACGAGGAGAAGATCGAGGTAGGCCGCCATCGCGGCTTGCCAGAGGATCGGCCGTACGAGAGGAAATGCGTTGAGAGCCTTCCCGATCTCGATCAAGATCGCCAACCCAGCCATCATGATGCCCCACAGCAACAGGAGCGTCAGCGCCAGCCCGAGAAATCTTCCGATGACCACCTCGCCTCGGCGCACCGGACGAGCCAGCAGAAGTTGGAGGAGTCCTCTCTCCCGTTCTCCGCGCACGAGCCCGATACCAGTGGGAATGGCCACCAGCAAGCCGGCAAGGGTAATCCCCGCCAGTCCGACGTGGACGACGAGGAGCCCCTCTTCGCCCAGCGCGACATACCCCCCCAGCAGTACGAGGACGGGCACTGTCGTCAGGTAGAGCGCGCTGATCGCCAATGCACGTCGACGAATCAGCCCGCGATTCGTCTGCTTGGCGATCACCCACACCTTGCCCATCGTCGAGGTCATGACCGGATCTGCACTCCTATCGAGTCGGGGGGAGGACTGAACCTGCTGCCGCAACCGCAATCGCCCCGGCAATCGCGGCATTCTGCTGCAAGAGCGCGACGTTGACCCGCAGGGTCCGCTGGTTCGAGTGGTCGGCCAGCCAGGCGAGCAGGTAAGGTGTCACCTCCTTGCCGCGAACCCCGCTTTCCTTCGCTGCCTCGAGCGCCTCTTCGATCCAGACACCAACTTGGGCCTCTGGAATGGACTCCTCCTCTGGTGGAGGAACGACGACCAGAAGTCCCGTGGTCAACCCGAGCTCCCAATGGTGACGCGCCAAGCTGGCGATCTCGGCAGGCGTCTCGACTCGCTGGTCGACCGGCAACCCGCTGGTCGTCGAATAGAAGGCGGGCAGCTCATCCGTCCCGAGCCCGATCACCGGAACACCGAGGGTCTCCAACAACTCCCGCGTCCGCGGCAGATCGAGAATCGCCTTGGCTCCCGCACAGACCGTCACCACTGGATAACGGGCCAGCGCCATCAGATCGGCCGAGAGATCGAAGCTCGCCTCCGCGCCCCGGTGAACTCCGCCAATCCCCCCCGTCGCGAAGACACGAATTCCGGCGAGGCACGCTAGATGAAGACTGGCCGCAACCGTCGTCGCGCCCCACTCCCCCCGACTGACCACCGCCGCAAAATTGGCGGGATTAACCTTGCGGACCCCGGATCGGGTGGCCAACGCACGCAGCTCCACCTCCTCCAGCCCCACCGTCGGCACTCCCTTGAGGATGGCCATCGTCGCCGGCAGGGCCCCTGCCGACCTGACTGCCGCCTCGCAGGCCAGTGCCGTCGCCAAGTTTTCCGGAGCGGGAAGCCCGTGTGCAATGACTGTCGACTCCAACGCCACGACCGGCTCTCCCATCCCCAGCGCGCGCTCGACCACAGGCATGACTCGTAGCCCCATCTCGCCTCCCCCTTCTGCCATCTCTGTCCGCCTTCCCTTGAAAATCAAAGGGGGCGGACTTATGCTCAACACTCTGGTCAGCTTAGCCCAGGACCACCGCCGCACCAAGCAAGGAGTGCCTATGAAGGATCGCAACTTAGCTGTCATCCTGGGAGGCGGACAGGGGTCACGCCTTTTCCCCCTTACCCAGCAACGATCGAAACCGGCTGTTCCATTTGGCGGGAAGTACCGTCTGATCGACATTACTGTCTCGAACTGCATCAACTCGGGGATCGACAACATCTACGTCCTGACCCAGTTCAACTCCGCCTCCCTCAATCGACACATCGCCCAGACCTACCGCTTGAGCCGGTTCTCCGATGGCTTTGTCGAGATTCTCGCCGCCGAGCAGACGCCCGAGAACCGCAACTGGTTCCAGGGAACCGCCGACGCTGTCCGACAGGTCATGCTTCATCTCGAAGATTATCGGCCAGAGCGCGTGCTGATTCTCTCAGGCGATCACCTCTACCAGATGAATTATCAGAAGTTCATCGACAACCACATCGAGACGAACGCCGACGTCTCGATCTCCGTCATTCCGACGGACGCCTCGCGCGCCTCCAGTTTTGGACTGCTCAAGACTGACGACCGCGGACGCATCGTCGAGTTTCGCGAAAAGCCCCCTCCGGATCAGTTGCCCGGAATGCTCGTCGACACGACACGACTCGGCCTGAGCCCTGCCGCGGCGACCGAACGTTGCTACCTCGCCTCGATGGGTGTCTATCTCTTCAACATGCCCACCCTCCGTGAGATGCTCGCCGATGAACGGTTCACCGATTTCGGAGGGGAGCTGATTCCGGCGGCGATCGAGCGCCACCAGGTGCAAGCCTACCTCTTCAAGGACCATTGGGAAGACATCGGAACGATCAAGTCCTTCTTTGACGCCAACCTTGACCTTGCCAAAGTCAAGCCCGATTTCAACCTCTACGACGCAAAATCGCCGATCTACACCCACCCGCGCTCGCTGCCCGGCAGCAAGTACCTCGACTGTGTCATTCGCCAATCACTCATCTCGGAAGGCTGCATCCTCAACCAAGTGACCATCGAAGAGAGCGTCATCGGCATCCGTTCCCGCGTCGAGAAGTACTCCCGTCTCGAGACGACACTCATGCTCGGGGCGGACCACTTCCAGACGATCGATGAGCTGGATGCGGATCGGGCCATCGGTCGCCCCTGCGTCGGCGTCGGCGAGAATACGATCATCCGACGGGCCATTCTCGACAAGAACTCGCGGATTGGCTCCAACGTTCGAATCCTCAACGAAGCCAGGCTGCAACATTTCGATGGAGAGAACTACTTCATTCGGGAAGGCATCGTCATCATTCCGAAAGGCGCGACAATCCCTGATGGAACGGTCATCTAGCCCTGTGTCACTCTCACCCTCTCCCCAGTTCTCGTGGCGGGGGCGCCTCCACTACCTCTTCATGTTCCTGGTGGGGGGGATATTGATGCTGATCATCGGCATTCCCGCCATTGCCACGGGAATGCTGCTGCGCAGTCTCTTCGGAATCGAGGATCTGATCTTCGCCCCGGCACGGGTTGCGGTTCGGATCTATCTTTGGCTGACAGGCGTCAAGGTAACGGTCTCCGGATTGGAGCTGCTCGATCGACGTCAGACATACGTCTTTGTCGCCAATCACCAGAGCAATCTCGATCCTCCGCTCCTCTTCTGCTACCTCCCGCACAACGTCGGAGGGATCGCCAAACAGGAGCTGGAGAAGATCCCGTTCTTCCGGCAAGGCTTCCGGCTCGCCCACATCGTCCCGATCGACCGGCGGAACCGGGAGAGCGCCATCCGCAGCACCCGGCGCGGTGCGGACGAGCTGCGCCGGGGAAATAGCCTCATGGCCTTTCCCGAAGGCACACGCAGCCCTGATGGGCGATTGCGTGAGTTCAAAAAGGGAGTCTTCTATATGGCGGTTGAGGCGGGAGTCCCGGTCGTCCCCATCGTCTTCAACGACACGCGAAAGGTGATGCCGAAGTTGGGGGGAATCGTCGAACCCGGTCCCGTCTCGATGCAGATCCTTGCCCCGATCGAGACACGAGAGTATACCGAAGAGACGACACCGGAACTGGTCAGACGCGTCCGCAACCTGATCGAACCCCTTGTCCGGGTCGATTGAGGCAGGGGGGCTGACTCTTCAGGCCAGATGATAGAGCATCCAGTAGACGACCACACCCGTCACGGAGACGTAGAGCCAAAGCGGCAAGGTCCAACGGGCAATGCGTCGATGCCCTGGCCGATCGTCCCGTAGAGCTCTCGCCACCGTCACCAGGATCAACGGAAGGATGACGACGGCCAGGATCGTGTGGCTCGTCAGAATCGTCAAATAGATCGTCCGGAGAAGCCCTGTCCCCTGAAAACGGGTCGATCCATGGTGATAGTGGTAGAAGAGGTACGAAGCGAGAAAGAGCGCAGACGTGCCCAGGGCACTGCCCATACAGATCCGGTGCGCTTGAATGCGCCGCTGCATGATCAACCGCCATCCAGCGAGGAGAAGAATCGCACTGGTGCTGTTGAGAATCGCGTTGAGTGTCGGAAGATCGCTTATCGTCATCCTCCCTGCCCCCCTTGCCAGAAAAAGATCAGTGCCCAAAGATAGAGCCAGAGTCCACCCAGAAAATGCCAGTAGAGCGCCATCATATCGACCGAAACACGTCGACGAAGCACCGTCCATGATTCGGCCCGTCGCCAGACCAAATAGACGAGCCCGAGCAGGCCGCCGAGCAAGTGGGCCCCGTGAAGACCTGTGAAGAGATAGGCGTAGCCACTGCGAAAGTTCCGGTTGACATAGAATCCAGCGTCGGAGAGGGCTTGCCAAGCGAAGAGCTGCGCGACGAGAAAGCCCAATCCTAGCAGCATCGTGAGCCCGACCCAGAGCTGAAAGGGCCGCTCAAGGCGACGCCGGAGCGCACGCCGGGCGATCTCCAAGGTCAGACTGCTCAGGAGAATCAGGAGCGTACTCACCCAAAGTACCTGTGGCATGACGATGGGCTTTCGCTGCGCTCCATTGAAGACGTAGAAGACAGTCAGTGCAAGAAAGAGGATGGCGACACTGACCAAGGTCAGCCACATTCCCAGGCGATACCCTTCCAACGGAGGAGTGCGGTCAGACGCAGCCGGATAGGACGAACCATCTCCGCCGCCCCCTCTTCCACTGGGCAGATCGTCGCGTCCACGCCCAAACGAGCCAGCCCCCCCTTCGGGCGCTTTCACCCGCCGTGGTTCTGTTGTCGACCCAATTGGCACGATCCCCTCCTTGCCCCCAGCCCTCCTTCTCCGGTTCCTGGCCAGTACAGAGAAGATCGCCCCCTCACCCACACCTCGATCTTCTCTTGCACCCTCTCAAGTCCGTCACTCTAGGGGAAGAACGTGGAAAAAGTGTGTCAGAAGCGGCGCGGAGAGAGCAGGAAAGACCGACCGAAAACAACGTCGGCGGGAAGGGGAACCAGCCCCTCCCCGCCGATCATTAGCGCCGGACCGACTACCAGTTGTAGCGGATGCCGATCTGGACCTGACGTGGATCGAAGGCCGAGGTAAAGCCCAACGGCTGCGTCGGCTTACGATCGGCACGCCCACGAAGATTGAAGTCGGCCAAGGGTGCCGCTCCCGTCAAGTTGCAGGGGATGATCTGTCCCGTAGTGTCGGTACAGGCTCCGCCGAGCGTGTTGTTGATGCCAGCGAAGTTGGTCCGATTGAAGAGGTTGAAGCCCTCGAGGGTAATTTCGAGAAACCGGCTGTCCCGGACAAGAAACCGCCGGGAAAGGCGCAGATCGACGCTGTAGAAGGCGGCACCTGTTCCCGTGTTGCGGCCCGCCTGACCCGGCCGATCGGACTGGGGACGTCCATCGGCGTTGGCGTCAAACCCGAGCAGCAGGTTGAACGGGCGTCCACTCTGCGCGACAAAGATCGGTGCGAGCATCCAGTCCCGCAGAAATGCGTTCTTCGACGAACTCTGCAGAACCCCACTGAAGACGAAGCGGTGGCGCTGATCAAACGCGGAGAGCGATCGATCGAGCCGGACGTTGAGTGGATTCTGCGACGAGAAATCGCTGTTGAAGTCGGTGACCTCGTCGATCGCCTTGGCGAGCGTGTAGTGCGCGTTGAGGCTGAAGTTGTTCGCGAACCGCTTCTGCACCTGCAGGGTCATCCCGTGATAGAACGAGTTGGCAGACATCTGGTAGACGTTGTCCTGCAGAATCAACGGGTTGCGAAAATCGGAACTGCCCCCCGGAGCCGGGAAGCGAACGAAGGTCGGTCCTCCCAATGGATTGAGGGGATTGACCGGGCCCGTCGCCCGGAACTGATTGATGTCCCGGTTAATCGATTGGTGCAGTCCACGAACGAAGAGGTACCCGGCGTCGAGCGAGAATCCCCCGCCGAGGTCCCGCTGAATGCCAAAGCTCGACTGGTAGCTCGTCGGATTGCGGTACCCCGGCGCCAAGCGGAAGCGCACTTCGAGCGGAGCCCCCGGACCGGGCGTGATCGGCCGGGCGTTGGGCGTCCCTGCCGGCGGAAGGACCTGTTGCACATCCGCCAACGTGATCGGACGCGAGAAGAAGTTGGTCCGTGCCGCCAAGCCGCTGAACATGTCGAACGAACGCGGCAGGCCAAAGTTGTTGGTCGTCGGAGTCGCCAGCACGATGAAGATGCTCGTCGGATCATTGAACCCGCCCAGCTCCCGCGTCACATTGGCGACTGCCTGGTTGAGGAATCCGACAAAGATTCCGCCACCGCCACGAATGACCGTCTTCCCATCCCCTTTCGGATCCCACGAAAAGCTGGCCCGGGGCTGCCAATCCCGATAGGACGTCGGGACGAAGAAGGGCTCGTCGTTGATCGAGTACCGCAACCCAAGGTTGAGGGTGAAGTTCTGCCGAATCTGCCAGGCATCCTGCAGGTAGAACCCATAGCGTCCCATCCAACCCGACGCTTCCGCATCCCCAAATCCCTGCTGGTAGAGCAGCGGCAGACCAAAATTGAACGCCTGGAGCGAGTTGATCGGCGCCGCCAGCGACGGCAGGAGGCTCGGCTGATTCTGGGTCAGGAAGCCCTGCAGTTGCTGCAACACCGCCGGCCCCAGCGCCGGGTTGAGCGCAATCACATTACTCAACGGGATCGCCGCACCAAAATTGAAGCGCCCGCCAAAGTAGGTCTCGTTGTTCGTCGAGATGTCGTGGAGGAAGACCGACGCCCCCATCCGCAGGGTGTGGGCGCCCTTGATCATCGTCAGGTTGTCGTAGACATCGTAGTGGCGCTCGATCGTCTTCGAGGGGAGGAAGATGTCCCGGCCAAAGTTCCCAAACCCTTCGATGTTGAACTCCGGCCCGGACGGGTCATTCGGAATGAAGCTGTTCCGGGTGTAGCTGTACTGGAGTTTGACCTCATTGATCGTCGTGGACGAAAACTGATAGGTATGAGACGCGACCACGCCGCCATTCCAGGCATCGAAGGTGCGCCCGCGAGAGGTCGCCGTCAACTGTCCTGCCGCCTGATTCTCGAAGAAGCTGTCGGTGACATTGAAGCGGATGTACCCGGAGCTGCGGTCACTGAAGGTGTGATCGACTCGGGTCGAAAACTGCGTCTGCGACTCCTGGAAAGGAAACTGGCCACTGGCGTCCGTGAAGAGGCGAATGGTGCGAGGGTAGGCCTGCGGAGTGGTCGTCAGTGCGCCACGCAGTCCTGCCGCCAGGGGAGCGAAGGGGGCGACCCCCGAAAGGAAGTTGATCAGGGCATTCTGTGAGCCGGTCGGCTGGAAGATGGTCGGATCGTTGAGCAGGTTGACAAAGGCCGACCGCTCCTGCGAGAGCCGCTCAAAGACACCAAAGAAGAAGGTTCGATCCCGGCGGATCGGGCCTCCAATCGATCCCCCATACTGCTGGCGGTTGAAGGGGGACTGGCCATCCGGATTGAAATCGAAGGCATTGCGTGCGTCCAACGACCGGTCGCGGAAGAGGCCGAAGAGGCTGCCGTGAAGGTCGTTCGCCCCGGACTTCGAGACGATGTTGACGACTCCTCCGGCCGATCCGGCATACTCCGCACTGAAGCTGTTGCGGATCACCTGGAACTCCTGAACACCTTCCTGGCTCAAGGTTGCCTGCACGCCCCCTGAGGAGTTGAGAGTCTCGGCGCCATCGATCTGCACCATATTCCCGCGGCCATTGTTGCCGCCGAAGGAGAGCCCCGATTGAGGTGTCTGCGCCACCCGAAAGTCGGAAGAGTCGGCGATGTTATCGGAGTCGGCCACTCCTGGGGTCAACAATGCGTAGTCGAGGAAGTTGCGTCGATTGATCGGGAGGTTGACAATCTGCTTGCCATCGATCACCGACGACTGCTCGGTCCGATTGGTCTCAACCACCTCGGCCCCCGCGACAATGTCGACCCGTACCTCCAGTCCCCCTGGTGTCAACCGGAAGGGAAGGTTGGCCTGCTGGCCGACCGTCAGCTCGATGCGGAGGCTGCTGGCGGTAAATCCGGTCGCCTCCACTTTGACCTCGTACTGACTGGGCAGAAGCCCGATCACCACATACTGGCCATTCGCGTCGGTCGTCACGACCCGGCTGGTCCCCTTGGCGAGATCGGTCAGGACCACCTTGGCACCGGGAATGACCGCGCCGGTCGGGTCCGTCACATCTCCCCGTAACTCCGCCGTCGTGCCAGCCCCCTGCGCCAACCCAGGGAAGACCAGACACGCAACGGTCAAAAAGATCGCTGCTGCCATGCCTAGTTGTTGTCTCATATCTTGCTCCTTATCTCCTCTACTCCTTTGCGTTTCAATTTCTCATTCACTCAGTTGTTTTCCGCACCACTCAGATGGGCTTCTTGGGGGCCTCTAGCGCAAGGTTCTCTGCCGCGGGGTGGCACTGCTCCCGCTTCCACGGAGAATTGTCGACCTTGCCCTCACCACTGGGGAGGAAAGGTCCCTTCAACCTGACTTTCGATTGGAGAAAAACCCAAAAAATACGATAGCAGAGAGAGAAAGGCGGCGAAAGTCAGGAGAGCAGATGAGAGAAAATCGGGAAACGTCGGGGGCTCGGTCCATTCCTTCGCCCCCCTTCTCTGCCGCCTCCCCTCCACCAGTCAGGCAACTTTTGTCTTTGCCTGCTGCATGAGATCGACAAATGACTGAAACAGGTAGGTCGCGTCGAGTGGCCCCGGCCCTGCCTCTGGATGGTACTGCACCGAGAAAGCCGGGAGGGTTCGATGGCGGAACCCTTCGAGACACCCATCATTGAGATTGCGGTGGGTCAACTCCACCTGCGCAGGGTCGAGGCTGTCGGGATCGACGGCAAAGCCGTGGTTGTGAGAGGTGATCTCGACGCGCCGCGTCAGCAGATTCTGCACGGGTTGGTTACCTCCCCGGTGGCCAAACTTCATCTTGTAGGTCCGCCCTCCGAGCGCCAACGCCAGCAACTGATGGCCCAGGCAGATCCCAAAGATGGGAACCTGCCCAAGCAGGGCCCGAATCGTCGAGACGATCTCGGGCAGCGCGGCGGGATCGCCCGGACCGTTCGAGAGAAAGACCCCGTCCGGCGCCATCGCGAGGACCGTCTCCGCGGGCGTGCGCGCGGGAACGACCGTCACTTGGCAGCCAAACGCTTCGAGATAGCGAAGGATGTAGTACTTGACGCCAAAGTCATAGGCGACAACGCGGAAGCGAGTTGCACCCGAAGCGGCTCGTGCGGCGAGTTCGCTCCGCACCGCGTGGAGCGGATCGATGCTTGGTTGCGCAAATGGATTCTGGGTCGAAGCAGGTGCGACCGGAAGGGGCCAGGAATAGGCCTCCGCACACGTCACCTCGTCCACCAGGTTGCGCCCAAGCATGGAGGGAACGTGGCGAGCCTTCTCCACCAGACGCGCCTCATCGGTGTCGACGGAGGAGAGGCAGGCCCGCAAGGCCCCCTTCTCCCGGATGTGGCGCACCAACGCGCGTGTATCAATCTCGGAGAGGCCGACGATTCCGTGATGGACCAGATAGTCGTCCAAGGACCCGCTCGCGCGCCAGTTGGAGGGAGCCTCGGCATACTCCCGGACGATCAGCCCCTCCGCGAACGGTCGACGAGACTCCGCGTCCTCCGGGTTGACTCCATAATTCCCGATCAACGGATAGGTCATGGTGACGATCTGACCCGCGTAGGAGGGATCCGTCAAAATCTCCTGATACCCCATCAACGACGTGTTGAAGACCAGCTCCCCCAGTCGTTCTCCTTCCGCTCCCCAGGCGCGCCCACGAAACACGCGACCGTCCTCCAGCGCCAGCATCCCTCTTCTGCTCATGCTCCTCCGTGTGACTGACTAGCCAACTGACTGATGATCCTTCAAGCCCCTCCCCCCGGATTTGGGGGGAGCGTTTCTCAGCGCCGCCCGCGGAGATACGACTCGGCGAGGGTGCGCCATTCGCGCTCCCGCCTCGATTTGTAGGTCGGAGAGGTCCGGACCGCCTCCAGGCAGGCCAACATCTCGGTTTCCGCCTCGACCGTTCGCCCTAACTGATGATAGGTCATCCCGCACCAATATCGCCCCTCGGCGTCCGATGGGCGGGCTTCCAAGAATCGCCCGAACATCTCGAGCGCGTCACCATACTGACCGGCAGCATAGTAGACCCGGCCGACTTCGCGCCACACCTCCCGCTGGGCATGCGCGGGGTCGCGAGCCAGGACCGCCTCGAAGTGGCGCAGAGCGTCGGGGAGCCGGTTCGCCTCCCGCTCCAAGCGGCCCAACTGATACTGGGCGTCAATCTCGCTTGGATCGATCTCGACGGCCCGGGTGAAGGACCGGATTGCCTCTGCTCGGTCTCCCCGCTGTTGGTAGAGGAGCCCCAGGTGGTAGTGCGCCGAGGCATCTGCGGGGTTGAGCGTCGCGGCTTCCAGGCTTCGCCGAAAGGACTCGCGCGATCGGGAGTGGCGCAGAAGATCGTCGACCCGATCCCGCAGCAGAAAGAGCAGCAACAAGAGGAGAAACGGCGAGGCGCAGATGAACGAGGTCAAGCGCATCACCACGGGCAACGCCAGCAAAGAAGCAAAGGAGAAGAGGCTGATCAAGGCCGCCTTGCCCCAGCCCGTCTGAAAGAGCACCTGCACGGCCACCACCAACTGGCCGGCCAAGATGCCCCAGCCGAGCAGGAAGAGCCAGCCCAACAGCCCGAAGACCTCGACGCGTGTCATCTGCCGCGTTTGGAATTGGAGCAGCCCAAGGAGCGGCAGCAAGATCCAGATCGCCAAATTGCCCGCAGTCAAGACGACCGAGAGGGTCGAGGCATAGTCCTGCCGGAGAAGAACCGCCACCCGCAGCTCCTTGTCGACCCATCCGACCAGGAGCAGGAGCGTGGGGGTCAAGACGACCGCAACAAACAAGACGAGCATCCCCGCACTCGGGATCGCGTCAAAGAGAATTGTCCCGATTGTCCAGGGAAAGCCACCCGCCAGCCCTCGACCTATCCGCGGCCGAATCCAGATCCCCTCCCCCATCTGGAGCGTCAAGGCCGCGCGTTGAACCCGCTCGACGAGGATCATCAGCAGGGTCGCTGATCCCAGGGCCACCAAGAGGGCCTGCCCGACCGGTGCCTGATCCCGGACATTCCGATAGACCCCTTGGGGATCCCAGAAGAGCCGAATCACATTGCCCAAGTAGCTCACCATCTCGTCGCCACCATTTCCGTCGTCCCACAGGGGCGCTTCCAGATCGACCTTCGCGGATCACGCCGTCACTCTGCCTGATACCCAAAGGCGCGGAGAGCACTTTGCCATCCGCGCCTGCCTTGCTGCTTCGCTTGGTTGATCGACCACTCTTCCCCAATCAGGGGTCCACTGTCCAGCCAGACACTCCAATCAATGGCCTTCAATCGATCGCCCCGACCCGCTCAAAGGGCAGAAAGGGGTAGTAGCGAAAGACCGCCTTGCCGTAGATGTACTTTTCGGGGACGAGCCCCCAGCTCCGGCTGTCGCTGCTGTTGTTGCGATTGTCGCCCATGACAAAGTAGTGGTGAGCGTTGACATCGACCGGGGTCGGCGTCGAGTCGCGGGAGAGGTAGTCCTCATCGAGATAGGTCTCTTCGATCCGCTCATCATTGACATAGAGACGACCATCGAGGATCTCGATCCGTTCTCCCGGCAAGCCGACGACGCGCTTGATATACGACTTCGAGGGGTCGTTCGGATAGAGAAGAACGACGATGTCTCCTCGCTTGATCGGTTCGCGATCTCCCAGCCACTCGCGGAGGGGGTAGAGAAACTTGTTGACAAAGATCCGATCCTGGTCGTGAAGGCGGGGCATCATGCTCTGCCCCTCAACCCGGACAGGCTGGATGACGAAGACGACAATCAGGACCGCCACCACCCCGGCAAAGAGAATGTCACGGAAGAGGATCCGCAATTCGCGCCAGAGCCCACCTCGACGAGGAGCATATCCTCGCAGCGTCGAGAGGTCCTCGATGACCTCGATGTCCCCGTCATCTTCCGGGGAGATGCCTAGTTGCTCCTGACGTTTCATACTCCAACCAAATCCAGATTCAACCGTTCCACTGGCGTTCCAGCGAGCTGCAAGAAGACCCCGAGACAAACAATCGAAAAAGATAGTACTCGCCCTCTTCCTTGTCAATCGACCCACGCCTCGCGCGGGGTGTGGCGGAGACGGCGGAGCGGAGCGTGCCAAGCAGAGCTGGCAAGGGAAAGGAGACGGACGTGAGCTGGTCAAGTCCGTTCGCCTCATCATCGTTGATCGCCCGGTCAGTGACGAATGGTCCCTTGCAGAGTCGTATCGATCTGGGTCTGCATCCCCCCCCCAAAGAGGAATGCCTCCATGTTCTGAATCAAGAACTGCTGGTGCTCGGGGTTGATCGGGCTCAATCCGTAGTGGTTGATCAACTGATTCTGCGCCGCCAACCAAGCCTTCCAGCAGGCTTGGCAGACTTGGTCGTGGATCTTCTTGCCAAGTGGGCTGCCGAAGGGCGGCTTCTCAAGTCCGGGAAGCTTCTGCCCACACCGCACACAGTGGATTACGTTTGCCATATTCACTCCTTTTGGTGCCGGGTTTGGGAAGTGGTCAACTTCTCCAACTCATCGACGTGAAGCTGCTCATCACGAATGACATCCTCGAGCCAAAAACGGAGAGCCAGCCGCCCTTCAGCGGCCTCCCAGGCACGGATGTAGGCGTCGAGGGCTTCCCGCTCCAGCGCCAGATCGGCCAGCAGCATCTCGTCCAAGTGATGGGCTTCACGGATCATCGCTGGCGTCGTCGTCGGAGTCCCGCCCAGGGAAACGATCTTGTTACCCAAATTCTGCGCGTGAAGATGGGCCTCATTGCTCGAAGTGGCGAAGAACGGCGCAAAATCCTGTCGATCCTCCCCCTTGAGGAGGCACGATTGCTGGAGATATTGGATCAGCCCCGCATACTCCAGCGAAAGCGCGTGGTTGAGGCGCGCGAGAAGCTCGCCGACTGCGGAATCATTGGCTTTGGATTTTGCCCGGCTGGGAGAAACATCTTGAACACGTTGCTGCTTGCCATTTTTTTTCATCTAAGGAACCCCAAATAACTCCGAATAATGGCCCTGAAAATGGTAAAAATCCTCCTTGATGATAGGGAAAGAACCCCAGAGAAGCAACCGATCTCTTCCTGGAATTGGTCGAGGGGGGAGGGGGGCGGAGGGGAGGTGACTGGCGCGAAGGCCGCGCATGCGGTACCATCTGATTTACTGACCTAATGTTCCGCTAGAAAACGAGATGCCAACCGCTTTATGAAGACAGCGACACCTGACCGTCCGGACCTGCGAAATATCGCCATCATTGCCCACGTCGATCATGGAAAGACGACCCTCGTCGATGTGATGCTCAAACAATCAGGACTCTTCCGCACGAATGAGCGCATCGTCGAACGGGTCATGGATTCGATGGATCTCGAACGGGAACGCGGGATCACCATCATGGCCAAGAATACGTCAGTCCGGTATGGGGGGACGAAGATCAATATTCTCGATACCCCAGGACACTCCGACTTCGGCGGCGAGGTCGAACGGGTGCTCAAGCTGGCAGATGGGGTCGTGCTCCTCGTCGACGCCTCGGAAGGGCCCCTTCCACAAACGCGCTACGTGCTCTCGAAAGCCCTGGAGCAGAAGTTGCCGGTGGTGGTCGTCATCAACAAGATCGATCGCCAAGACGCGCGACCGGAAGAGGTCGTCAACGAGGTCTACGACCTCTTCATCGACCTCGACGCCAATGACGAGCAGATCGATTTTCCGATCCTCTACGCAATCTCGCGGGATGGTATCGCCAAGCACGAGCTGTCGCACGAGAGCACCGACCTGCGGCCGCTCTTCGAGCAGATCCTCCAGACCATCCCCGCCCCCGCAGGAGATGACACAGCCCCCCTCCAAGTGCTGGTGGCCAATCTCGATTACAGTGAGTACGTCGGGCGGCTCGCCATCGGACGAGTCTTCAACGGGCAGGTATCCGTCGGGGATCAAGTGAGTGTCTGCCAGCACGATGGAACGCTCAGCCGCACGAAGATCACCCAGCTCTACACCTTCGAGGGATTGAAGCAGGTCCCGATCGAGACGGCACCGGCCGGGGATATCATCGCCATTGCCGGGATCGAAGGGATCAACATCGGGGACACGATCGCGTCGGCGACGGATCCGCGCCCCTTGCCACGCATCGTCGTCGATGAGCCGACCATCTCGATGATCTTCGGGGTCAACACCTCGCCCTTCGCTGGCAAGGACGGCCAGCACGTCACCTCCCGGAAGTTGCGGGAGCGGCTCGACAAGGAGCTGCTCAGCAACGTCGCGATCCGGGTCGAAGAGACCGACTCGGCCGACAGCTTCCGGGTCTCCGGACGCGGCGAGCTGCAACTGGCAATCCTCATCGAGCAGATGCGGCGCGAAGGGTATGAGATGCAGGTCTCCCGCCCTCAAGTCGTTACCCAGAAGATCGACGGTGTCCTTCACGAGCCGATCGAGATTGCGGTGATCGACGTTCCGGATCAGTTCATCGGAGTCGTCACCGAAGCGATGGGACGGCGCAAAGGGACCATGACCAAGATGATCAATCACGGTCACGGCCGGGTCCGGATGGAGTTCGAGATCCCGTCACGCGGCCTGATCGGCTTCCGCAACGAGTTCCTCACCGAGACAAAAGGAACGGGTCTGCTCAACACGCTCTTCCTTCGTTGGGGCCCTTGGCAAGGCGAGCTGGCCGGCAGAGGAACGGGCAGCCTGGTCGCCGATCGCCCCGGAGAAGCGACCGCCTACGCAATCTACAACCTCCAGGAACGCGGGGAACTCTTTGCCAAACCGGGAACCCAGGTCTACGAGGGGATGATCGTCGGGGAGAACTCACGCGATGTCGACCTCGATGTCAACATCATCCGTGAAAAGAAGCTGACCAACATGCGGGCCTCGACTGCGGACGAGGCCCTGCGACTCGTCCCCGTTCGCGAACTGACCCTCGAGCAGGCGATCGAGTACATCGCCGATGACGAGCTGGTCGAGGTGACCCCGCGCTCCATCCGGATGCGCAAGAAGGTCCTTCCGGCTAACCAGCGACCCAAAGCACGCAAGGACTGAGCCGGATCCATCGGCTTCCGAAAACGGCGAGGGGGAGAGTGGACGACCATCCATTCTCCCCCTCTTCTGCTTGCTTGACGTTCTCTATTCGACGCGGTAGTTGGGGGCTTCCTTGGTAATGATCACATCGTGAACGTGCGACTCCTTGAGGCTCGCGGCGGTGATCTTCATGAAGCGGGCCTGTTGCTGCAGCTCGGCGATTGTACGGCAGCCGGTGTAGCCCATTCCAGCGCGCAACCCACCGACCAACTGGCCGATCAGCCCGGCGAGAGAGCCTTTGTGGGTGACGCGTCCCTCGATCCCCTCTGGGACGAGCTTGGACTCCATCGCCTCGGACTCCTGGCCATAGCGATCCTTGCTCCCCTCCTTCATCGCGGAGAGGGAGCCCATCCCGCGATACCCTTTGAAGCTGCGTCCCTGGTAGAGAATGATCTCTCCAGGAGACTCGTCCGTTCCCGCCAGCAGGGATCCGATCATGACGACGTCGGCACCCGCAGCGATCGCCTTGGTGATGTCGCCCGAGTACTTGATGCCACCGTCGGCAATGATCGGCACGTCACTCCCAGCCGCCCCTCGGACTGCCTCGGTGATCGCGGTGATCTGGGGAACTCCAGCACCACTGACGACGCGGGTCGTGCAGATCGAGCCGGGTCCGATCCCGACTTTGACCGCGTCAACACCGGCGGTGATGAGGGCACGCGCGCCTTCCGCCGTCGCGACATTTCCGGCAATGAGATCGATCTCGGGAAAGCGCTGTTTGACGACGCGGACCGCCTCGATCACCCTGGAACTGTGGCCGTGCGCGGTATCGATAACCAAGACATCGACGCGGGCCCGGACCAACTCCGCGGCGCGTTCGAGATAGTCCCCGGTCGCGCCGATCGCTGCCGCCACCCGCAAACGGCCATACTCGTCCTTGGCGGCCTGCGGATAGCGAATCGCCTTCTGGATATCCTTGACCGTGATCAGCCCCTTCAACTTGTACTGATCGTCGACGACCAGCAGCTTCTCGACGCGGTGCTGCTGCAGGATCCCTTCGGCTTCGCGAAGGGTCGTCCCGACCGGAACGGTGATCAGGTGATCCTTGGTCATGACCTCAGAGAGAGGCAGGTCGAGACGGGTCTCGAAGCGAAGATCACGATTGGTGAGGATTCCGACCAGCCGACCATCCTCCTGGACGATCGGGACACCGGAGATCTTGTACCGCTTCATCAGTTCAAGGGCTTCCCGAATCTTCCGGTCCGGAGTCATCGTCACCGGGTCGACGATCATCCCCGACTCGGATCGTTTGACCTTGTCGACTTCGTCGTGTTGCGCCGCAATCGAGAAGTTCTTGTGAATGACACCGAGTCCGCCTTGCTGGGCAATGGCAATGGCCATGGGCGCCTCGGTGACGGTATCCATCGCCGAGCTGGTCACCGGAATGTTGAGCCGGATATGTCGGGTCAGTCGGGTCGAGACGTCCGTCTCGGTCGGAAGGACATCCGAGAAGGCAGGGATCAGGAGCACATCATCAAAAGTCAGGGCTTCGAGCAGGGGTTCCGTCAACATAGACAATTACCGCGGGGAGTCAGGAGGTGGAGCGTCGGCATATTGCAGATAGGTCTCTTTGGTCAGGACAAGGCTGGTAACGACGACGCTGGTCGGGGAGTTGGCGATCTTGCTGTTGAGCAAGGGCCGCCCGTTGAGGGTCAACCGCAGAGAGGGAAGGTTCCCGGCACTGAGCACCAGTCGCTCTTGGGCCACGTATTCGCGATTCGCACCGGGAGGCAACAGCGCCTCTTCCGGAACCTCCTTGTCACGCGTAACTTTAATCCAGCAGGCCGAGGCACCAACGGCGACCGACAGGCGCAAGTCCTGCGACTCTTCCGGGGATGGGCTGGGTGGCGCTGGAGTTGGCGTCGGGATCCGGTCGACGGCGGCTGAGCGATCTTCCGCAATCCCGGTTTGAGTCGCGGACGGCGTGTCCGGGGCCAGTGCCTCCCGGAAGAAGAACCGGTAGGCCAGATAGGACGTGCCAGCGAGGACGACCAAGAGAAGCAGACTGAGAACAAAGCCGCTGCCGTAAGTCGGGGGGCGATCCCAATTCTCGACTCCCAGCTCGAAGCGACGGTCCTCTTCCCCGCCCTGGGCCGCCAACTGCTCCTCATAGAGACGAAGGGCCGTAGGCTCTTCCAGACCAACTTCGCGGGCGAATTTCCGGACAAAGGATCGATTGAAGATCCCACCAGGGAGGGGAGCGTAGTCATCCGCTTCGATGGCTTTCAGAAACTGAACCCCGACGAGGGTCCGGTCGGCGACCTGCTGAAGCGTCACCCCTCTCTCTTCCCGGTACTTTTTGAGTTCCTGCCCCAGTGTTGTCATGGCCACTCGCCAGGCTGCTCGCCAGCCTTTGTCCAGCATTCACTGCGCTTGGTCCGGCGTTGCGGCACCTGCGTGTCGACGTCGAGCCTGTCATCAAAGGATCGGGGGACGAGCCCAGCTCGTCGAAACCGAATAGATGTAATAGTACGGGCTCTTCCAGAGCCTGTCAAAGGCAGTCAACGAGCAGTAAGCCTCCATTGGGCGAAGAACAAGCATCCAGGATCAACGCGACAGGGGAGACACCAGCATCCGGCGCAAGGCCTCGGGATCGGTCATCGGGCGCTCGCAGGTGTGATGGCGGCAGAGATAGACCGTCGGTTGCCCATCGACCGCCGGGCGGTTGGCAAGCAATGGAATCTCCCCCAAGTCCCCAGAGACCGCTCGATCAGGGGAGGGCGCAACGGTTGGCCGACCCGGGTCGGCAAGAGCCACCACCGTATGGGGGAGGAAGCGCTGGTCGAGGATGGCGCGTAATTCCGCCATGGCCGGCGACGAGACGGGTCCGACCAGCGCGATCTCATAGGGAGAGGCGAGGGCAAAGTCGATGGCGCAGAGCAAGTGGCCAAACCCAGTCGGCATGCGGGGAATCACCGCCGCGACTTGCTGGAAGATCTCCTCGGCGAGGTCACGATAGCGGGACTCGCCAGTATAGAGCGCCAAACGGAGGAGCACCTCAGCAGCGACAGCGTTGCCGCTCGGCGTCGCGTTGTCGTAGAAGTCCTTGGATCGGGCGATCAGCGTTTCGTGATCGTGGCTGGTGAAGAAGAATCCGCCACTCTCCGCGTCGTGGAAGTGCTCGACCATCGCTTCGGTCAGCCGGTGGGCTTCGTGATACCAACGGGGATCGAAGCTGACTTGGTAGAGAGCAAGCAGGCCATCGATGGTGTTGGCATAGTCCTCGAGGTAGCCGTTGAGCCTGGTCTGGCCACGATGGCGGGTCCGCCGCAAGCGATTTCCCTCGCACATCTCAGTGGTCAGAAATTGGGCGTTGCGGATGGCGATCTCGAGGTAGTCCTGACGGTTGAGCGCGCGGGCAGCCTCGGCAAAGCTGCGCAGCATCAGCCCGTTCCAGGCGGTGAGCATCTTCTCGTCGCGAGCGGGCTTGAGGCGGGCCTCTCGCGTGTTAAAGAGAATCTGCCGGCCGCGAGCAAGGAGCTTTTCGAGGGCATCAGGGGTCAGTCCAAGCCGTGGGGCCATCGCTTCGACTGTCTCCTCGACGTGGAGGATGTTCTCTTCCTCGAAGTTGCCCTCTTCGGTAATGTCGTAGAAGCGGCAGAAGATCTCTCCATCTTCTGGCCCGAGGAGGGAGAGGACCTCCGCGGGCCGCCAGACAAAGAACTTGCCCTCGACCCCTTCGCTATCGGCATCCTGTGTGGAGTAGAATCCGCCGGAGGGATCCGTCATCTCCCGTCGGACATAGTCGAGGGTCTCCTCGACGATCTGCCGATAGAACGGATTGCCCGTCACCAACCAGGCTTCGAGATAAACGCGGGAGAGCAGCGCATTGTCGTAGAGCATCTTCTCGAAGTGGGGAACGAGCCAGCGATCGTCGACGGAGTAGCGATGGAAGCCCCCGCCGAGTTGGTCGTAGATCCCGCCGTGCGCCATCCGGTCGAGCGTCAGGGTGACGGCGTCGCGACACCCCCGGTCCGGCTGCCGAAGGTCTTGGCGAAGGAGAAAGGAGAGGGCCATCGCCGGAGGGAATTTTGGGCGCGTGCCAAAGCCTCCGTGGGTCCGGTCGAGAGACTGCAGGAGCCGCGTCGCACTCTGATCAAGCACCGCCATCGTCGCCGCCTCGCCGGCCCCCTTGAAACGGTCGATGCGTTGAAGCTCCTGGAGCAGACCTCCCGCGTTCTTCTCGATCTCCTCCCGACGATGCTGCCACGCCTCCGCCAGGGAGATGAGGACCCGCGGGAATCCGGGCATCCCGTGGCGATCGACGGGTGGGTAGTAGGTACCGCCATAGAAGGGCCGCCCATCCGGCGTCAGAAAGACGGTCATCGGCCATCCACCGTGCCCCGTCATCATCTGGACCGCGTTCATGTAGATGGTGTCGAGGTCTGGACGCTCCTCTCGATCGACCTTGATGTTGATGAAGTGCTCATTCATGAGGCGGGCAATCGGCTCGTTCTCGAACGACTCGTGCTCCATAACGTGGCACCAGTGGCAGGCCGAGTAGCCGATACTCAAGAGAATCGGCCGATTCTCTGCGCGCGCACGACCGAGTGCCTCTTCTCCCCACGGGTACCAGTCGACGGGGTTGTGGGCGTGCTGCAGGAGGTACGGGCTCGTCTCGTGGATCAGTCGATTGGTGAACTTCGGCTCGCTTGCATTCTCCTCTGCCTTTACCATAACCACTCCCTTGACCCACCATCGGGGCGTTTCTGCTGCTTCCTCGAACACGATCTTGCCACCATTCCCATTCCCGCACGGGAAAAGAACCGGGATGGTCGGAGAGAACTGTTTCCGATTCGTGGCAAAGAGGCTACTATTCTGTG
>JBMOHS010000035.1:0-26740 GCA_049317725.1 Blastocatellia bacterium
TCTCTGTGCCTCTGTGGTGCAATCATCTCTTCCGTTCTGACGTTGATTGCTGGTTGGCCCGGCCCACTTCCCGACCTTCTTCTCCGTGAGTAATTACGAAAAAAGAGAGGAGCGGAGTGGACCACCGGCGCTCAACTGCACCTGGGCCATTCCGCTCCCGTTGATTGACGTGAGGCAGGATCCACTCTACCTCTCGTTACATCTCATCGCTCCTCACCAGGCGGGCGAGACGTTTTGAGTCGCCACGACCGGGGGACGTCACGCTTCCTCGCCTGGTGCCTCCAGCTTCTCTTCGATGACAACGACACGGACCGTCGCTGTGATCTCGCGGTGCAGCTTGACCGGCACCTCGACCTCGCCGACCTCCTTGATCGGATCCTTGAGCTGGATCCGACGCTTGTCCAGATCGAAGCCCTTCGCCTTGATCGCATCGGCAATATCCATCGACGTGACTGAGCCGTAGAGCAAGCCGTGCTCGCCCACCTTGCGGGGGAAGGTGAGGGTCAACTCCTGCAGCATGGCAGCCTGCCCTTCCGCCGCGGTGCGTTCTGTCGCCTCCTTCTTCAAGAGAGCCCGACGTTGCATCTCGATCTGCTTGACATTGCCCGGAGTGGCCTGCACTGCCAGCCCACGGGGGAGCAGGAAGTTGCGTCCATACCCAGGACGTACCCGCACCATCTCGCCCCGAAGGCCCAGATTGTCGACATCTACCTTGAGCAAAAGCTCCATCATTGGCATCTTACACTCCTCTTCTGGTTCAGGAAGACACGGTTAGTACTTCGAGTAAGGCAGAAGCGCCAAGTTTCGCGCCCGCTTGATCGCCTCGGTCAGCTTGCGCTGTTGCCAGGCACTGATGCCAGTCAAGCGGCGCGGGAGGATCTTGCCATTCTCCGCAATATACGACTGCAGCAAGCGGACATCCTTGTAGTCAATGTAGTCGACCTTCTCGGCAGAGAGCCGCGAGACACGACGGCGGCGTGGCCCACCCCCACGCGAAGGTCGCCCGAATCTGCCGCCTCGATCTCCCCCATCATCAAAATTTCTGGCCATGGTCTATCTCCTCCCTTCCTGGTTAGTCGAGGTCATCCGACATGTCATCGCCGGCTTCATCGTCGTCCTGGTTGCGCGAGGCACCGCTGCCCACGACCGTTTTGCGCTTCGCCTTCATCTTTTCTGCACGCTTGAGATCCTCATCGGTGCGGATCGTCAAGTAGCGGATGACAAAGTCCGTGACGCGTAAGCGGCGCTCCACCTCGGCAATCTCCAGTCCAGACCCTTCCAGATAGAGAATCGTGTAGATGCCTTCCTCGTATTTGTCGATGGGGTAGGCGAGTTTGCGACGGCCCCAGGGATCGACCTTGGTCACCTGTCCGCCGCGCTCCTTGACGATCGTTTCGAGTTGGGTCCTCAGTTTATTGAGGTCATCTTCGACGACGTTCGGAGCCGTAATGAAGGCTACTTCGTAGGTCCTCAACGTGAATCCTCCTTATGGATAATCGAGCCAAACCCCGCGGGGTCCAGCAAGGAGAGACCAGGAACGCCACCAAGACGCTCCGGTCCAGAGTGATAGGGATCATTTCGCGAAGGTCAGTTGAAGGACCTCATCGCCTCTTCGATCCCACGTGTCAAAAGAACGATCGCGGCATCGGCCGCCCTGGAAATTGTCGCCGGCAGCGCCGCCTGCTCTGACTTGGTGAATGTCCCGAGAACGTAATCGCGCGTCTCAGCCAGGGGGTGCGCAGGAGCAATGCCCAAGCGGAGGCGGGGAAAAGATTGCGTTCCCAGCTTTTCGATGATCGACTTCAAGCCATTGTGGCCACCGGCAGTGCCCTCCCGGCGGATCCGTAACCGCCCGAATGGAAGGGCTAGATCGTCACTGATGACCAGGACCTGCGCTGGAGAGACGATCGGATGCTTGGCGATCAACGCGACAACCGCCACCCCACTCACATTCATGAACGTCTGGGGTTTGGCGAGGAGCAAAGGGATCCCTTCCAGATTCCCTTGGCAGGTCAACGATTGGCACTCCGAGATCCGGACCGGTTTGCCCAGTCGCCGCGCGAGTTCATCAACCACCAGGAATCCATAGTTATGGCGCGTCAGCTCGTATTTCGGACCTGGATTTCCAAGGCCAACGATCAACCACACAACACAGGTCCCTGTCTCTTCTGCCTGATTGGCCGCTGAACTTCCCGAAGGGGGATTGTCGGCAATGACAGACTCTGCCTCCCCAGTGATCGCCACTCAAAGGGGCAATCATCTGGAGTCCCTCAACGGCTAGATGCGAATGAAATCGGCGTGAATGACGATGTCCCGCACCGGATCAAGTTGCAATTGGGCAATTTTGACCGGCACTGGGCTTCCATCGAGATCAAGTGTGATGACCTGGGCACGACCGTGATGACGAATCAGGGCCGCCAATTCGCGCTTGGCCACCGTACTCACGGCGGGCGATTGGCCACCGCCATAGACCGTGACGGGCAATAACCCAGCCGCCCGGAGACGACGTGCCGCGTTCTTCCCTCTCTCCTCCCGCGAAGTGGCCTTCAGGGTAATTGTTTCAGCTTGACTCATCTCGAACGTTCTCCTCTCCACTGCTCCTGCAATACTTCCAGACTGTTCCATCCAAAATGGAATCCATGCAAAACGGAATCCAACTGTCCCGTACCTCGAAGCACCACTCCGTGTTCGGTGAACATCGAAGGGAGTTTACCATCCGGGCATTGGATCCTTTGGGCAATCTTGCCCGTTCGTCAATTCAAACCCGCCCCTTGGCCGAGCGTTTTCTCAAATAAAAAGACGGCTGACCGAGGTCTCGTCGTGAATCGATTTGATCGCCTCCGCCAAGAGGGGAGCGATCGAGAGGCATTCAAACCTCGGCGGTGCACACCCCTGTGGTGCGGGGAGCGAATTGGTATAGATCACCTTCTCAAGTGGTGACTGCGAGATCCTGTCGAGCGCGTTTCCAGAGAGGACCGCGTGCACACAGCTCGTGAGTATCCGCCGAGCTCCCTTTTGATGGAGTGCCTCGGCCACCTTGGTCAAGGTTCCAGCGGTATCCACCATATCATCGACGATCAAGCAATTGCGCCCCTCGACTTGGCCGATGACGTTCATGACTTGAGCCTCGGAGTGTCCCGGCGTCGACTTCTCCCGACGTTTGTCAACAATCGCAAAATTGGCATCGAGGCGCTTGGCGTAGGCACGCGCGCGCTCTGCCCCACCCGGATCCGGCGCGACGACAACGAGATTCTCCACTGGGTTGGCCGAGAGGTACTCGATCATGACCGGGGCGGCATAGAGATGATCGACCGGGATATCAAAGAAGCCCTGGATCTGCGGCGCGTGCAAGTCGACGGTCAGGACTCGGTTCGCTCCGGCCGTCGTAATCAGGTTCGCTACCAATCGAGCGGAGATGGGAATGCGCGGCCGATCTTTCTTGTCTCCCCTGGCATATCCGTAATATGGGACCACTGCCGTGATCCGATCGGCAGAGGATCGACGAAAGGCGTCGATCATGATCAGCAGTTCCATCAGATGGGAATCGACTGGAGGGCAAGTCGACTGGACGATAAAGACATCGCCGCCACGCACATTCTCAAGAATCTGAAAATTGAACTCTCCATCGGGAAAGCGGGTCGTGTTGGCTCGTCCAAGGGGCAATCCCAGGTACTGACAGATCTCCTCCGCTAGAGCCCGGTTGGAGTTGCCGGTAAAGAGTTGTAGGGTATTCACGTTGGTTCAATCCGCAAGCACTGGAACAGAAGAGACCTTCCCCGAACTCGCTCCCCTCGAAGAGACAGCTCGCGGGGAGGGGCACAAATAAGAGTATCTTTCTCACTCACAGCACAGAAGGGTGGCTGGGGAGGTAGGATTCGAACCTACGAATGGCGGCTCCAAAGGCCGCTGCCTTACCACTTGGCGACTCCCCAACACGGATTCCAGACGATTGGACACTCTTCTCGGTTATGAAGAGTTTTAGTCCCTGAACTTTCGACATTTGAGCAGATCCGAGAGGCGCGCTTTTGCGAACAAGATCGAGAATCTGCCTCAAAATTCCAAAAAGTGAAGAGACTTGCCAGAAGCCGGGATCATTCAGAATCTTTGATCAACAAGTTGCACTCTCGCGATTGCGAGCCCATTTGCCCAGAGCCTCAAGTCAGAGAGACTGCAGAGAAAGGAACCTTCTCAACTTTAACGACTCAACTCTACTGCTCAATGCTCTCGGCACAGACTACCACCAGACTTGTGAGGTATGGCTTGGGAGGTCGTGCACGGAGAGAATGGCTCAACCGCCAACCAGGGATTCAGACCGCGCTTGGTAGCTGGGCACGGTACTGTTCCCGTGAGAGCGTCGAGACCGCAGATTGCCACCAACCCGATTGTTGACAGAAGCGGATCGCCTCTTCACGAGCTGGGTTATTGTCAAAGATCGCAACCAGTGATGATCCGCTTCCGGAGAGAAGCGCCCCGGATGCCCCACAGGTGAGAAGCGACTCTTTCACCTCTCGGAGGCGGGGAAACCGAGGGAAGACCGCTCTTTCTAAATCGTTGTAGAGCCAGCGGGCAACCCTTTTTTTCGAACCTGGGCTCTCATCCCTGAGGGTACCCTCTAAACCATAAGCCACTTCAAACGAAAGAGGCATCATACTGATCGGTCCAGGCATTGTCAACTCAGACGGCAGGGAGCCGTAGACCTCTCGCGTCGGCACGGGGAGGCCGACATTGACAAGGAGGAGCAGCGGAGCGGAGAGTTCGGGCATCGGATAGACTTCATCGCCACGGCCCACTCCCAGGGCGGTTCCACCAAGCAGGAAGAACGGGACATCCGCACCGAGCTGGCTGGCCAGCCGAAAGAGTTCGCGGGGAGGCAGAGAGATCTCCCAGAGGGATTGGAGCGCCAGCAGCGTCACCGCGGCGTTGCTGCTTCCGCCTCCGAGCCCACCTGCCATCGGGATCCGCTTCTCGATCTCGATCTGGAGGCCCTCCTGGACACCCACCGCCTCCCGGAACAGGGAGACAGCCCGGGAAACAAGATTCTCCTCTCCGAGAGGAACGTCAGGATGGTCGCAGGTGAGAACCGTCCCCGCCCCACCTCGTCGAAAGTGGAGTGTATCCGCGAGGTCGACCGTCTGGAGGAGCGTCCGCAGTTCATGGTATCCATCCGGACGCTTCCCGAGGATTTCGAGCGTCCAGTTGATCTTGGCGAAGGAAGGCAGGGTGAGGGTCATCTCGGTTGAGGCCATATTCCTGGTGGACGGTGGCGGGCCTATTCAGGACAGCGCCACGTATTGTTGCTGAGCGTCCGATCGACGATCGGAAAGGGGGCGGTAACGGCTGTGCGACGAACCCGGGCCTCTCCAAAGAAGGTGGATGCCCCAAAATGGGCCTGCTCGACCAGTGCCGTCACCAGTTGGGCGGCGAGGTTGACCGTATGCCCCCGGCGAATGATCGAACCTCGACCCGTTGCGGAGAAACCGAAGGGACCACATTGGGTAACAAAGTAGTCCCCCGTCAGTGAATTGAAGAGGAGAAAGTCCCCAGTTCGATCGTCCTGCATTCCCAAATCGAACTGCTGGAGCACGGTCGAAGTGTGTGGAGTCGGAGGGGGATCCTCCACATTTCCCACCCGGTCCTGAGCCACACTGTAGAAGGCGTACTGGGCCCCCAACTGCCCAGTAAAAGTGGCAGACGTGCTGGTCGTCTCGCTCAACCAAGGTTGGAAAGGCCCCCGGTTGGTCGAGACAAAGATGGTGTAGTGGGCGATGCCGGAATCCTGATCGACACCCGACCAGCGAAGATTGAAGCGGGTCTCCTGTTGCACGACAGGGACGGCCTCGATGCGGCTGACCGGTTTGGCGGTATCGATCTGGTTGCTCCACGGCTTGGTCTGAATCGGTGGTCGGTCGTCGTGATAAATGACCGCTTGGCTTCGCACCGTCGAGCCTGACGCCAGATCCGCTCGCGGCTGCACGACAAAGAGGACGCTTCCAGTGCCCTGTGGTGAGGTCTGATTGGGAGGCAGGAGGCCTGTCTGGGGATCTGTCACCGGCTGGCGGGTCACTGGGTCGATCGAAAAGAATCGCCACGTCGCCAGCCCTGTCCGGGTGTCGAAATCGGCGACTATCCGGATCATCAGTGCTTGGGCAGGACGCAGATCGACCTCCCTGGTGTAGCGGTGGAGGCCGACAGGCGGAACTTCGAGGTGGGTCCCAATGGAGATCGCGCCGAACTGAAAGGTCTTCGGGTCGATCGCCGCGAGGTCGAGTTGGTTGGCGATGACAACTTCCCGGACTGGAAGACCCGATACCGGGAGATTCTCGAAGTAGACGGCATAGTGGAGAGGTCTCCCTCCAGAAAGATACTGGCTGGGGCCACCTCCGACGGTTCCGCGAAGATCGTTCTGGTCGAAGGACCGCACAGAGGTCAAAAGACGAAAGACCGGAGAGGTCTTCCGCTCGAAGCAGATGCGCATCTCGTCTCGCACACCGAGCACGCGGCTCGCGGCGTTGCTGACCTGCGACAAGGTTGGAATCGCTCCCATGCAGCGCATGGCCGACAAGGCCACGGCTTGTGTGACCTGGGAGAGTGAAAATACCCTTCCGGGCCTGTCGGGGGTTCGGTGCGTCTCCCGGACGGCGGTAGCGAGGACGGACCGCCAGACCTCCCGCGCTCGGCTGTCACATCGCTCGTGGGCGGGAGTGCCAGCTTGTTGGGCAGTCAATTTCGCCACCGTCAGATAACACTCGACGATTGTCGCGGTCGGATCCTCCGGGGATCCCAAGGAAGCGATGGAAGGCAGATAGGACCAAGCTTCCAGTGTCAGGATCGAACCGGCTTGCACTGGGCCGGTCACTTCCACGGTGACAAAGCCAGTCCTTTCCGGGGGAATGACCGCCGGAAGAAACGCAGTGGTCGATCCCCCATCAGATGTACTCATCGAGGGGACCACTTCCGGCCAGTTGAGAGCCGGCTCCCCGGGGACATCCCCTGGCAACGCGAGAGCCGTCACCACCCGCAGGCCCGTTGCTCCCCGGACCTTGACCCAAATGGGAACCCCATACAGATCATTGTTGCCTGTATGGCGGTAACCGATGGTGTAGAGCTGGCGCTGGCTGGTGCGGATCGCGTGCGGTCCCCAGGGTTGATCGACAAGGATGCTCCCTTCCCTGCCAGGTTCAATGCGGAACCCGTCGCGGAGCAGAGAGGTTGCCCCATCCGGATGGACAACCATGACGTTCCAGGCACCTCTTGGTCGACCCCGCAGGTCAAAGACCGCACCGAGAGTGCGGCCATCCGCTCCGGCAAAGACGTGGCGCGCGATGAGCGGAGCCTCCCCCTGCCGGGTCAGCCGCACGGATGCCCCATCGCGAAGCTGCCGGCCATGCAGCAGAACTGTGACCGTTCCGCCATCCCCACCGACCGTCGGGTGAATCGAGTCGACGGCCACGCCGCCTCCCCCCGGCTGCAGCTTGACGACAAATCCATCCTGAGTCCCCTGGAGGGACTGCTGCAGAGCGGGCCGGGCAACAGGAAAGTTGGCCGAAGTGGTCGCTCCTGCCAAGTAGACGTTGCCGAGGCGGTCGACAGCCAGCCCAAACGCCTGGTCCGCGCCACTGCCTCCGAGCAAGGTAGACGAGAGAACCCGGGAACCTGTCACGTCGACCTGGGTGAGAAAGGCCGCCGGTTGCGGGGTCGTCGGCAGGGGAGCGGGCACCAATTGATCCCCGGTCACGGGGAAGTCTGGCGAGCTGGTCCAGCCAGTAACATAGGCATTCCCTTCCGGATCGAGTGCCAGCGCCCGACCACTCTCCCGTTGATTGCCCCCGAGAAGGGTCGAATAGAGCAGCCGAGACCCATCTGCCTGGAACTTGACCAGCATGACGTCCGATTCTCCACTGAGTTCTCGGCGGTAGGCTCCCGGCGTCGTCGGAAAATCGAACGAAGTGGTCGTTCCCGTCAGATGGACTTGGCCCAAGGGGTCAACCGCAATGGTACGGCCAGAGAAAGGCTCCTCGGCAGAAATGGTCTCCTGCCCGCTTCCTCCCAAAAGGGTCGAATAGAGGAGATCTCCTCCGCCGGGGCGAATCCCAGTGACAAAGAGGTCAGAGCGCCCGCGCAGGACCGCTTGAATCGCTCCTGCCGTCACGGGAAATCCGGCCGTCCTGACCAGATTCGAGGTCAGCACAGGATCTGCCGTGCCCTCCTGCTCCATCGAGAAGACGACCGATCGGACGGTCGTTCCGGTGACATAGGCGTTACCGGCAGGATCGACCGTGATCGCGCACCCTTGATCGAGATCAGCCCCACCCAGGTAGGTGGCATAGATCAGTCGACTCCCCTGCGCATCGAGCTGCGCAACAAACGCATCGCCGAGCCCACCCCGGTACTCGGCTTGAGCTGCCCCGGGGGTGGTCGGAAATCCTGCCCTCGCCAATCCGGTGACAAAGGCGGAGCCGAATCGATCTGCGGCAATTCCCGCCACCTGGCCCCCTTCCTGGCCAGTCAGAAAAGTGGAGTACTGCAGGTCGACTCCCCGATAGTCGAGCTTCAAGACAAAGGGCCACTCGGGAGGGCCTTGGGGACGAATCTGGTAGGCCCCAGGGGTCGTGGGGAACCGTTCGTCGCGGGTATTTCCAGCGACATAGGCGGATCCAAGCAGGTCAACCGCCAGACTGACCCCACGACTTCCTTGACTTCCCAGGTAGGTCGAATAGGTAAGGGATGTTCCGCTCGGGTCGAGTTTGGCAATGAAGGCCGTCCCGCTCTCGCTCACTGGGGGGCGCACACTCGGAGCGGTCGGTCGGATGGGAAAATCTGGAGAGGAGGTCCAGCCGGTCAGGTAGGTCCCGCCAAAAGCATCGAGCGCCAAGTCGAGAATCGCCTCTCGCCCTCCGCCGCCCAGAAAAGTGGCATACTCCACCACGGGATCGATCACCAGAGGCCGGCGCGGATCATACGGCCCGACCTCGAAGCCCACTTCAGCGGGCCCGAGCTGCCGGAAGCGACAGGGGATGCGCCGTCTCCCCTCGTCGACTGCGCCTGTTCGCGAACTGCCCTCAGGATCTGCTTCTTGATACGCGACCGGTGGGCTGAAGCGGATCGACCTGCCACCGAGTGGGAGACTCATCGCCCCATCCGGATCGATCGTCAGTGGACCACTTTCTGAAAAAGCGATCCGGATTGACGATGGGACTGCCCCGGGTGCCACCACCAAGTCGTACTCAAGGGCCTGACCGTTCCCCTTCTCACCGTAGTAGAGCACGTCGATTCCGGGATAGATCGACGCCGCCCGCACACGCCGATAGGCGGGGATCTCTCGTCGCCAAGCAGCGGGGTCGCTCCCCATCAGGTAGTGGCTCTCGCCAGGGAGCCGCTCCTCTCCGCGAAGAGTCGCCGTCTGGCTGCCGCGAAACGTCATGCGCAAGACTGGCTCGACGGGGGATCGATCGCCCTTCCCCGCCCTCGCTTCACCTTGTTCGACCGGGAAGCGCATGACCAAGTCGGTCGCGGTCAGGAAGAGGTCGTAGCTTGCTGCCCGGGCAAAGTAGGCGACCTCCCGCGCGTGATCGCCCAGTTGCCCGCGGTTCTCTTCAAATCGCAGTGGCAAGTTGGCGTAGGCGCGGAGGGCCCTGACGCGGACCTCAGCCTTCTCTCGCGTCTCCAAAGCCGGGGCGAATCCAGATCCGTCCGTCGTGTGTCGACGAGCTCCCACCCTGCGTGCGGACGTGCGATCCGCCCAGGAGGCCCCGACAGCCAGCATCAGGATGATCCAACCAAAGATCCTCGTCCAGTCTGTCCTTCTCATTCCTGGACTCCTCTCAGATGGTGCCATTGGCACCCTGCAACCCGATCGTCCTCCCATTCGAGCTGCCCAGTCAACTCCGGCGCTTCCCATTCCATCCGTAATGGAGATCCCTCTGACAAGCCTGCCTCATCAGCCTGGAGGGTACCCTCCCCATCACCAGAAAGATTGGGGCTCTCGGGTGTGTCACAATTTCATTTTGCTGCGCAAGCAGTATACCAAGGCTTGCGGATCGATGCCCAATGAAAGTGCTTCCTGCTCAATTTTCATCTGGGAGAGTGGGCTCTCACTCAAGGAGAGGGGAATGGGGGAGGCCAGATCGCCCCGTGGAGGAGAAGTTCGCTTCCTCGCCGATGCTGTCATGAAACCAGAACCGCTTCCTCCTCCTCAGCGGGCTGGGGGAGAAGCGATCTTGCGTTGGAGCCGGCCCTTCTCCGCGGCGTTGCGGGTCAGTTGCAGCGCAGTACGCCAAGCACGCCCAGCCTCGCGGCCACGCCCCAAGGCGTGGAGTACGTCTCCGAGGTGTTCGTGGATGGTCGCGTTGCGCCGGTCATAGATGAGGGCCCGGAGGAGGACTTGACGAGCCTCCTCGAACCGACCGAGCTTGAAATGGGCCCACCCGAGGCTGTCCAGGAAACTGGGATTGATCGGCTCGACCCGCAGCGCGCTTTCGACCAAGGAGAACGCCTCCTCGAAGCGGGTCTCCCGTTCGAGAAGAAAATAGCCCAGATTGTTGAGGGCCGTGGCATTGCCCGGATCCCGCTCGATCAATGAACGAAGAACCTGCTCGGCAGCCCCAAACTCCTTCTTCCGCTCGCGGACTGAGGCGAGCAACAACTGGGCCCCGACTTGATCCCCATCCAGCTCGACGGCCCGCCGGGCCAACTGCTCCGCAGTCTCGAGATCGCCCCTTTGGAGCGAGATGCTCCCTTTGAGCGCATAGATGGGCGCATCCTCTTCAGCCGTCTCCGGGAGACCTTGCACCAGCGGGGCCAGGATCTCGACGCTCTCGTCATACCGCTCCAGTGAGGCAAGGATCTGGGATTCCAGGACGATCAGAGAGCGATTTCCAGGGTTTCGTCGGCTGGCACTCCGCACGCGGGCGAGTGCCTCCTCATCCTTGCCTTGCTCCCGCAGATGTTCGACCGCGAGGAGGTCGAGAAGCGGGTTCTGCTCATCCAGGGCCTGTCGGGTTTGACGAAGGATCGCTTCGATCTGGTTCGACTGGCCCTGGCGACGGTGAAGACGGATCAGTCGACTGACGACCTCCTCAAAGAGAGGTTGTCCGGCCGGTGTCAGCGCCCCTTTCGAGAGCAATGCCTCGAAGAGAGCACGGTAGCGGTCGAGTGCATCCTCGTCACGCCCCATCTCCTCAAAGGTCTCCGCCAGTTGCAACTGCAGGTCACGGCGCTCGTCTTCCCCCTCCAGACGAAGGGCGGCTTCGAGACTCGACACCGCGGCCGGGCGATCCCCTGTCCGCCTTTGCGCGATCGAGAGAAAGACGAGCGACCGCGGATTCTCTGGGTTGGCCCGAACGACCTCCCGCAAGAGGAGAACGGCCTCCTCGTAGCGGCCCGCCCGCAAGAGCGCCCCGCCAAACCCAAGCTGGAGAATGGCCCCCGTCGCCCCACGGGTGAATTGGCGGTAGAGCGCCAGCTCCGTCTCGAGAGAAGTCGCACCGGCGAGTACTCGGACGAGGGTCGAGGCATACTCTTCGGAGGCAGGGTTCGACTCATAGGCCTGCCGGGCAGAAGCGAGGGCCTCGGCCTTGCGGCCTGCCTGAAGGTAGAGGGGAGCGAGGCGAAAATGGGCCTGCGCGGGGCTCAGCTCTTGGTCTGTCATCCACCGGTAGAACGACTCGTCATTGGGAAGAGGCGCGGCGGCCCACTTTTCGAGCGCCGCGATCTGTTTGTCTGTCTCTCGCCGCATCTGGTAGAGCTCGGCAAGAAAGGCCCAGGCTTCCGCGCGCTTGGGATCGAGCTCCGCGACCCGCTCGAAGCGTTGGACTGCCTGGTCGACCAAGGCCGGCCGGTCCGCTTCCGCCTCCGTCTCGCGCAGCCGCGCAAGGAGGAGCCGACCGAGCAGCAGATAGCCATCGGCGCTCTTTGGGTCGAGCTGGAGCACCTCCTCTCCCAACCGTTCTGCCAGATCGAGTCGGGAGAAGAAGAAGAACTGGAGTTCGGCGAGATCGAGCCGGGGTTCGACCGCCTGCGGGTCGAGACGGATCGCCGCTTCGAAGGCCTTGACCGACTCTTCAAGCAACCTGGGACTGCGCGTCGCCTGCGACTCCGCCTTCAATCGCAAGGCCTCGAAGTAGCGCAACTGTGCTTCCAGCCGGGCCCCCTCGGGACTCGACACTGCCTGGGCCTGGCCGGGCAATGCCTGGAAGAAGATCAGGAAGATCAGCCAGCCGGTCGCGAACCAGCAATTTGGAATCATTCCATCGACTGGAGTGGGCCCGCGAGGGTGAAGGATCATCAGTCGCCTCCCTCCGCTGCGTCGCGAACGGCGCGCTCCCACTCGGCGCGCCGGGGAAAGCTGTAGACGAGCAGGAGCAGGCCAATCCCCCCCAGCCGCCAGAGATATTGGGCATCCCCAGTCTTCTGATAGAAGAGGGCCCCCCCGATTCCAACCACCGCCGCCACCATGCCGAGTACCAGCGTCATCCCGGCGAGTGCCCGGACAACGACTTGTCCACCCTGACGGGAGAGGGGGCGCATCACCAATGGGGAGAAGACCAGCCGACGCGTCATGAT
The DNA here is from genome assembly GCA_049317725.1 of Blastocatellia bacterium. GTDB lineage: Bacteria > Acidobacteriota > Blastocatellia > RBC074 > RBC074 > CAIOZW01. The sequence continues at coordinate 12,562 of JBMOHS010000035.1, forward strand.
CACCAGCAAGCCCAACACGAGCGCGCCCCCATAAATCGGACGAGTCCAAGCGTCGAATGTCGGATTCCAGGCTCCGGGTGGGCGTTGACTTCCGATCACCAAGGATCCAAGGACGGCGAGCAGCAGGCCGCCCAAGACTCCCTGTGCCCTCCTGTAGGGGCGATTCATCAATTGTTGTGGCTCTGGTGATGCTGGCATGGAAGAGTCCTTCACGTGATCTGTAGTCGTCCATTCCGATCGATCGCACGAATGCCGATCTCCTGGCAATCTGAGAGCGGCAATCGCACCTCGACAGCGGGGGCCTCTCCCCTTATCGACTGGGGGGGGCCTCGGCGGAGCTGTCGGCGACCAGGTCGTCCGACGTATCGAACTGTCGGTCGGGCCCGGCTGATCGCAGCCGGAACTCCTGCTTGCCTCCCCGATAGAGGAAAGGTGTCCCCCATTGATCGAACCATTGTGGGACACGGAGATGGGCGGCTGTCAACCCATCGAGGAGCCCTTGAATCGTTTGTGCTTCGACGTACGATCCGTTGGCCGTCAAATAGGAGGAGAGGGATGTGGTCAATTCCCGCAGTTGGAGGCGGGTGCGCCGCACCTTCTCGCGACGGACTCCTTCTCGAATCAGTTCCAGCGACTCCCACTGCTTGTCGCCAAGGCGAATCTCGGCCACCTCCCAATCATCGTCCTGTTTGCGGAAGCGGTAGGCGGTCTCGATCCGCGCCTCGACAATCGCCTCCCCCCCGATCCCGGGACTGATCTTGCGGATCTCGACCTGACGGCTCTCGAAATCGGCCCCGCCCAGACGCTGCAACAGACGGCGCACGGTTCCCACCTCCAAAGAGGCCAACGGCGAAACCAAGCGCGAAGCCGGGGGCTCAGAGCCCGGCTTGTGCGCCAGAAGACGGGGCCCCCCCAGCATCAAGATCAGGGAGAGTCCGAAGATCCCGAGAACAAGCCGAACTCCCATTTTCGATGGCCTTGCCCCTCCCTCTTCACGCCGCTGATTCCCATTCCCCGAGCTTCTCTCCGTCATCTGATCCCCTTCCTGATCTGTCTTGAACTGCTCTCTTGTCCAGATCTTCTCTTTTTTCTGGACGATCGACACTGCCACCATCTCTCAGGCCATCTTTCTAGCCCCTAGCCCCTAGCCCCTAGCCCCTAGCCCCTAACCCCTAACCCCTAGCCCCTATTTTTGGCAGAGGGTTCAGTCCGGGAGTCCAAGAGTGCCTCAGTCAGCCGGACGACGACGAGGGAATCGGCGACGTCGTGGACGCGGACGATGCGCGCGCCTCTCCAGACACCGACGGCCAGACTGGCGGCGGTCCCTGCCAAGCGCTCACGCTCCAAGTCTCGCCGGATCCCCTCGCCGATCAGACGGTCGAGCGTGCGAGGAATGAACGACTTCCGCGATGTTCCAAGCAGAATCGGGAGCGAAAAGTGCTCCTTGAGCCAATCAAGCCGGTTGACCAGCCAAAGGTTCTGCTCGGGAGTCTTGCCAAAGCCGATTCCCGGATCGAGCACCAACTTCTCCTGGACCACCCCGGCGGCTCTGGCCAACTGAATGGCCTGCCCGAGCCCTTCGAGAAGGTCGCGACGAAGATCGACGAGGGGGGGAAGCAGGTGCATGGTCGCCGGAGTCGCGCGGGAGTGCATCAGAACCAGCCCCGCTCCCGTCTCCGCCGCGACCTCGGCCAACCCGGGATCGAATCGCAACGCGCTGACATCATTGATGATCTCCGCTCCGCGGGCAATCGCTTCGCGGGCGATCTCGGCTTTCGTCGTGTCGATCGAGATCGGGATTCGCAATTGCCCCCGCAGCCGCTCAAGGACGGGCAAGACACGGGCAGCCTCTTCCGTGATCGAGACCGGCGGGGCACCGGGCCGTGTCGACTCTCCGCCGACATCGAGGAGGTCAGCCCCCTCGGCCTCCATCTCGAGGGCACGCGCCACGGCCCGCTCGGGGTCGAGGTGAGCCCCCCCGTCAGAGAAGGAGTCCGGTGTGACATTGAGAATCCCCATCACCTGCACCCGCCGATCCAGGGCGAGACAGGATCGGATCAACGCCATTCCCGATCGATTCTCTAATAAATGACCTGCCGTTTGCACCAAGCGTTTCCTCCCATTCCCACTGGGTGTGAGACGACCACGGTCGTCGGGACCGAGCGAGCGTCTTCTCTGCAACCTTCCCCTCTCCGCCACTCTTTCAGAGACTGGAGGGGCCGTGCTATCCTGCGGGTCCCGTGGTTTGTTGTGCGGTCACCCCTTCCGGTCGATCTGCCTTCGATCGGCAGGCAGGGCAGGCCACCGTGGGTGCCCCTTCGGAACATCGAATTGGCCCCGGAATCCTGGATCGGGATTGCCAGTGGGGCGTCTTTCGATCGGCGACGTGAGTAACATAGCATGATCAGGAAAGTCTATCTCGACAACAGCGCGACAACTCGCATGGATGAGCAGGTTTTGGCGGCCATGCTCCCCTACTGGACAGAGATCTATGGCAATGCGTCGAGTACGCATCAGTGGGGACAGCCAGCACGACAAGCCATTGAGGAGGCCCGACGGACCGTGGCTAAGGCAATCAACGCCCAGCCCGGCGAGATCACCTTCCTCTCCGGCGGAACTGAAGCCGACAATTTGGCGATCAAAGGGGTTGCGGAAGCCTATCGCGGGAAGGGACGTCACCTCATCACCTCGCGGTTCGAGCACTCGGCCGTCCTCGCGACCTGCGCCCAGCTCGAAGCCAAGGGATGGCGGATCACCTACCTTCCCGTCTACCGGGAAGGGATCGTTCGGCTGGAAGATGTGCGGGCGGCCTTGACACCCGAGACGGTGCTCATCTCGATGATGCACGCCAACAACGAGATTGGCACGATCCAGCCGATCGGAGAGGTCGGACAGTTGGTGCGGGAGCGACGAGAGGCCGGCCAGACCCACCTCTTTCTCCATACTGACGCTGTTCAGACCCTCGGGAAGATTCCCGTCGACGTGCAGGCTCTCGGCGTCGACCTTCTCGCCTGTTCTGGTCACAAGATTCACGGACCCAAAGGGATCGGAGCCCTCTACGTCCGGCGTGGAGTACGACTCGAATCCCAGATGCACGGGGGGCATCACGAGCGGGACCGCCGTGCAGGGACGGAGAGCGTCCCGCTCATCGTCGGGCTCGCCAAGGCGATCGAGCTGGCGGTGGAAGCGCTTCCAGAACGCATGCAATCGATTCGCCAGTTGCGAGATCAGCTCGAAGAGCAGCTCATGCAGCGGGTCCCGGGCAGCTCCCGCAATGGCGATCCAGCCCGGCGCGTTCCGCACATCGCCAACCTCAATTTCGACTTCGTCGAGGGGGAGGGGTTGCAGATCTCACTCGATTTGAAGGGGATCGCCGTCTCGACTGGGTCCGCCTGCGCTTCTGGCTCGACCGACCCCTCGCACGTCCTCGTGGCGATCGGGCATGACCGGGAGACAGGGCGCGGATCGCTGCGGTTCAGTTTCGGCAAAGAGAATCAGAAAGAAGATATCGAGGCGGTCCTCGAGACGCTTCCGGGAATCATCGAGAAACTGCGGCAGATCTCTCCGCGTGCGCGTGAGTCTCAGGTCGTCGAGGCCCAGACCGTTGGCGCCCAGACCATCGGAGCCCAGGCACTTGGGGATTGACCCGCCTTCCACGCAAAGGGAAGTCCTCTCGAACGGAAAGTGATCGTGTCAGGAGCCGTATGTACAGCCCAGCCGTGCTCGACCATCTCGCCAATCCCCGGAATGGGGGAGAGATCGCCAACCCGACGGCGCGCGGAGAGTCGACCAATCCAGTCTGTGGGGATCGACTGATCCTGACGTTTCAATTGAGAGAGGGTCGGGTAGAGCGGGCCCAATTCCTCGCGGAGGGATGTTCCCCGAGCATTGCGGCGGGTTCGGTCCTGACCGAACTGATCCAGGGATTGACGATTGCGGAGCTCCAGCGGCTGCGGCCCCGTGATATCGCACAGGTCCTTCACCCCTTGCCACGCAACAAAGAGCACTGCTCGGTGCTGGCGATCGACGCCCTGCGGTCAGCGCTGGCAAGCTGTCCCGACGTGACAGGCCTACCGACAGAGAGAGAGGCACGCGACCGATGATTGCGCCCAAGTCCCCCAGAATCGACCCGAGCCGGGTCGCCGACCGGCTTCGCGAAAGGATTGGCGCAGACCGGGTCGAGCTGCAGCGTGGCGAGCCCCTCACCGTTGGTGGAGAGGCGGGGTACGTCCTTGCCACACCGCACTCTCAGGAGGAGTTGGCAGAGACGCTTCGCTGCGCTTCAGATGAGGCTTGGCGGGTCATTCCATCGGGGGCTGGGACGTGGCTCGAGATGGGGAACCAGCCGGCCCCTTTCGACTTGATCCTCTCAACGCGGCGACTCAATCGCCTCCTCGAGTATGAGCCAGCCGATCTGACCGCGACACTCGAAGCCGGCCTCTCCCTCGCCGCCTTCAATCAGATCGCCGGTGGGCACCGGCAGTGGATTCCGCTCGACCCCTTTGGCGATTCAGCCGGAACGATCGGAGCAACGATTGCGACGGCCAGTGCTGGCCCGTTACGTTGCGGCTACGGAACCCCCAGGGACTGGCTGATCGGCATCCGCGTCGCACGGATCGACGGCCGACTCGTTCGCGCCGGAGGGAAGGTGGTCAAGAACGTCGCCGGGTACGATTTGGCCAAACTCTACACGGGAAGCTTGGGCAGCCTCGGCGTAATCACCGAGACCACTTTCAAACTGCGATCGCTGCCGCCTGCCGAGGCGACTGTCGCGTTCTATGCCTCCCATCCCGCCCCTCTGATCGGAGTCGTCGAGCGATTCCGGTCGGCCTTCATCGAACCTGCCGCGCTCGAATTGCTCTCGCCGGCACAGTCGACCACGCTGCCTCTCGACGCGACCAGCTACTGTCTGATCGTGCGGTTCCTCCACGAACCCGAGGCGGTGACGTCGCAGATCGCCTCCGCAGCGGAACTCGCCCCGGGAATCGATCACACGCAACTCAGTCCAACTGAGGCCAGCGCCTTCTGGAATGGCTATGCCGAGAGCGAAACTGCCCCTGGGCTGAGCCGCTCGTGGCGATTGACCATGCTCCCCTCCGATCTGTTGACCGTCGTTGAGGAGGTGGAGCGACGACTTCCTGGAATCCGCTGGCGCGCCCACGCCGCCAGCGGAATCGTCCGCCTCTTCTGGCCCCGTGCCGGCGACGCACTCTGGGACATCCCGGATTGGCCCGCCGAGCAAATTGCCGAGGGGCCAGCTCTCCGGGACTGGATCCAGGCAAGAGGGGGAGAGCTGGTCCAGCTTCGCCCCACCGGAGGGGACTACTTCGATACCTGGGGAAGTCCCCGGTCGGGCCTCCCGCTGATGCGCGCACTCAAGACGACTTTCGACCCCGATTCCCTTCTCAACCCTGGCCGCTTCGTCGGGGGACTTTGAATCAGACAGGCGAGTCGACGATCCAATTTGACTCATTGCAGGAGAGACCACGTGGCCGTTCACGCTCCGACGACAGATCTTCATCCTTCTCGGGCAAAAGCCGAGGGGGCCTCAGCAGATCGCACCTCCACGCGACTTCACCAAGCCCTCTCCGGGGAGATGGAGAAGATCCTCGGCTGTATTCACTGCGGACTCTGCCTGCCGGCCTGCCCAACCTATCACCAAACCGGCAATGAGAACGACAGCCCGCGAGGCCGCATCTACTTGATGCGCGCGGTGGCCGAGGGGAACCTCTCGCTGGAAGCGCCGGCGCTCTCCCGCCACCTTGACCTTTGCCTGGGATGCAGGGCCTGCGAGACGGCCTGCCCGGCCGGAGTCGACTATGGCCACCTGCTCGAGGCAGCGCGGGAATCCCTTCGCGAGCAGGAGGAGAAGACCGGGCCGATCCGTGGCTTCCAGCCACAGAAGAAACTGCTCGCCATCGCCCTGGGCCACGTCTTCCCTTACCCGGCACGCCTGCGGGCCGTCTTCGCTCTCCTTCGGGTCATCCGCGGGAGTCGCCTGCTTGATGGACTTCTGCGAGGCTCTTGGCTGCGCCGCTTCGCCGCCCCGATCGACTTCTCCCTCTCGCTGCTGGCAAGCACGCGCCCCCCGGCGTGGATGGCAGGGCGAGACCGGGCCCAATCCATGGCCAACGCGTCCACGGGAGATCACCAGCCAGTCGCCGTCTTCACCGGCTGCGTCATGGAAGGGCTCTTTGGCGAGACCAACCGGGCAACGGCCCGCGTCCTGACGGTCAACCACTGCCAACCCGTCGACGTTCCAACGCAGGTCTGCTGTGGCGCCCTCCACGCCCACTCCGGCGACTTGTCGCAAGCGCGCCAGCTCGCACGTCGCAACATCGACGCCTTCGACGCGTTTCTCCACACGCAGCCGGAGCCGGCAAGCCCTGCCCGCCGGCCGACCATCATTATCAACGCCGCGGGCTGTGGTGCGCTGCTCAAAGAGTACGGGAAGCTGCTCGCCGACGATCCGGACTATGCTGAACGGGCGGCGACCTTTTCGCGACACGTCGAAGACGTCACGGAGTTTCTCGCCCGTCGCGGTCCGGTCATCGGGGCAAAGATCGACCATTCGGTGACCCTCGACGCCCCCTGCCACCTCTTCCATGCGCAACGCGTGACGACGGCCCCGGAAGCAGTTCTCAAGGCGATTCCCGGCCTCGACTATCGCCCGCTGACTGGCAGCCAGGACTGTTGCGGCGGAGCTGGCATCTACAACCTCAGCGAGCCCGAGATGTCCGGCAAGATCCTCGCCGAGAAGATCGGACACGTGCGCACCACGGGCGCCTCCGTTCTGGCGACCGCCAATCCGGGCTGCCAGATGCAACTCGCCGCCGGGGTCAGACTCCACGACGCCAGATGTCAGGTCGTTCACGTCGTCGACCTGCTCGACGAGTCCTACGCGCGAGCGGGCCACTATCAACGGTAGGCGGTCGATCCTCGCCGGAGCTTTTCACGAGGCAACCGCGACATCGACCAGCTTCAGTTGGCAAGTCTCCCTCCCCCCCCAGGTGTTGATCTCAACCCTCCCGAGGAGGTGGAGGGTAGCTGCCTGCCGGATCCGTTCCGCCTGCTCGGCCGCATTCCACCAGAGCGCCTCAAGTGGGCCCTGATCCCCGCGATCGGGGGACTGCCCTCCCAGATGGCGTCGGATCCGCAACTTGAGGTGCTTCTCCTTGAGGACCTGCATCGATTCGATCTCTGCTCCCCGAAGAAAGAAGAGCGGAGGAGGATTGCCCATGCCGTGGGGTTCCAGCCGCGCCAGGGAGCGGGCCAGAGGGAGATCGATCTCCGCGACAGCCAGTTCCGCATCTGCCCGGAGGACGCGGCCCAAATCCTCCTCGCGCAAACACCCGGCGGCATATTGCTGCAGGCGTGCCCGCATCTCCGGAATCTTCCCGGCGGGAACCGTGAAGCCGGCGGCCATCGGATGCCCGCCATACTTGACAAGAAGATCCGCGACCGCATCGAGCGCCTCGACCAGGTGAAAGCCCTCGATCGAACGGGCACTGCCGTGCGCCATGCCCTCCTCATTGATCGCGCAGATGAGGGTCGGCCGCCCGGTCAGCTCAACCACCTTGGAGCAGGCAATCCCTACCACTCCACGATGAAACCCCTCCGTCTCAAGCCCCTCGAGGAGGAGGATCGAGCCAAGCGTCTCGTCCCGTAGCCGCTGGGTCACCCGGTCGAGCAGCTGCTGCTGGATCGCTTGGCGCTCAGCGTTCAACTCATCCAACTGCAGTGCAAGGGCTTGCGCCTCCTCATCCGTTCGGGCATCGAAGAGGGCGAGCACCGAATTGGCGTGGGCGATCCGTCCGGCGGCATTGATCCGTGGCCCGATCTTGAAGCCGATGTCATAGGTCGTCACCGGGTCCCCTACTCGCGAAACATCAAAGAGCGCCCGCAGACCATGGTTGTGACTCCTCTCCCGGAGCCCCCGCAACCCTTGCGCAACGATGGCCCGATTCTCCACCTCGGCCAGATCAACCAGATCAGCGATCGTGCCGATCGCCGCCAGCTTGGCCAACGATGCGATGATCGCCTCCCCTCGCGGGTGGTCCTGCAGGAGCGCGGAGGCCAGCTTGAGGGCGACCCCACAGGCGGCAAGATGCTTGTTTGGATACCCTACCCCCGAGGCCCCCTTGGGGCAGAGCACGGCGTAGGCCGCCTCGGGAATCTCTTCCCCATCGGGCAGATGGTGATCGCAGATGATCAAGTCGACGCCCAACTCGCGTGCCCGCTCGGCTTCGACTCGTGACTTGATGCCGATGTCGGCGGTCAAGATGACGTGATAGCCCTCCCTGGCCGCCCGCTCGACAATTGAAATCGACAGGCCATACCCTTCCGTGAAACGGTCTGGAATGTAGGCGGAGACCTCGCTTCCCGCACCCAGCAACCGCAGGGTTTGCGTCAGAATCACGCTGGAGGTCGTCCCATCGACGTCAAAATCGGTGACAATCAGAACCCGGTCATGATCCCGCACTGCCCGACGGAGCCGATCGACCGCCCGCTCCATGTCCCGCAATCGCCAAGGGTCGTACAGGTGTCCTGGAAAATCGGGCGCGAGAAATTGCCTCGCCTGCCCGGCGTCGGTCACCTCCCGGTTCCACAAACACTGAGCGACCACCTCTGGCTGGCCAATCTCTTGGGAAAAAGATCGAAGCCGCACCTGCGCGGTGGGGTCAGCTTCTTCCCAGGCTGGCAGTTGCCAGCGGGCCCCTCCCATCCCTCTGGCCACTTCGAGGTAGGGGCCCCTCCTCGGCTTCCTCTCTGCGCGCAATTTCATCCGCGGCTCTTCCTCTCTGATCTTGCTATTTTCATCCATTCCGGCTTTACCCTACCAAGGATCGCCAAGGGCAAGCAACTGATCCTTGACTGCCCCCACTTGTTCCGCAAGCCATTCGAGGGATTGGCATTCATGGTTGACCCCATCCACGGCTCACCTCCGGGCGTTTTCCATGGTATAGTGCTCCTTTGATCGGGTGCAGAGATCATCCCTTTGGTCTTGGCTGCCAGCAGGTCAGAGCAACCAGAGAGAAAGGGCCCGCATCTCTTCTCCGAAATGCACGTGGGAGCACTGGAGAGTGGTCTCTCTCCCTCTCTCAACCTTGGAGACAAACCTGTATCGCCCTGCATCGAGACCTTGTCGATATGAAACCTTTGGTCAACTTGGCTGCGGAACCCTTCCGAAATCGGCGCCTCTTCTGGGGTGGCATCGTGCTGCTCTTTCTCGCTCCCGCCTATGCCGGACAACTCGTGATTCAAGAGAAAGTGACCCGGGAGAGCCAACTGGCAATGCTTCGGACCGTCCTCCAACAGACCGAGCGCAGGGAAACAGACAGAAAGGCAGTTCCCACGCAGAGCAGCCCGGTCATCACTTTCGAGCAGAACCAGGAGATCTATGCCGCCAGTCAACTGCTGGCACGAAAATCCTTCTCCTGGTCCCGCCTGCTCAACGAGATCGAGCAGAACCTCCCCGCCGGCGTCCGGCTCCTCCGGGTTGGCGTCTCGACCATTGTCCCGGCCGAAAAGAATGGGGCCTTTGGGGGCCCGGAGAGCGCGGCGACCCTGACCATGGATGTCATTGGAAAGAGTCAACGGGAGATCACTGGGATGATCAACCGCTTCCACGACTCTCGTCGATTCCGCGTCTCGCCGCTGACCCAGAAGCCAATTGAAGGGACCGACGAGGTCGAGTTCACCCTCAAGGTTGACTACTTCCCTTCTCTTCCTCTAGATGGCAGGCCAATGTCCTTCGCGACCTCCAAGCCCCTCACACAGCCCTCGCCAGCTCGTCGGCCCAGTCCGGAGGAGAAGAGATGAACTGGAGAACCACCCTCTCTTCCCTGCCGCCTGCTCTCTCGGCATCCAGTCTCCGTCGGCACCTCCACCTCTCGACACGCGAGACCATCTTCCTTGTCATTGGCATTGTCTTGTGTGGGGTGGTCATCCTCCTCCATCTCCTCCGGGTTCAACCACTCGCTGAGGAGATCACCGCCCTCGAGAACCGGATCAAGGATCAGACGGCCCGCTTGGAGCGACAAAATCGGGAGCAGAAGCAACAAGAAGACCAAGTGGCCAACGCCGAGGCGATCCTCGCCAGTCTTCAACGTTTCGAGAGTTCCCTCAAGCCAGACCAACGTGGCATGACCCTGCTGATGGATGAGATTGATCAGCTTGGGAAGACCCACCGCATTGTGGTCGGGGACGCGAGCTATCGCCTCGACGAAGCGACTCCCCTGACCGATGCCGATGGGAACCCGCTCCCCGAGCAGCAGGGATCTCAAGAGAAGCAATTGATGATCTACCCCAAAATGGGCATCGAAACGACCGTCATTGGAGACTACCCGAACCTGCGCCGGTTTCTCGGGGACCTGGAGAAGAGCCAGCAGTTCGTCATCCTGAACGCTCTTGCCTTTCAAGGGGAAGCAGACCGGGTTCGTCAGGCCGCGGGGAACCCGTCGAGTCTCACCCGGCTCGAACTCGGCTCTCCCGACTCGGTCCCGGTCTCTCTGAAAATCGAACTGGAGACCTATTTCCAACGTCCAGTGCCGAGCGGGGGACTTTTGCCAACCATCTCCCCGTCCACCACGACACAAGAGACTGGCGGGAAAGAGAAAAAGCCCCCTCAGGTCGGTCGTGCGACAACGAAGCTGGCATCTGGGGAGGAGTCGTCAAGTCAGAAGTAAAGAGGGGACTGAGCCCCCTCTTTGTTCAATCGCCAGGATCAGTGTGGCACCGCTTCACTGAACCATCCATCTGCAAGGGAAATCCGAGTTTCATGGCTCAACAATCAACGGCGAATCCCACAGAGAAGTCGGCGGAAACCCGCAAGAAGGTGCTTCTCGGCGTGCTCTTTCTGGTGCTGGCCGGGGTTCTCTACCTGCAGTTTTTCGTGGAGGAGGAACGGGGCTCCGCTGGAGGAACTCCCGTGGCGGCTCCAGCCGTCTCCTCCACCCCCTCCACCTCACGTTCCCAAGTGACCACTGGGCCAAAACCCTCTGGGGGCCGCAGTCTGGCGGCTGCGCCGATCGTCTCGCAACCGCTTGATATTGGCTCGATGGTCAAAAAAGGGGCGGTGAGCAGCGGGACAGGCCGCAACATCTTCGTCTATCCAACGCCCACTCCTCCGCCCCCGCCCCCGCCACCACCTCCGGGGCCCCCTCCACCACCTCCGCCACCGCCACCTCCCGTTCAACTGCTCGGTCTGACTCCCGATGCCGTCCTCGCCAGGACAAAAGCGTTCGAGTTGACGGCACGCGGAGAGAAGATCCCGGCCGATGCCTCTCTCATTATCGAAGGAAAACGCTATCTGGGAACCGTCAAGGGATCGAGTGAGATCACAGTCACAGTCCCTGCCGAGGCCATCGAAAAACCTGGCGTTCTCCGTGTCCAGATCCGCAGTGTTCAGGACCCCACCCTCTTCTCGAACCAAGCGCTGCTCAATGTCGGTGAACCTCCTCCGCCTCTCTATCGCTATGTCGGATTGATCGTGACTCGAACCAAGAAAGTGGCGATCCTCAAAGCGATCGACCAGGAGTCGATCGTCCATGTAGAACTGAACAAACGATTTGGAAAAGAGGGGCAGGCAAAGTGGAAGATGATCAGTATCACTCCACAGATGGTCACTGTCGAAGATACCGACATTCAAGTCACCCACACCATCAACTACACCGGAGAGGATGGCAAACCTTGATCTGCTCGGCTCCGCGGCCCTCCGTGATTCATTCGATCTGATAAATAATGGAACCAACGGTGCTCCCCGTAGTTTGAAAGGTTGGTATTTTAAGCCGACCGTCACCCGTCTTCGGGGACCCTTTCCGACCTGTTCAGACCCGTTGGCTTGTAGAACATCCCGCTGGGGCATCATTCCGACAAGCACACTTGTTCACTGGACAGTGCGGGACAGTGAAGAAGCAGTGAAGAAGCAGTGAAGAAGCAAAAAAGAGGCCGTGGAAATGTTGATGAATAATCTTCGCCAGTTCTTCCAGCGGGAGATACGAATTCCCCGCAGCGGACGGCTCCGACTGGAAGCAACGACCTCTTCGCCCCTACGGTCCCAAAATGTGATGACGGAGAATGAGTCCACCCCGCCCCGTCCGGCCACACGATTAAAGACAATCAGCGCAAAACCGGGAGAGCGTCGCACGGAGGGGGGCTATGCCTTGGTGGGAATCATGGGAATCATGCTCTTCTCGCTGGTTCTGACAACGGCGACCGCCCCTAAGATTCGACAGGATCTCCAGCGAGAGAAGGAAGAAGAGATGCTCTGGCGGGGGCAACAGGTCGCGACCGGGCTGACTCGTTACGCGGCATCCCGCAATGGACAGTACCCGATCAGTTTGAACGAGTTGGTGCAAGGAGTGGAGCAGGCATCCAGAAGAGTGCGGTTCATGCGCCCTTCGGCCCTCTGTGACCCGATGATGCCGTGTGAGCCAGGCAAGTCGAACTGGCGAATGGTGCATCCGGGGGATCCACTGGTTCGTGAACTCCTCGAAGCCTACGTCAAAACGCTCCAGCAAGCGCTAAAACCGCTTCCACCTCCTCCACCCGCCCTCGTCGCATTTGCCCAGATGGCTGGAGGTGCCACTGGAGATGGCGTGGCATCAGGGGGAGGAGGGAGTGCCGATTTTGGGGTGTTGATGGCTGGAACACCAGGTCTCGATCCCAACACTCGAACATTCACCCCGCCAGATCCGATGCCGCCAATCCCTGGAGAGACGAAAAACAACGGGGGAGGTAGATTGCTCGGTTTCGACCGTGATCAGGATCAGCGGCCAATCATCGGGGTTGTCAGTCGCAAGAAGGAGCGGATGTTCCGCAGCTATTACGGGATTGAATCTTACGATCACAGCCTCTTTTTCGCCACCGTGCCGGTCGCAGCAGGCGGATTTTACAACCCCTTGACACTCGAAGCCATGACTGGTGGGGCGGCTCCGCCCCCGAAATGCGAAGGGGGTGGAGTGATGATCGATGGGCGGTGTTGGGGTGGGCTCACCCCGGGCATCCTCTGCCGAGGCCCCAACGGGCAGACCACCCCCTGCCCCCGCTAATATCCCCTGCCCGACAACACGCTGATCTCTGACTCTGGTGGATCAGGATCTGGAATGGGAAGAGATAGACCGTAAGATGAAAATTCTGGTGACAGGGGGGGCTGGGTACATTGGGAGTGTCGTCGTCGAGCGACTCCTTCGGGGAGGGATCACGCCTGTCGTCTATGACAATCTCTCCAAAGGACATCGGGAGGCAGTCGCCCCCGGAGCTCTCTTGGTCGAAGGGGATTTAGCTGATCGTGACTGCCTGGTCAAGACACTCGACGATTTCAGATGTGAAGCGGTGATCCATCTGGCCGCACTCAGCTTGGTCGGGGAGTCGGTCAGACAGCCTCACCTCTATTTTCAAAACAATGTCGCGGGTGGGCTCCAACTATTGGAAGCAATGAGGGACACCGGGGTCAACCAGTTGGTCTTTTCGTCGACGGCTGCCGTTTACGGTATTCCATCGACCATTCCGATCACAGAAGATACGCCCACCTGCCCCACCAATCCATACGGCGAGTCAAAGCTGGCCTTCGAACGGTTGCTTCCCTGGTACGAAGAGGCCTACGGAATCCGGGCGATCAGGTTGCGGTACTTCAATGCGGCCGGCGCGAGCGAACGCTATGGGGAGGATCACACCCCGGAGACGCACTTGATTCCGAATGTCCTGCGTGTGGCAGCTGGGCTGGCCCCAGCCGTTTCGATCTTTGGAGAGGATTACCCGACCCCCGATGGGACCTGTATTCGCGACTATATCCACGTCGAGGACCTTGCCGATGCGCACATCCTTGCCCTTTCGGCGGTGAAGAAGCAAAGTGGTGTCTACAATCTGGGGTATGGGAGTGGCTATTCGGTGGCGGAGGTGGTCGAGATGGCCCGGCAAGTGACGGGCCGCTGGATCTCGACAGAGGCCTCGCCACGACGTCCGGGGGACCCGCCGGTCCTCATTGCCAGCGCGGATCGCTGCCGGCGGGATCTCGGCTGGCAACCCAAGAAAAGCGAGCTCGACCAGATTCTGGAATCAGCTTGGCGCTGGCATCAGGCCCACCCCAAAGGATATCGGACATCCAAATGAGGGGTGAGGGGTGAGGGGCGAGGGGCGAGGGGCGAGGGGTGAGGGGCGAGGGGCGAGGGGCGAGGGG
>JBMOHS010000036.1:0-26117 GCA_049317725.1 Blastocatellia bacterium
AGATTCAATAAGATTCAATAAGATTCAATAAGATCCAGTGAGATTCAATGAGAGGTCGATGCCATGTCCAACAAGAACGAAAACCAGGCACCAAGAGATCCTGACCAGGAGAGAGGCGGAAGCGCAGCCCCACCCTCACTCAACAGGTACCCGCCGGGCACTTACGAGACACCGCATCTGCCTCACCAGGGCAATCCGCCCAGTCTCCATCCCGAGATCGTCGAGGGGAGATCCTCTCCCCTCAACTCTCCCGTCCCGTTGGGCTCTCTCGAACAAGCTCAACGGATTGAAGCTCTTCGTCGCCAAGCGGCTGCCCTCTGCGGTGGAGCCATGCTGTGGGGAAAGACCGCCGACTTCCCTTCGGAATTGGAAGAGGACTTCTGGCGTGGAGTTGTCGAATTTGAGTCGGCAGAGCCGGTTGTCCTCTTCGATCTGCTGCTGCGGGAAGGGGTGACTCTTCCCCCTCCCGCCCTGCTGCAGGATTTCCAATTGCCGGACAAGCTCTGGGAGGTGATCTATTTTCTCGCCTCGGTCGGTTGCTTTCTCGAAAACACCGACCATCTCAGCGATCTGGAACTCTACACGGAGCTCTGGGATGATCTGTTTCGTCAACCCACCGTCCTCTTTCCCAACGATCCGAGCTATGCCTGCCACTTGGACCTGATCGGCAGTGGGAGTGAGGAGGATCATCAAACTTACCTTCAATACTATGCCTGCGAGGAGACTCGGCGTCGTTCGCTCGAGGACTTCCCAGATCAGCCGCTCCCGCCTCGCCGTCCCCGCCCCTGGGACCGCGATCGGCATCTTCCGCGCCCATTGATGCGACGCCGCGACCCGTTGAGATGAGTTGTGCCGCTACGACTTCTCCTTGGCGGGGGCACGGGGCAATGTCCGTTTCGGTTGTTGCGTCCCTCTGGAGTGGCTGCTAGAGTATGCCGCGCAGCTTTGCGAAGAGTGTGTAGTTTCGGTCAATCAACCGAGAGATGGGATGCCGAGGGCGGGTTCACGGAGGAGCAATGACATGGCCCAGTGGGGGGTGATCTTCGTGCTGCTGGCCATTCCCCTGCAGGCGGAAGAGGTCACCTCCTGGTGGGCGTGGCAGCACCCATCTCCTCAGGGCAATACGCTCCAAGGGGCCGTGCTGCTGGAGGATGGAGGAGCGGTCGCGGTCGGTCAGAACGGTACGATCGTTCGCCGTCGGTCCGGATCGACCCAGTGGCAGATCGTTCGCAGCCCCGTGACCACACCGCTTCTCGGGATCGCCGCGCAGGGCCGGCAACTCTGGGCGGTGGGGATGCGCGGGGTGATCCTCCACTCGAAGGACCGGGGGAGCACTTGGCGTCGGCAGGCCAGCGGAACAGAGCTGGCCCTTCACGCGATCCGCTGGCAGACAGACCGTCACGGCTGGGTGGTGGGCGCAGAAGGTACGCTGCTCGAGACGCGGGATGGGGGTGAGCGCTGGGAGCGCCGGTCGAGCGGTACGACCAATCCCCTCTATGCTGTGGCGTTTGCGGGTCGCCTTGAGGGAATCATCGTGGGTGGACGAGCCACGGTACTCTCGACGCGAGATGGGGGAGTGACGTGGACCCTCTCGCCTCTTCCCCGCTCCGAGGCGTCCCCCCCGGACCTCCTTGCGGCGGCAGTCCTTCCAGGAGGCCGCGGCTGGGTCGCCGGGCGCGCCGGGCGCCTCTGGCAATATCGTGGAGAGGGGAATCCGTGGCAGCAATTCATCCTGCCATCGGAGAGATCCCTGTTGGCGCTCGCTTTTTCTGACTCGCGGCGTGGCTGGTTGGCAGGCGAGGGCGGGAGCCTCTGGCAGACGATCGACGGCGGTGAGACTTGGCAGGCTGTCGAGACGGGCGTCTCCTTCACCTTTCACGCCCTCGACCTGCATGGCTCCGATCAGCTGCTCCTCGCAGGGGAGAAGGGCGTCCTCCTCGTCCCCGTGGATGACCCCCGGAGGAATGGAGGCCGTGCCTGGGTCAATCAGGCTCCAGGATCTCGTGCCACGCTCCAGTCGATCTTTGCGGTGGATGCGGGCCACGCTTGGGCCGTGGGTGTCGAGGGGACGATCCTGGCGACGAGTGATGGCGGCCGGCGCTGGGAACCACAGTCGTCCAGTTCGACGGCTGGGCTTCGTGCCGTCTCCTTTCTCAACTCCCGGGAGGGCTGGGTTGCAGGGACAGGAGGGACACTCCTGCGAACCATCGACGGTGGGCTGACCTGGGAGCCACGCTCGGCAATCCCTGACGTGGACCTTCTGGCAATCTCTTTTGTCGATGCGACCGATGGCTGGATTCTGGCTGAGAACGGTCTGCTCGGCCAGACGCAGGATGCGGGAGAGACTTGGCAGTTTCGCCCGCTGCCGAATGCCCCCCCTCTTCTGGCGCTGAGACGGCTCGATCGACAAACGGCTTGGCTGGTGGGTGAGTCCGGGGTCATTCTGCACACGGCAGATGGGGGAGAGACGTGGCACCGGCAGGAGAGCGGCACCACTGTTCCTCTTCACGCCATCTCCTTCGTCGACTCCCGTCACGGGTGGGCCGTCGGGGATGCGGGCATAATCCTTGCGACGATCGACGGTGGTCAGATCTGGCAGGTTCAGATCAGCGCGCTCCATCATCGGCTGACCGGAGTACAGGCTCTCGATGCGAATCGTGCCTGGGCAGTTGGTCTCTTTGGAACGATCCTGGGCACCAACGACGGGGGCAGGAGCTGGCTCCCCGCACGAACTGGAACGGCCACCAGCCTCTTGGCCCTCTCTCTGCAAGGGCGCGCCGGATGGGTCGCTGGTGTTGACGGCACCATCCTCCGGCTCGGTGGACGTGGCGCCGGCGAATTTGAAACGATTCTTCGCTCTTGACGATCTTGTTCCATTCAAACCCAAATTGTTGGCACTACGGCAGCACAGAGGGCTCAGGGACGGGCCCGGTGGAGTGGAGAAGTAGCGGGGTGGTGGCTTTGGGTTGTCAATTTGCGAGCAATGCTCAACAAGCTGAAAAGATGGACAGGTACGGCCACGGATGATGCGCTCCTCTCTCTTTGCCAATGGCGATGCCACTGCTTCTCGATCGGCACGACGTGAGGAGCGCTTGGCAGCGGCGCGCAAAAATTTCCTGACACGGTACGGACCGGGAGAGGTTCACGTTCTGCGGATCCCCGCTCGGATCAATATTCTGGGGGAGCACGTCGACTATGTCTCCTACCTCCCCACTGCGTCCCTTCCCTTTGGGAGTCGAGAGCACGAGATGCTCATGCTCTACCGCCCCTCAGGGGACAGGTCGATTCGAGGTGCCTCGGGCCACGTGGGCTTTGCACCTTTCTCCTTCGATCTCGAGCCCTCGCCGGTCGCAGAGGATTGGATCCATTTCGTCTTCGATCGGCCTGCCCCCGCCCCGCACTGGTCGAACTATTGTCGCGGCGCAGCCCTCTTTGCCCAGTGGAAGTATGGGAAGGGGATCGGGCAAGGGATCGAGTTTCTTCTCGATTCGACCATTCCTCCCGCCGGTGGGTCCTCATCCTCCTCGGCGATCGTTGTCCTGGCTGGGGCAGCGATACGATTGGCCAATGGCATCTCTCTGGATCCAGCCGCGCTCGCGCGCGAGTCGGCGCAGGCCGAGTGGTTCCTGGGAACGCGCGGGGGGGCACTCGACCATACAGCGATCTGTCTCTCGCGCGAGGGCCAGATCTTACTGATGGACCACGCGCGGCAGACCACCGAGTGGATCCCTTTTCCTGCAGACAGCTACCGGTGGGTGACCTTCTTCTCCCACGTCGCCGATAAAGGGCGCGCGGTGATGCTCGAATACAATGAGCGGGCCGCCGTCTCCCGCTTGGTGATTCCTGCCCTTCTCGCCCGGCTCCCCAGTCAGTCCTCGATGGAGGAGCGGATTGAGTCCTTGCCGGAACGTCTCTCGCTCGCCGACTTCGCCCAACTCTCCCCGCAGACGATGGCCGAATGTCGATCTGTCTTTCCCGCGCTGCTGGAGGATCGTTGGACTCGTCCGCTTGCCATTCGGGATCGGGCCCGCCATCACCTCGGGGAGTCGCAACGGGTGGCTCAGGCCGTCGCGCGATTGCGCTCCTTGGGGGAGTCTGGGACTCCGGACCTTGTCGATTCGGTGATCTCCGTGTTGGGAGGGTTGTTGGAGGCGACTCACGAGAGCCTCCGCACGCTCTACCAGGTCAGCAATTCCGAGGTCGAAGCACTGGTCGAGGTGATTGGCGGGGGCACGGAATCCCTTGGTTGCCGGTTGATGGGCGGAGGGTTTGGCGGGAACGTGCTGGTCCTCTGTCGGGCCGCCGATGTCGACGCGCTGGTCGAACGTGTCGAACAAGGCTACTATGCTCCCCGCCAACGAAGCGCTGAACGGGAAGGGGCGGTGATGATCTCCACCCCTGGTGACGGAATCTCCCGACTCTGATTCTCACGAGCAGGGCGATCTCCGATTTTCTTGCGGAGCTGCGTTCCTCCGCACTCATTCTGATCCTCTTCCACGAGGCCACCCCTGCATGCCAAGACCGATTCGCAATCTCCGCTGGTGGATTGGTGGAATGCTCTTCGCGTCCACCGTGATCAACTACATCGATCGCCAAACCCTCTCGACGCTCGCCCCCTTTCTCAAGAAGGAGTACGAGTGGACCAATACCGACTATGCGATGCTGGTGATTGCTTTCCGCCTCTCCTACTCGATTGGGCAGACCGTCTTCGGACGAGTCATGGACCGGGTTGGGACGCGGCGTGGATTGACCCTCTCCGTCATCGGCTACTCGCTCGTCTCGATGATGACAGCACTGGCGCGAGGCTGGTCGAGCTTTGCCTTCTTTCGTTTCCTGCTCGGGGCTGCAGAATCGCCCAATTGGCCAGCGGCGACCAAGGCGGTCGCCGAGTGGTTTCCCAGACGAGAGCGGGGCTTGGCGACGGCGCTCTTCGACAGCGGTTCGTCGATCGGGGGCGCCATCGCCCCGTTCCTGATCATCCCGATCTATCAGCACTTCGGGTGGCGGCCCGCCTTCATCATTCCCGGATTTCTCGGGCTCTTCTGGGTGCTGGCTTGGCGCAGGCTGGCCGGCTCTCCGGGGACCCACCCCCGGATCACCCCCGAAGAGCAGGAGATGCTCCTCGCCGACAAGCTCGATTCGCTGGGCGATCGCGCGGTGGACAGGGCGGCAGCACCACCACTGTTGTCCCCACCCGCTTGGCTTGACCTGTTGCGGCTCCCCCAGACGTGGGGCGTGATCATTGCCCGTTCCTTCACCGATCCGGTCTGGTTTTTTATTACCGATTGGTTCTTCATCTACCTCGTCTCGCGCAACTTCCAGATTGAGAATTCGTTGATGGCGGTCTGGATCCCCTTTCTCGCCGCCGATCTGGGAAATTTTTTTGGGGGAGGGTTCTCCAGCTGGCTCATCCATCGTGGCTGGTCGGTGGAACGGGCACGGAAGGCAGTCGTCCTCTTTGGCGGAATCGGGATGACCCTTTTGATTCCGACCCTCTATACGTCGGAACTCTTCGCGATTGCCGGGCTCTTTGCCGTCTCGACGTTCGCCTACGCCTCGTTCTCGACGATGGCGATCGTGCTGGCGTCCGATCTCTATGTCGACGAGGCTGTCGGAACTGTCAGCGGGATGAGCGGGACGGGGGCAGGAATCGGCACGATCCTCTCGACGCTGCTGATCGGCGTCATCTCGGATCGATATTCGTTCGCTCCCATCTTGGTTGCGGCGAGTCTGATCCCCTTGATCGGCGCGGTCCTCGTCCTGACGCTGGTACGGAATCCGAGGGAGGGAGGCCATCCCCTGCTCAAGCGGATCTGATCGGGCGATGCGCTCTGGTCGTTCGAGCGGCGTGGAGTCGGCGCCGGAGCAGCCGATAGGCGAGCAGCAGCCCGACGGCAATTCCAAATCCGAGCGGGTAGGTCGTGTCCGCCTTGACCAGCAGGTAGTAGTGCGCGACCCCGGCACAGGCCGCCGGGTAGACTGCCCAGTGGATCCGCTGCCATCGTTGTCCCCCTAGTCGACGCACCATGCTTTTCGTCGAGGTCGCCGCCAGTGGGAGCAAGAGGAGGAAGGCAGCCATTCCGAGAAAGATGAAGGGACGCGCCAGCGTATCGGCGATGATCGCTTTTACCTGCAGCTCCTTGTCGAACCAGCTGTAGGTGGTGAGATGGAGCGCCGCGTAGAAGAAGCTGAAGAGCCCGGCGGTTCGGCGCAGTCCGATCATGGCTGGGGTCCGCAGCCACTCCATCAGCGGACGTACGATCAGGGTCAGCGTCAGAAAGATGAGGGTCAGGCTGCCGGTGGTCCGGATCGCAAACTCCTGCGGATTGGTGCCGAGCTGCCCCCACCAGGCATCCCAGCCGAGCAGCACCGCGGGAATGGCCCCATTGAGGATCAACAGCGTCTGCAGGAACCGCCCATCGACTTTCCGGCTTGCCATCTCGACTCTTCCCCCTTCAGTAGTTCTGCTTCAGGTCCATGCCAGTGTAGAGCGAGGCGACCTCTTCCGCATAGCCGTTGAAGAGCTGCGTCTCGCGCATTCCCCAGCTTCCGATGCGGCGCTCCCGCGCTTGGCTCCAGCGTGGATGGGAGACTCCTGGATGGACATTGGAGTAGAATCCATATTCATCCGGCGCAACCATCGACCAGGTGGTCGGAGGTTGTTCGGCGACCAGCCGGATGCGCACCACCGACTTGATGCTCTTGAACCCATACTTCCAGGGGACGACCAATCGAATCGGTGCGCCATTCTGCGGCAAGAGGGCCTTTCCGTAGAGTCCCGTTGAGAGCAGCGTCAGCGGGTGGAGCGCTTCATCCAATCGCAACCCCTCGACGTAGGGCCACGGGAGGACCCCTGTCCGTTGATTGGGCATCTGGGCCGGATCGAACTTGGTCTCGAAAGCGACAAACCGCGCGCTTGCCATGGGCTCGACCAGCGAGAGTAGTCGCGCCAGGGGAACTCCCAGCCAGGGAATGACCATCGACCAAGCCTCGACGCAGCGAAATCGATAGACCCGCTCCTCTACCCCCAGATGGCTGACCTCGTCGAGGTCGAAGGTCCGGGGTTGGTGAACCAACCCACCGACCTCGATCGTCCACGGGCGAGTGATCATGCGTTCCGCACGGGGGGCGACCCCCTCCTTGCTGGTCGAAAATTCATAGAAGTTGTTGTAATGGGTGATGTCATAGATGTCTGTCGCCGGCTCCCCTTCTGGTGTCAGGTACCCACTGATCGGTGGTTCGTCCTTCTCTTTTCCAGCACCTGCCGGAGAGGCGAGACGGCGATAGAGCCACGTCGTGGTCGCGGCCGTCCCGGCGAGGATGCCGCCCCGCAGAAAAGTGCGGCGATTCGAGTAGTCCTTCTCGTCGGTGATCTCCCAGCTCTTGATTGGATCTGCCATCCGGTCCCTCCTCGCTTCTTCGCACGTTCCCGCTCGGCTGCTGAGCAGTTGTTGCGTGCGGACTCTTCTCCCTGTACTGTAAAGGATCGAATTTCCCAACGAGAAGAAGCCTACTCCGTTCTCTTGGCGATTCTGTGGCGATATGGAGAAGAACGATCTTATCGCTGATCAAGGGTATGCGACCATCTGTCAATTGGATCGCCTGATCGAATGAGGCCCGATGACCGAGCCGCCGCTCCATCTCTCCTCCCTGCTTGCGCTCCCCGTCACCCGTTTGCGGGAAGAACTCTCCTTCCACGAGGGGCCACTGCCCGACGGGATTCTGGAGGGACTTGCGGTCGATCCGCGCCGTGGGGCCCGCGCACTCGCCCGGCAGTTGCGGGGCCAGCACGAATCCTGCCAGCGCGAAGCCGCGCGGCTGGAGCGGCTGCTTGACTTCGAGCGTGCTTGTTGGGATGAGGGGGCGTCCCGGGTTGCGGGAGTCGACGAGGCAGGAGTGGGGCCGCTCGCCGGTCCCCTCGCCGCAGCAGCGGTCATCTTGCCACCACGGATCGACCTGCCCGCGATCCTCCCTGGGCTCGACGATTCCAAACGTCTCTCCCCGGCGCGCCGTCAGCTTCTCGCGGACCGCATTCGGGCATCCGCCCTCGCCTGGTCAGTTGTCTTTGTCGAGGTCGAAGAGATCGACCAGCTCAATATCTATCAGGCAGGACTGCTGGCCATGCGGCGAGCCGTCGATTCGCTGACGCCGCTCCCAGATCGGCTGCTCGTCGATGCCCGGACGCTCCCGTCCTGTCATCTCCCGCAAGAGGCGCTCATCCGCGGGGATGCCCGTTCCGCGTCGATTGCCGCAGCTTCCATTCTGGCCAAAACAGCCCGTGATCAACGGATGAAAGAGCTCGACACGCTCTACCCAGGATATGGCTTGGCCCAGCATCAGGGCTATCCGACCGCCGCCCATGTCGAGGCCATCGAGCGGTTGGGGCCCCTTCCCATTCATCGGCGAAGCTTCCGCCCGGTTCGCCAGATCCTCGAGCTCGCATCGTCAGCCGAGATCTGCGCGCCGGACCCCGAAACGACGCTTCCACTCTTTCCGGTCTCGTCCTCGCCTGATCTACCAGACCCTTCTCGAACCTCTTCCCGCAAAGGAGATCATCGGTTATGACCCAGCCACTCAACCATCAATGGCGTCTTGTTTCGCGCCCTGCTGGCTCGCTGCAGCCATCCGACTTTCAATGGGCCGCCTCCCCTCTTCCCGATCTTGGTGAAGGAGAGCTGCTGGTCCGCGTGCTCCATCTCTCGCTCGACCCGACCAATCGGATGTGGGCGGCTGCGGATACCTACCTTCCCGCAGTTCCCCTCGGTGAGGTCATGCGCGGAGTGGCGATCGGCGTTGTTTACCAATCCCGCCATCCCGGATTCCCCGAGGGCGCTCACGTCCAGGGGCTCCTCGGCTGGCAAGAGTACGCGCTGAGCAATGGAGCTGGCTTGACACTGTTGCCGGAGATTCCAGGGCTTCCCCTCACCGCCCACTTTGGTCTGCTCGGTCATATCGGGATGACGGCCTACTTTGGGCTGCTCGATATTGGCCGTCCCATTGCCGGCGAGACGCTTGTCGTCTCGGCTGCCGCGGGCGCGGTCGGCTCACTCGTTGGCCAGATCGGCAAGATCAAGGGATGTCGCGTCGTTGGCCTTGCCGGCTCCGACGACAAGTGCCAGTGGATTACCCAGGAACTCGGGTTCGACGCCGCCATCAACTACAAAACGGAGGATGTCCCCGCTCGACTTCGTGCACATTGCCCCTCGGGCATCGATATCGACTTCGAGAACGTCGGGGGCTCGATCCTCGAAGCGATCCTCGCCCAGATCAATCTGCGCGCCCGCATCGTGCTCTGCGGCCTCATCGCCGGATACAATGCCACTTCTCCGCAACCCGGTCCGGCCAACTTCGCGAATGTACTCGTCCGGCGCGCCCGGATCGAGGGATTCATCGTCCTTGACTATGCCCCCCGCGCCATGGAGGCGATCCAGGATCTCGTCACTTGGCACCAGCAAGGGCGTCTCCAGTACCGCATCGATGAAGTCCAGGGGCTTGATCAGGCCCCCAACGCCCTCTCTCGCCTCTTCACGGGAGGGAATACCGGCAAACTGCTCGTCACCCTCAACCACGCGTAAGGAGGACTCCAGATGGAAGATCTGACTCTTGATGAACTGACCACCCTGATCCAGGAGAAGGTCAGCGCGACCACCGGCTTGACCGCCAACGCCAAGATTGTCTTCGAAGAGGGGGGGGTGATTCACGTCGCCGGTGCCTCCTCTCCGATCGCCGTTACCCACGACGATCTGCCCGCTGACGTCACGCTCCGGATGTCGCTGGCCACCCTCAACAAACTCTACCGCAAGGAGACCAACGCCATGACCGCGGTCATGATGGGCAAGATCAAGATCGAGGGCAACATGATGCTCGCGATGCAGCTCGAGAAGGTCCTCTCCTGAGGGAGTCCCTGGCCCAAAATCAATCGGGCGGCCCAATCAACCGAACCGGCGGGAGGAACCGCGAGCGCGATCTTCCTCCGTGCACTTCGATTGAAAGGGCCGCCCCGCTGGGCTTCTTGTCTTGTTCCACGGGCCCAAAGCAGGTTACAACATCATCTGCCCGCCATTGATCTCGATCATCTCGCCGTGCAGATAGGCTGCGGCATCCGAGGCGAGAAAGGTAATGACGCGCCCGCACTCTTCCGAAGTTCCGACGCGCCCCATGGGAATTCCCGCGACAAACTGGGCCATCTGCTCCGGCGTCGAGAGCCGTTCGTGAAAGGGTGTATCGATCACCCCCGGGGCAATACCGTTGACACGGACGCCGTAGGGGGCCATTTCACGCGCCATTCCCTTGGTGAGGCACATTACCGCGGCCTTCATTGAGGCATAGATCGCCGCTCCGGGTCCTCCCCCGTGGTGCCCGGCGATCGATCCGAGGTTGATGATCGTCCCGCGGCGCCGTTCCATCATCCCCGGCATGACCGCCTGCGAGCAGAAGAGCGTGCTCTTGAGGTTGGTCGCCACCACCCGATCGAAGAGCTCTTCCGGGAAGTCGCGCAACGGACAGCGCTCGATCAGATCCCCCGCGTTGTTGACCAGGATATCGATTGGACCGAGACGATTCTCGGTCATTTCCATCAATTCCTTCGCAGACTTTTTTACTGAGACGTCGGCTTGCACGAGGATCGCTTCACCGCCGGCGGCCGCGATCTGTTGGCAAGTGGCCTCGCCACCCGCCCGGTTCCGGTGGTAGTTGACGACCACCCGCGCGCCGCACTCCGCCAAGGCGATGGCGGCCCACTGCCCGATCCCACTGCTCGCTCCTGTCACGACGGCCACTCGCCCCGTCAGATCTTGTCGGTTCATCCCACTTGCCTCCCTCTCGCCTCGCTCCCAATTTCTCCCACCCCTCCCTCTCCTTTCGCGGATGCACCAGACCTCTTGAAGATGGAGAGAGAATCAGCCTGCCCAGTCTGACGCGGCCATTGTAAGTCCCACCCCTTCAATGTCAAGAAATGTCCCTTTTCAAAATTGGCGGACGATCCCTGCCGGTCGCGTCCAATATTGACCGTACCCTTGGTTGATGGTGCGAGCCGCGACTGGACGACGGATCTTTCTCCCTGTTCTTTTGCTCCTCCTTCCAGTATCTTTAACAGCGAAAATTGAGATTGGTAGCAACTCGATTCCTCTATATTCTGGTCGACCAGTCGACGGCTCGACCAACGACCCCCTCAGATGTGATCTCGTGTCGAGATCGTGGCTCTTTTTGGGAAGCGTCAGATTGGCCCAGTGGCTCTTGGCGAACCCTTGCCGGTGTTACCGCGAGGGACGATCGGTATACTCTGAAGATCGATTAGTGGAAGCGAAGCGAAACTGGACGTGATCGAGGGACAAGCTTGAGATGGCGTGGGGTGGAGGGAAGGCGAACGTATGAAAGCACTGCATCTCCTGGTTGGTGGCAGTTTGATTGGCGTAGCGGGGCTGGTTCCGCAACTGGAGACAGGTCGGGAGGCGGGAAGAGAGATTCTCCTTACCGGCCGGGTCTTGGCAGCCTCTCCGCCCATTCCCCCGGTCAAGGCGGAACTCTCCGCTCGACGCGAGACTGCTGCCTACGCCCCACTGGCAACCATTGTGGGAACCGTCAAGGATGAGGCGGGAGAGCCATTGATCGGTGCCATTGTGGCGCTGCTCGAACCTCACGCCAGGGGAAAAGAACTCCAGAGTGTGCGGACGGACACGAAGGGGAAGTTCGCCGCGACGATTGCGCCCGGGGCCTACCGTTTGCGGGCCACCGCCGCTGGCTTCTCCTCCCTCTTGACCCGCGTGCAGCTCGACCGGTCGGGAAGGGTGACCTACGACTTTGCGTTGAAGCGGACCGACACGCTGGTCTTCAAGCGCGGGGACAGTGATGACTACCGCTGGATTGCCCGCAGTGTTCCACGACAGATTCTCAAGCTGCTTCCAGGGGCGGAGATCGACCCGAACACGGACGCTGATCTCTCGGCGCGGCGGGCCACCTTTCGCGGCATGGCGCAGTTCCTCATGACTCCGGGAGGACCTCGGGGTACCGCCGGAATCCTGCCTGGACAGAATTTCTACGGGACCAACTTCGCGGTGGCAGGGGGGCTCGATGGGCGGATCGAGCTGGCCCTCGTCGGTCAACGAGGTGCCGGAATCGCCGCGCCTCAGCGGTTGACCGCGATCGCCTCGATGCGGACCGCCGGACAGCAGGAGACAACGGCGACCATCAGCTACGGGCAATTCTCCCTCCGCAGTCCCTTCACGGGGCTCGGTTCTGTCCTGCCGGGAGAGACCCTCAACCAGCTTTCCATCTCGTCGAGCAGTTCCTGGCAACTGACCGATTCGCTCCTCGTCGTCTACGGTCTCGACTATGCCACCTTCATCGGGTCGGCGGCTCGCGAACACGAGAGCCTGCTCCCGCAGGTGTCGATTCAATACTTGGCCAATCCGCGCTGGCGCCTGCACGGAGGGGTGACGCCCGGACGACAGCGGGCCCGACTCTCTCTCGAAGCGTTCCGCGGCGAGACGATCGAGCAGCCCCTCGAAACGGTCGCTCCCGAAATCGCCTTTGCCGATCAGCGCCCCCTGGTCGATCACAGCCGCCGCTACGAGGCAGGCGTCGAACGCCTCTTCGATGGCGGAAGTGGCTCGATTGGGACGACGCTCTTCTACGATCAGATCGATGGGCACGGCATTGGCCTGTCGCCCTTCCTTGCCAGTGGCTCTTTCCCGCAGATCCCGGGGGGAGCGGGCCCCCAGGTGCGGGCGCTGCACGGGAATGTTCGCGGCGGGCGAGTGGTGATTCGTCGTGCGCTCACCGATCGAATCACTGCGACCCTCGGCTACAGCGCTGGTCACGGTCGTCACGTGCACGATCTCCGAGCCATGAGCGGCTCTCCCGCCGGCAACTTCCACGAGCGACTCTTTCAGGTCGCGACCGGGCAGGTCGACCTCGACCTCGTCGACCAGACGGGCACTCGGATCTCGACCGTTCTGCGATTGTCCCCCTCCCCGCTCCTCTTTGCCATCGATCCCTTTGCCGGGCAGATGGGGGTCTATGATCCGACCCTCAATGTCTATGTCACACAGGAGCTTCCCAATCTGGGGCTCCCCATTCAATGGCAAGCGATCGTCGATCTGCGCAACCTGCTCAACCAGGCACCCATGATCGAGGAGGGTGGCGCCCTGCTGTTGGCCACGCGGAGCAGCCGTGTCATCCGCGGTGGGGTGGCCTTTCGCTGGTAGCCATCGAACCAGGCGGAGGCGACTGTCCAGATTTCACAACTTCGATCTTCAGAATTCTGAATGTGGGGGCTTGCAGGAGTGGCTCTCCGTTGGATCACAAGGCGTGGCAAAGCGTCTGGACCGGGCCGGTTGAGCCGGCCTATCTGATTGCCCGTGAGAGGGTTGGATCGTTTCACGCTCCCCCGGCAACCTTTGGCAATCCGAGACACTTCCGGGCAGTCAGCGGCTGTCTGGCACTGTCACCACAAGGTACGATAGTTGCTTATCCCGAGTTTGCATTGGCCGTGGGGGAGATGGTGGGAACGTTCCGCAACAGAGACGTCGACCACGATGGATCCTTGCGGCGGAAATCGGCAGGAGGAGCGGACTCATCTGTGAAGCGTCAAGCACGCACAACCAGGGTCAAGACACGGACGATGCTGCTGCTCTTCGTCGCCATCTTGGCTTTGGGGAGCGGAGTCTTCAACCTTCGTGACCGCTTCAATCAGCGGCCGATCCTCACCGATGGGGTCGATTGGCGGGACGACCCGGGACTGGGCGTACGCGCTGAGCGGGTCGAGTCGGGCAGCCCAGCCGCGCGCGCCGATGTGCGCCCGGGGGACTACCTGATCGGGATCAGCACGACCGGCGACGAGCCCTTCGAGCTGATTGAGAAGGCCCAGCACGTCCAAGTCTATCTCGATCAAGCCAAGGATCAACTGGCGCAAGGGGGCGGACTTACCCTCAGTTATTGGATCGAGCGCCGCAATGACGAAGGGGATACGGTTCTTCGGGAGGGAATCGCCGATCTCGACCGGCTGCAGGTCCGGGAAACCCACCTCCTCCGCGGAAGCTATCTTGCCCTCATCGGGCTGCTCTACTTGGCGATCGGTCTCTACTTTCTCCTCAAGCAGGAACGGGCGCCCTATGTCACCCACTTCTTCCTCCTCTGCCTGCTCGCCTATGTCGTCCATTTTTTCAGTCCGACGGAGGAGATGCGTACACAGTTCGACAAGGCGACAGACTTTGCCGACGCCGTCGCATTGATCCTGCTGTCGCCCCTCTTCCTCCACTTTGCGGCGATCTATCCCACGCGCTACTCCCTCTCGTCCCGGTGGCGTTGGGGAGTCCTGGTGGGCTATCTTCCAGCCGCCCTCCTCATCATCTTGGAGTGCCTGCTGCGCTTTGCTCCCCTTCGCGATCTTCTCCCGATCGCTCCCGTCAATGTTCGCCAATCGCTTGATCGGCTCGGGATGGTCTACTTCGCCAGTGCCCTCCTTGGGAGCGCCTGCCTCTTCGTCCAGACCTTTCGCCATTCGCGATCGATTGTCGTGCGCCAGCAATTGAAGTGGGTCATGTGGGGAATGGGGATCGCCGCGACGATCTTCGCGGTACTCTATTTGCCGTCCTATCTCCTCTTCGGCTCTGTCTCATCGGTTCTGGGTCTGACCGCGATTGCGCCCTTGATCCTGGTCCCGATCACGCTCGGGTATTCGATCGTCCGGTATCGACTGATGGACGTCGATGTTGTCATGCGGCGCTCGTTCGCCTACATCATCGCGACCCTCTCAGTAGCGGCGCTCTTCGGGTCGGTGATGGCGATCAGCTACGAGGTGCTGCGGTCGCTCATTCCGCAGGGAGCTACTCTCCTCCTCGCGGCAGTGACGATGTCGGTCATCGCCATGCTCTTTGCCCCGGTCAAGAACTGGGTGCAGGAGCGGATCGACCGACTCTTCTACGGAGAGAAGTACGATTATCGCCTGACCCTTCAGGATTTCGGCCGGACCCTCTCGGCGACGACCGAACTCGATCCGTTGTTGACCAACCTCATGCGCCGGTTGAAGGAGGTCTTCTCGGTCGAGCGCATGGGCATCTTCCTCGAGGATCAAGAGAGTCCCTCCGGCTTTCACCTGGTTCGTTCAGAAGGGACCGACTTGATCGAAGATCTTCCGGACAACTTTCTCACCCAGTTGCGGGTCTTCAGTGGGGCGAATGGGATCGTGCGTGCCGACGAGATGAGCGGCCTCGAGTGGGACCTGTCGACGATTGAGCTTGGCGAGGAGGGGCAGGGCAAGGCGTCCCGGAGCTATCAGTACTTTGTCCCGTGCGCAGCCCGATCGCGTGTTGTCGCGGTGGTCGCGCTCGGCCGGACGCTCGACGGAGCACTCCTCTCCTCTGAAGATACGGCGCTTCTGCGCGCCATCTCCGGCTATGTCGCCGTCGCCATCGAGAACGCTCTCTTGCTGGAAGAGCAGGCGCGACGGGCACGCGAGCTGGCTCGCCTCAAGGAGTTCAACGAAAACATCATCGAGTCGATCACCGTTGGCGTGCTCGTCATCGACCTCTATGGCCGGATTACCAACTGGAACGGCGCGCTTGAAGCCATCTACGGACGTCGTCGGGAAGAGGTCATCGGGCAGCGACTGACGCAAGTCTTCAAGAGTGGAATGCTGCGCTCCCTTCGTGAATGGATGGCCGACAAGGAGATGAGACGCGAATGGGAGGCCGGGCAGCCCATCCATCTCTACAAGTTCCGGGCACGCTCGTTCGACGGCCGCGACCTGATTCTCAATATTTCGCTGGCCCGCCTGCAGGACCGCAACGAGTCGTTCGAAGGGACCTTGGTAGCGATCGAGGATATCACTGAGCGGATCCGCTTGGAGGAGCAGCTCCAGCAGAGCGACAAACTCTCTTCGATTGGACTGCTCGCCGCCGGGGTGGCGCACGAGGTCAACACTCCCTTGACCGGCATCTCCTCCTACTCCCAAATGCTGATGGCGCAGCTGCCCCCTGGCGATCCCCGCCACCAACTGCTCGAAAAGATCTACCGCCAGACCTCCCGGGCCTCCTCGATCGTCAACAACCTCCTCAACTTCTCCCGGGTGAGCGATGCCCGCCTCAGCGCGGTCGACCTCCATCGAGTCCTCGAGGACACCATCCAGTTGCTGGAGGCACAACTCCACAACACCGAGATCGAGGTCGTCCGACAGTATACGGAAACGCTCCCAGCGGTCCCCGGCAACGCCCCCAAGCTCCAGCAGGTCTTCATGAACCTGATCCTCAACGCGCGGGATGCCATGCCTCGCGGCGGAAAGCTCGCCATCTCCACGGGGCACGAAGACGGTTGGATCACCATCCGCTTCGCTGACAATGGGCTGGGAATTCTGCCGGAGCACCTCAGCCGCATCTACGACCCCTTCTTTACGACCAAACAGATTGGCAAGGGGACCGGGCTGGGACTTGCCGTGAGCTATGGAATCATCCAGGATCACGGAGGAGAGATCGTCGTCGAGAGCAAGGCTGGCGAAGGGACTGTCTTCCGGATCAACCTTCCTTTGACGACCGCCCACCACCAACTGGCCACCGCCGGCGACTGAGCCCTCTCCTCGATCTTGCTTGCGACGAGGCCTCAGCGACGCTCCACGTCGCAACGGACCGAAGACCTACGGCTCCGCCAGGACATACAAGGCGAAGAGGCTACTGATGAAGCAGAGGAAGTGGAGGAGGGAGGCCGATCCCTGGATCTTTGTCCCCGCCCCTTTGATCTCTGGAATCAGGTCGGAGGCGCTGAGGTAGAGAAAATTGCCTGCCCCGAAGAGGATCAGCGGCGTGACGTCGAGTTGTTGAGACAGCAGCCAAGCAAGGATCGCCCCGAAGAGGAAGGTCAATCCAGAGAGGAAGTTCCACCACAATGCCCGCCGACGTTCCCATCCGCCGTGGACGAGCACACCAAAATCCCCCAGCTCCTGCGGAATCTCGTGGGCGACTGCTGCCAACCAAGCTGTCACGCCGAGTGTCGGGTTGACGAGATAGGCACTGGCGATGCTGAGCCCTCCAATGAAGTTGTGCAGGCCATCTCCCAACAGGATGAGATAGGTCATCGGCTGCCGATCGTCCCTGACGGCACGATGACAGTGATGCCAGTGCAGAAACTGTTCGAGGGCCAGGAAGACGGCAAAGCCGGCCGCGACCCAGACAAAAGCTGGCCGCACTTCCATCCGGGTCAGTCCCTCTGGAATCAGATGAAAGAACGATCCCCCAAGCAGGGAGCCAGCCGCGAACGCGACCAGGGGCAGCAGCAGACGCTCCAGCATCGCCGGGCGCAGCAGCGTCGTCACGCCCCCAATCAAGGCGATCAGGCTCATCCCAACTCCGCCGATCAGAATCCAGAAGAAGCTCTCCATCCTTCGCAGTCTACCCTCTACACCTTCTTCTGGACACTTCTTCCGCCACAAAAAATTTTTGTGCGTCGCCTGGGAGCCTGCAAAATCCCCCGGCGGCAATCGTCAATAAAGGTGGAAGCAGGCGCTTCCAAATGTGTGAGTTTCGCGTGCGGCAAGTCTTTCCCAAGACGAGGCCGCATTTTTTTTGCTCAGACGGCACTCATCGACCGTGTTCCGACAAATTTTCATCTTTTTTCTGAAGGGAACACAAATGAGGCGGTCACGGAGCGTCCATAGGAATGGAGACAAGAGTTTCCAACTGTGTGTTTACCTGACTTGACCGCGGCGTACACTGATGAGGATTGGTGCCGTCGCGGTCTTTTTCCGTCTGGTCCCTCCTCTTCGTTCCGATGGATCGAGCGGCGAGTCAAGGAGCTGTCGGAGAGGCGTAAAGGACACCCTTGGCGAAGAGCGAGTCGAGGGTGGTAGCATCAAGGCCGAGCAGGGACTGCAGGGCGTTGCGGGTATGCTCCCCCAACAAAGGGGCAGGACGCGGGGGAACGGCAGGGGTCAGCGAGAATTTGAGAGGCGCACCGGTGACGGCGTGTGGCCCGGCGGTCGGATGGTTGACGATGGGAAACAACTCGCGAGCCGTGGTGTGCGGATCGCTGCGCACCTCCGAGAAGGTGCGCACCACCGAG
Source organism: Blastocatellia bacterium (assembly GCA_049317725.1). Lineage (GTDB taxonomy): Bacteria > Acidobacteriota > Blastocatellia > RBC074 > RBC074 > CAIOZW01. The sequence goes on from JBMOHS010000036.1 coordinate 18,049, forward strand.
CAGGGAATGCCGACCGCTTGCAGTCTCTCGACCCACTCCGTGGCGGTCCGCTCGCGGAAGATCGCTTCGAGCAGCGGCTCGAGTACCTTCCGGTGGGCGACCCGTTGCGGGTTGGTCGCATAGTCTGGATGGTCCCGCAGGTCGATCCGGTCGAGGACCGCGCAGAAGGCCCCCCACAATTTTTCACTCCCAATGGCAATTGCCAGCGGACGATCGCTTGCCTCGAAGCAACGATACGGCACAATGGTCGCAAAGGCGGTCCCCATCGGTTTGGGATCGATCCCCGTGGGGAGGAAGGTCGACCAGTTCGAGCACATCGCCGAAATCATCGCGTCAAACATCGAGACGTCGACGTATTGCCCCTCTCCGCTTCGCTCGCGATGATGGAGAGCGGTCAGAATGCCAATGACGGCGAACATTCCGGCGGTAATGTCGCCGACGGAGTAACCACTGCGCGCCCGCTCGCCGGCCGCGGTCCCGGTCATGCTGATCAATCCGCTCGAGGCCTGCAGAATGAGGTCCATCGCCGCCTCCTCTCGCGCCGGTCCGGTCTGACCATACCCCGAGATCGAGCAGTAGATCAGCCGTGCATTGAGCGCACGCAGTTTCTCGTAGCCAAGTCCAAGCCGCTCCATCGTCCCTGGCCGGAAGTTTTCGAGAAGCACGTCGATGTGGGGAATCATCTGCTGGCAGAGGGCGATCCCCTCCGGGCGCTTGAGATCGATCGAGATGCCTTGCTTGCCGCGGTTGAGCCCGAGAAAATAGGCCGACTCCCCGTTGACAAAGGGGGGCCCCCAGGTGCGCCCCATATCCCCACTCGCGGGAGATTCCAACTTGTAGACTTCGGCGCCGTATTCCGCCAAAATGAGCGTACAATACGGCCCGGCAAGGGCGTGAGAAAAGTCCAGGACACGAATGCCCTGCAGGGCAGAGAGTGAGTCAAGGGGTCCGATCTTCATCAGGTGGCTCCAGACGCGGGATGGACGGATGGAGCGTGGAGAGAACCAACTCTCCCCTCCGACCAGCCGATCCTGCCCGCTGACCGATCGACCAGAGGGCCACATTATACTCGATCAGCCGGAGCAGTCTTCGGTTCCCGACGCTGCCGTCGAGAGGAGAACCAACGCATGCGGGATTTCGATGTCGTGCTCTACGGAGCGAGCGGCTTTACCGGAAAGCAGACCGCCGAGTACTTCGCGCGGAACGCTCCGCCGGGAGGGCTCCGCTGGGCGATCGCGGGACGCAATCTATCAAAGCTCGAAGCGGTGCGTGGCTCACTCGGCCCCCTCGGAGAGTCGATCGAGATTCTCGTCGCTGAAGCCCACGATCAACCGGCGATCGATGCCATCGTCGCCCGGACCCGTGTCCTGCTGACCACCGCCGGCCCCTATGCCCTCTATGGCACTCAGATTGTCGATGCCTGTGTGCGCCACCGCACGCACTATGTTGACATCACCGGCGAAACAACCTGGGTCCGCGACCTGATCGACCGCTACCACGACGAGGCAGCCGCGACGGGCACCCGGATCGTGCCCTTCTGCGGGTTCGACTCCGTCCCCTCCGATCTGGGATCCTTCCTCCTCGTGCGCCATCTTCAGGAAGAGGGCGGGATGGGCCACGAATGCACGGGGATTCGCGCCTTCCACCAGATGCGCGGCGGGCTCAATGGAGGGACGATGGCGACGGCCTTCCATCTCTATGAGAGCGGCCAATCCTCCCGGGCTGCCGACCCCTTTCTCCTCTCACCTGGAGTACAGATCAGCGCCGACCAACGGGCCCGCAGTGCCGATCCGCGTGGTCCGCGCTTCGATCCGGATCTAGGGAAATGGACGGCGCCCTTCGTCATGGGTCCCATCAACACTCGCGTCGTCCGCCGCAGCGAGGCGCTCTTCCGCGATTGGGGCGCCGGGTATGGTGAGGCCTTCACCTACCAGGAGTACACCCGGCTCAGCCGGGGTCCCGGGGGTGCCGTCGAGGCGGCGTTCCTCAGTGGAGCCAGTGCCCTCTTCGGAGGGGTCATGGCGACCCCGCTGCGACGCCTGCTCCAACCTCTCGTTCCCCAACCCGGAGAGGGGCCCTCGGAAGAGACCATGAACCACGGCTGGTTCCGCTGCGACCTGATCGGCCGCCGCGAAGATGGTCGTGTCGTGCGTGGCCTCATCCGGGATCAGGGCGATCCTGGCAATCGCGCGACCGTCAAATTTCTGTGTGAGTCGGCCCTCTGCCTGGCGTTGGACGAACCTCAACTTCCCGGAGGGCTTGGTCGAGGGGGCGTCCTCACACCGGCGACAGCCCTCGGAGAGCCTCTCGCCGACCGGCTGCGACGCACTGGCATGACCATTCAAATCGGCATCTGACCGGGCGTTCTCTCCTTCATCCCTTTGACATGCAACACAAGGAGTCTTCACGATGTTTCAACGCTTTCGACGTACCGCTCTCCTCCTCTCCACCCTCTCGTTGCTTCTTTTCGTCGGTTGGGGAGCGGCACAGACCCTCCAGCTTCCCAAAGCCTCTCTCGATGGGAACGGCCCCGGCTGGCGTGCCCTGACCGAGGACGATTTCACCGATGTCAATGGCCTGCCCGAGACCTGGGAATGGAAGGATGGCTTGATCAAGACGACCGGCAAGCCGATCGGCGTCTACCGGACGAAGCAGAAGGTGACCAACTTTGAACTGGTGGTCGAATGGCGCCACCTCCAGTTTGGTGGCAACTCCGGCATCTTTGCCTGGGTTCCGGAGGAGGCACTGATCGGGCTGCAGCCCGATGCCCTGCCCAAGGGCGGCATCGAGGTCCAGATGCTCGACCATGGCTATGCCGAGCTCCACGAACGCCGGACCGGCAAAAAGGGCGATTGGTTCACCACCAACGGTGACATCTTTGCCGTGGGTACCTCGACGATGAATCCCTTCCCGCCCCTCTCACCCAATGGGTCCCGCAGTTTCCCCCGCCAGAACCGCAGCAAAGGCCACGGCGAGTGGAACCATTATTACGTCCGCGCCATCAACGGCGAATTGCGTCTCTGGGTCAATGGCGAAGAGGTCTCGGGTGGCCAGAATTGCCAGCCGGCAACCGGCTATCTCTGCCTCGAAGCCGAGGGAGCCCCGGTCGAGTTCCGCAATCTGCGACTGCGCCAGTTGCCCTGATCCCATCGCAAAAAGGAGGAGTTCCCCGTGTCACCTCGCTACTGGATGATCACCAACCGCACCGTCTCTGGTGCGAAAGGGCAGCCGACTCTTGGCGAGAACATCGCCCGGGATCTTACCTACTGGGTCTCGGAAGGGGGCCCCCTCACCTCGCTCCAGAACTGGAAGAAGGTCAGCGAGAGGGTCTTCCGTCAGTACCTCCTCCAGACCGCCGATCAGTTCCCCCTCATCCGCGATCCCGAGGAGCATGACCAACAACAGCACGTCACCCTCTTCATCCACGGCTACAACAACGACTGGGAAGATGCGGCCAGACGCTACCAGCAGATCTGCCAAGACCTCTTCGCTCCCCCACGCAACCTTGGCCACTGTGTCCTCTTCACTTGGCCATCGAATGGTCGCCTGACCAGCTACTACCCCGATCGGCGTGACGCACGAAAGACCGCGGATCAGCTCGCCGAGGTCCTCAATCAGCTCTACGACCACCTCGTCAGCAAGCAGAAAGAGAAGGATCTCGAGCACCAGTGCCGCGCCAAGACCTCCATCATCGCCCACAGCATGGGGAACTACGTCCTGCAAGAGGCGCTGCGCCACTGCTGGGACCGCAACGACCGCCCGATGCTCGTCAGCCTCCTCAATCAACTGATCATGGTTGCCGCCGATGTCGACAACGACCTCTTCAAGAGTGGAGAGGTCTCTGACGGGAGTGCTGGAGACGCCATTGCCCAGTTGACCTATCGCGTCACCTCGCTCTTCAGCGGCCGTGACAAGACCCTCGGCCTCTCCGCCGGACTGAAACACTTCGGCAAGCGCAGGCTCGGCCGCAGCGGGCTCGATCGCAACTACCCCGTCCCCGACAACGTCTGGGATATCGACTGCAGCACCATCATCTCCCCGGACCCACCCGAGAGCGTCCACCGGGCCTACTTCACGGAGCCACCCGTTCTGACCCTCATGGAACAGATCCTCAAGGGGGTCGATCGCCGGGAGATCCTCCGCCTGGAGCTGATTCCGGCGATCCATCGCACTGCCTGAGTGTCATCGGCTTCTGTATGATTGTGCAGGCGACGGGGATTGACAGGAGGATATCGCCCGAGCAATAGAGCGTGCCAAAACTCCCGCCATGAAGGAGCGGGAGGAGTTGAGTCGACTTTGCCGAGCCTCAAGAGAGGGTCGTCCCGGGTTCGTTGAACACAGCGGAGGAGGGCTGGACTATTTGGTAGATGACTTGGTCCCAGCAGCCTGCAGTACCAATATGGAACTGTTCCCTGGCCTTGGTTCGCAAAGGGCTTCTGCTATCTTTCCAAATCGGTTCTCACCTAGATGGAAAGATGGACAATGATTGCTTGTGGGTAGGATTCTTTACCGAAGATCGATTTTATCGACCGAAATAATCGATGGAGCCAAGTGTTCAAAATCGCCATCTGTGGTAACCAGCCGCGCGTCTGCACTGATCACGGCAGCGGCTATCCAAGCATCGTTTTTTCCCATCTTGATCCCCATCCGTTTGGAATAGGCATCAAGGACTGCATATGCCTGCATCAGTTCCGGGTGCTCGATTGGAACACGCCCAAAATAGCCAAGCGTAAAATCCATCTGATCTAGTTTTTGCTCTCCCCATAAAAACTGAAGAGCGAGAGAGCGGAGTTCACCGTCTGTCACGGAGCAGATCAGCGGCTTGGGATTTCGAGTGAACGGGGTGTATCTGGCTTTGATCTCTTGGCCGGTTCGATCATCCCGAATGAGGTGAACGAGGATATTTGTATCGAAGAGGTAAAGCTCTGACATCAGCTCAATTCTTTCAGCGCCTCTAAGACTTGCTCATCGGTTTCATCACCCCTGATGACGGGCAGCACCTCGAGCGGCGAGACATCAGGGAGCAATTCATTCTTTGGCCGAAACTCCCTGATGGCCCGTTCGCGTGCCGCCTGCTTTTGTTCAGGTGTACGATTAATCAGTGCCGACACGGCACGGTTCAATGCTTCCGGGTCACAGTCGGGATCTGGAACGGGGACAAGCCCGAACTCAACCTTTGCTTCCTTTTCGACCAGGGAAGCGAGGAGGGATGCTGGATCAAGGCTTCGATGTGCGGCCAAAGCGACAAGTTTTTTTTCTATGTCAGGAGGGAACATCACAATCATTTTTCTCACCTCCGTCAACGGCCTAAAAACAAGATGAACTTATCAACCTGTTGGCTCTGGCGGCTACCCTTTTCTCTGGGTATCTTGTAAGTATTTGTGTAAGAATAGGTTGAAACTTATAAGGCCTTGTTTCTTCCAAGAATACAAGGATCGAATCAGTAGAATTTTTGACTATATCAGAGATCTGCTGCCCTGGACACCCGGCGATCAGATCAAGGCCATCGCCGCCACCACCTGAGAGAGCTGGTTTTTACAATCTAATTTCCGAGGTCCACTATCGTCTGGAAGAGGAAAGTCGGAGTACGATGGTCACCTGCATGGCCAAGGGGGGTGGTCGAATTGCCGATGACGCTGGGCACGGAAGAGCGAAACTCTGCCCGTCGGGCGAGCGTCCTTCCGCTTGGAGGTCGAGTTGTCACCAAGCCAGTTCGAGCCGCAAGGGGCAATGCTTGTCAGGTGGCAAGCGGCTGAGCCAAACTACGACTGGGCACTCCTGCCCACCGACAGATTCGATACGGAGATAAGGAGGAAGCGGTATGAGAGCAGTCGCAAAGATCCTCAGTGAACAATGGCCGCGCAGAGGGATGGCCGCCTCGCTGATCTTGGTCATGGCCTTGCTGAGTGGTGGGAGTGTCGGATCGCAAGGGAGTTCGGCACACTGGCCGCAGTGGCGCGGCCCCTCGTTCAATGGCGTGACCTCCCAGTCCGTCCCGGTCGAGTTTGGGGAGACGAAGAACGTCAAGTGGAAGGTCGCCATTCCCGGGCGGGGCTTCTCGACCCCCGTCATCTGGGGGGACCGCATCTTTCTGACGACCGCCATCCCGACTGGCAAGAAGCAGGAAGTGGCCGAGTCTCCCGCCGGTAGCCCCGGAAGCCGTGGGGGCCGGCCCGGGGGGGCGGGCGGCGGTGCTGCCAGCGGCGAAGAGCACCGCTTCGTCGTCCTCGCGCTCGATCGACGTACCGGAAAGACGCTCTGGGAACGCGTCGCCAAGATTGCGACTCCCCACGAGGGCTATCACCGACAATACGGCAGCTTTGCCTCCAACTCTCCGGCCACCGATGGGAAGCTTGTCTATGCCCCATTTGGCTCCAGGGGCGTTTACGCCTATGACCTCAACGGCAAGCTCGTCTGGGAGCGGGACTTCGGCGTGCAGATGCGGATGCGGCTCGCCTTCGGCGAGGGGAGCGCCCCGCTTCTCTACGAGAACATGCTGATTCTCAACTACGACAACGAGGGGGACTCCTTCATCGTCGCTCTCGACAAGCGGACCGGCAAAGACCTCTGGCGGGTCGCCCGTGACGAGGCCAGCTCCTGGTCGATGCCTTTTGCCCTGACCCACCAGGGCCAGAAGCAGATCGTCCTCAGCGCGACCAAGCGGACACGCGCCTACGACCCCGCCAATGGCCAAGTCCTCTGGGAGTGCGGCGGCCTCGGCGGCAACGTCATCCCGACCCCGGCGCTCCAGGACGACCTCCTCCTGGTCATGAGCGGATTTCGCGATCCCAAGCTGATGGCGATCCGTCTTGGCGGGAAGGGAGACTTGACGGGCACTCCTTCTGTCGTCTGGTCGACGACTCGCGGGACCGCCTACACTCCTTCCCCGATTCTGCTCGACAACAAATACTACACCCTCTCCGACAATGGCCTGCTCAGTTGCTTCAACGCCACCACCGGCGAGCCGCACTACCTGCAGCGCCGCCTTGGCGAGCCTGACACCTTCAAGGCCTCCCCGATCGCCGCCAACGGGAAGCTCTACCTTGCGAGTGAGAGTGGTGTGGTCTCTGTCGTCCGCATGGGGGCCGAGATGGAGATCCTCGCGACGAACCGCTTCGACGACCAGATGTTCGTCTCCTCCCCAATCGTCGCTGAGGGGGAACTCTTTCTGCGTAGCAGCACGCACCTCTTCTGCGTCAGCGAACGGAAGTGACTGATGTAAATTCCAGGTCCCGTTCGCCCCGGCTCAGTTCAACCAGAATGGCGCCGCGGATTGCTTGGTCGAAGAGGTTTGCTCTATGGACGTCGTGCCAAACGAATTCTGAAATAAGTTACAATCAGCGAGGTTTTCTTGACACTTCCAGCCTTTGATCCGAACGGAGATCTTCCGATTGGAATTCATCCAGCTTCGCTCAGCGAGCTGGGCGAGCGCTTTGGTCAACAGAACCGCACACGCGAGATTGTATTTGGTCGTCTGGGACGGATTGCGCGAATTGCCAAGCGTACTGGACATCTTGCTCGAATGATTGTCTATGGGTCCTTTGTAACGACCAAACCTGAGCCAAATGATGTGGATGTCTTCTTGATTTTTGACGAAACATTTGATTCTTCCATCTGCGATCTGGAAACGCTGCTTCTGCTTGATCACGCGACGGCTGACGCACATTTTGGCGCGAGTGTCTTCTGGCTTAAACGACCTGCTGTTTATGGTGGAGAACAATCTGCAATAGAGTTTTGGCAAACTCGCCGGGACGGTCTTCTGCGAGGAATAGTCGAGATTGTGGAGAGCGATGATGATCCAAAATGACAACGAACTTCAGGTAATGATGGAACGCATTCGTCGAATACAGAACCAACTTTCGACGTTGCGTAAGGCAGAGACAAATCCCACGAACTATCGTCTATCATCTAGCGGATTTATCGCTGAACTTGACCGAATGCAATTGGAGGTTCGAGAGTACCTTGCCTCACCGCCACAACTTGCCAAGGTGGGATAATCGCAATCAGCCCGTGAACTGGAGCGGCCGACCGCTCCGGATATGAAGTTGTAAGGACGGCCGGAGAAGAAG
>JBMOHS010000037.1:0-25804 GCA_049317725.1 Blastocatellia bacterium
CCCGGTGTGGCCCGGTGTGGCCCGGTGTGGCCCGGTGTGGCGTCCACGATCCGATCCTGACCCACTATTTGACTGGCTGGAAGATGGGATGAGACGCCGCGGCGAATGCCGCTACTGATGCTCGGTGAAGTAGCCGCTGCCCAGGGCGAAGGCACGCCGTTCAGCGAGGCCCGCGTCGCCGCGATCGGCCAGAAGACTCCCCGGTCAATCCGGTGAGCGTTCGGCTGTGGCCAGTTGATCATCGACCGGGAATGCGGCTCGGTGAGATAACAGCAGGATCTGTTAGCGCGGTGTGGTCCCATTTGACCATTCTCGATTCGGACAGGGAAGGGAGCGAAACGATCGAGCGGTCCCATGCCTCTTCAGCCAGAGATCGCGGGTGCTCTCGTGCCATTGGAAGCGCAGTCGATCGCCATTCGGTAGAGATGCGATTCCCCTTTGTCGCCATCTCTGACCGGCTTCCTGACGGGGAGCCGTGCAGACCAGACCAGGCTGGAACTCATCTGCCGATGGTTCAGTCCATTTCGTTTTTGGCGGTGCGTCTCCTTGCGCAACGCCCACCGCAGAGAAGGGGGAAGACCCCATTTCCGGTTCTTCCTTCTTTCTCTACCGGTGAACCAGTCTCACGGAAGGCAGGGAGCCGTTCGTTCTACGTTTGGTGCAGAGTAGCTAGGGGTGGCAGATGTATCAACCGTAGCCCGACTCTCCCCGCTTTCCGTGAGTTCATCTTCCCACTGCCCTTTGAGAGCGGTCCGCTCTCCCCATCTCCTCAGCCAACGGGGTGTCCGGAGAGGGGGGCCAGCCTTGCCGTGTCGAGCAAGATTGGCTCCCCTGCGACAAGCCACTTCCAGGACTCGTCCCGCTCACCCGCTTCCCGCAGAACCATCTGCCAGGACCTTGGCGATCGTCTTGAGCAAGGTCTCGGCCGTGTAGGGTTTGGGGAGAAATGCTTGGATCTCCAGGGAGGCCGTCTCGGCCTGACGTGGTGTCGTCTTCAACCCACTGGTCGCGATGATGCGAAGAGAGGGCGAGAGCTTGCGCAGTGCCCGGATCGTCGCGGGCCCATCCATATACGGCATCATCATATCGGTCAGGACGAGCTGGATCTGCTCCGCATGGGCGGCGAACTGGGCAATGGCGTCGGTTCCGTCATGCGCCGTCAAGACCGTATACCCGAAGGTGGTCAGCGTCTCACGGGCGACCTCCCGAATCGACGCCTCATCATCCACGACCAGGATACACTCGCCATCTCCCCTCGGTAGATCGGGCCGGATGAGTGCAGGGGGCACGGGTTGCGGCCCCTGACTCGCCGGCAGGTAGATGGTGAAGTGCGTCCCCCGGTCGATCTCACTGTAGACATTGACGAACCCTCCGTGGCTCCGCACGATTCCCGCAGCGGTCGAGAGGCCAAGCCCCGTTCCCTGTCCCTGCTTCTTGGTCGTGAAGAAGGGGTCGAAGATCTTGTCAAGAATCTCCCTGGGAATCCCCATCCCGCTGTCCTGCACCAGGAGTCGGACGTATCTCCCCGGCTTGGCCTCGACATTCATCCGGGCATAATGCTCGTCCATCTCGACATTCTCCGCCTCGATGCGGAGTTTGCCCCCTTCCGGCATGGCGTCGCGCGCGTTGACGCAGAGGTTCATCAGGACCTGATGCAGTTGGGTCGCATCTCCGCTGACAGGCCAGAGTCCGGGGGCCAGCGAAAACCGGATCTCGATATTCTTCGGGAATGTATCGGTCAGAATCCGGACGATCTCTTTGATGAGGTGGCTGGGCTGTAGAATGGCGTAGTCGCCTTCGACCCCTCGCGCGAAAGAGAGGACCTGACGGATCATCTCGCTGCCGCGGAGGGCATTGGTCTCGATCAGCTCAAGCAGGCGGAGGGTGCCTTCCTCGTTTGTCCGCATCTGCAGCAGCTCGGTGGCCGTCAGGATGGGGGAGAGAATATTGTTGAGGTCGTGGGCAATCCCTCCAGCGAGCGTTCCGATACTCTCCATCCGCTGCACGCGGAGAAACTGAGATTCTAACCGCTTCTTTTCGGTGATGTCGCGAATAATGACGGTGAAGAGCCGCTTTCCATCCGCGTTGATCTGAGAGATCGAGGCCTCGATCGGGAACTCCTCCCCGTCGGCTCGCAGTCCGGAGATCGGTCGCACCTGCCCCATCTGTCGCTGGGTGATCCGGGTTTCGCCAAAGACCCGGATATGTTGATGATGGGCTTCCCGGAATCGTTGGGGAATGAACCGATCGAGAGGCTCCCCGAGTACGTTCCGGGCCGAGCACCGGAACATCTTCTCGGCGGCGTTATTGAACAGGAGAATGCGCTGCTCCTCATCGACGGTGATGATCGCGTCCATGGCCGAGGCAAGAATGCCGGCCATCCACGTTGGATTGAGCGTCAGGAAGTGGTCGGCAGCAACCTCGTGGGGCTCCCTCAACGTTCCTTTCGCCCCAGGCGTCTCCGCCGGGGAATGGCTATACCCTCCGTTGTCTGGCCCGATCCCCATTACCACGCCTCGCCTACGCCGGTGATCTCATCGACCCGGATTCGAAGGACGATCGCCTCTCCCTCGACCTGCGTCATCTTCGACTCGACAGGGCTGAGATGCGGGAGATGGCGAAAGAGCGCCGCCAGGATCTGTTCCCGCTCAGCCGGATCCTCAACCTCCTCGGAGGTTCCGAAGGCAAGCACACTTCGCCAATGGTAGGCGTCGTGAATCTCATCGACCTGCAGACAAGCCTGGGGATTGGACCGCAGGGCCTCCACCTTCACCCCTGGGAGCGAGTGGAGATGGATTGAGGTGCCGTCAAAATAGAAGTGGACAGGGAACACGTACGGCCGCCCGTGCGCAATGCAGCCGAGCCTTCCCAAGTGCGATTGCGCGAGCAGCTGGGTGGCCTCGCTGGTGGTCAGACTCCCGAACTTCATGCGGCCGGCTCCGATCCGCCCCTCTTGATCCGAACAATCTGCACGGAAGTGGGGGCATGCCAGGCGACCGCTTGTGACACGGATCCCAGCAGAAAGCGTTCCCAGGCGCGATAGCCGTGCGAGCCGAGCAAGATCAGATCCGCCTTCCATTCCCGGGCTGCAGTCAGAATCGCCTCTTCGGCGTGGCCCACCATCACCTCCCGGGAGATGCCGATCGGGGAGGTCCGGGCCTCATTGCTGGCGGCAAGCGTCTGCTCCGCATCACGCAGAACCTGCTCGGCCTGCTCCCGCCCTGCCTGCTCCGCCTGCTGATAGTAGTCATCCGGCAGCACCCACGTATCGATGGTCGGGGTTGTCGGCAAGTGGATCGCCGTCACCAGCCGGACCTCTGTCCCGGCTGGCCAAGGACGCTCGGCCACCTCTCGCACCGCCGCCCGACTGCAGGCAGAACCGTCGACGCCGACCAGCAACCGGAGCCCGGGCTCACTTCGCGGCTGGCGCGGCCGAACGATCTCCACCGAGCAGGAGGCGTGGCTGGTGATGGCACGCGAGACCGATCCCAGCCACATCCGTTCGAATGGATTGTAGCCGTGCGTCCCGATCATGATCAGGTCAGCTCCCCACTTCGCCGCCTCATCGAGGAGCGCCTCTTTGGTGTTTCCCTTGACCCATCGCCCCCGCACGGCAATCCCCGGGTCACCAATCGCCCGAAATTGGCTGAGCGCCTGCTCGACAGTCGCGGCCGCCTGATCTTCCAGCGCTTTCTCCCATTCGACATAGTAGGCACCGGGCATTGGCAACGGCCCCGCCATTGCCGGAGAGGGCACCTCGGCGACGGAGAGGATCTCGATCTCACTCCGTTCTGGCCAAGGTAGTCGAGCCGCCTGCTCGACTACCTCTTGGCTACTCTTCGATCCGTCTACCGCAAGCAAAATCTTCATCGCACTCTCCCCTTCTTTTGGCAGTCCAATCTGCCGCCTCTCGCCCACCGATTGATCCCTGATTGGTCCTGATCTGGTTGATTACGCATGACCCGACAGCTCTTCCAACTTTTTGAGGCGGTAACGCAACTGATCCCGCGAAATTCCCAGCAGCTCTGCGGCACGGGTCTGGTTTCCTCCGCTCCGCTGTATGGCCTGCTCGACGAGCGACAGCTCAACCTCTTCGAGGTTGACCCCTTTCTCGGGCATCAGAAATGCTGGCCTCCCTCGTCCCGCTTCCGAACGGGACCCTGCCAAAGCCTCTTCCAGACCATTTCCTCCGGTGAGGGCTCGAAGGCTCTCTCCTCCCGCCATCAGATCGCGGGGGAGCCAAGTCGGAGTGACTTGGTCCGTATCTTCCAAAATCATGACCCGTTCAATCACGTTGCGCAATTCCCGCACATTTCCCGGCCAGCGATAATGGCGGAAGATCTCCTCGACCTCCGGCGTCAGCGCTTGGACCCGCTTCCGAAAACTGCGATTGAACGATTGAATGTAGTGTTTGGCCAAGTGGAGCACGTCATCCCCGCGCTCCCGCAGCGGAGGCAGGTCGATCTGAATCACCGATAACCGATAGTAGAGATCGACCCGAAACCGGTTCTGCTCGCTCTCTGACTTGAGATCCCGGTTCGAGGCCGCGACGACCCGCACATCGAGCGGGAGATCCCGCAGCCCTCCGACCCGTCGAAAACTCCCCTCTTCCAGCACGCGCAAGAGCTTCGCTTGCAGGTTCAGCTCCAACTCCCCAATCTCATCGAGGAAGATCGTTCCGCCCTGGGCCTGCTCGAAGAGCCCCTCTTTTCTCGCCTTCGCATCCGTAAAGGCGCCTTTCTCGTGGCCAAACAGCTCGCTCTCGATGAGGGTTCCCGGAATGGCCGCCAGGTTGATTGCCACGAACGGGTTGTCCCCTCGATCCGATCCATAGTGAATGGCCTTGGCGATCAGGTCCTTGCCGGTCCCGCTCTCTCCTTGCAGCAGGACCGCCGAGGCCTCGCTGGCGGCAACCTTTCGCGCCAGCGAGAGCGTCTCCCGCATCGCGCGTGAATCTCCAATGATCTGATCGAATCCAAACTGGCGGGCCTGCTCGCTGCGGAGCGTCCGGACCTCCCTTCGCAAGGTTCCCACCTCGATCCCATTCCGGATCGTCACCTGCAACTCCCGCAGGTGGATCGGCTTGCTGATGAAATCATAGGCCCCGCCCCGCAAGGCCGAGAGCGTGTCGTCCACCATGACGTTTCCCGTCATCATGATGATGACCGATTGCGGCTGGCGACTCTTGTACTCCCGCAGCGCGTCGAGCCCCGATCCATCCGGGAGGTGGATGTCCTGCAGCACCACCAACGGATGCTCGCTCTCGAAGAACTCCAACGCCTTGGCGATCGTGCCCGCTTCGAGGTGCTCATAGCCCCACCCCTTGAGCGCTTCCCCCAGCGTATACCGGATCGCTGGTTCATCATCGACCACCAAGACTTTGTTCTTCGGCATAGCGGCGTTCCGATCTCTGTCCAATCTCTTCTCGAGATCTCATGTGCTGGTACGCTGGTGCGCGGGCATCTTCGGAATGACCCCCATCATACAATGGAATCACCCAATCCGCACCCAAACGCTCCCAATTTTTCCTCTCCTTCTTTCCTCCCCGGTCCCCCTTGTTTGGGGGCCCGTAAAAAAAAGTTTTGTCGAAGCAAAAAAATTGGGAACTTGCGTGGGAGGTCGGCGTGTAGGGGATGTGTGTGTAGTTTGTGATGAGGTGATCAGCATGATCAGCATTTGTTGATCACCTCGCTTTTTTTCTCCCCCCTCTCCAGCACACAATAATCTCTTCCCATTTCGATCGCCAACGTTGACTGATCACTCGGTCACGCGGATTTAATCTTCAATTTCAAGGTCGGATCTCTGTTCCCTGGTTCGCTCCCTGGCAGAGGATCTCACAGAGCCACAGAGATGCACGTCAGCGAGAATGGGAGGGCGGAAATGAGCCCTTCTACTCCCCTCTGTGGCCCTGTGAGAACCAAAAAACGAACGAACATCTCGGTGAGCTGGGCGGGAAGGCGGAGGAAAGAATGAGACCGACAAATGGGAGGGTGCATCTTCCCATTTGCCGGTCTCAGGAGGCTCTTTTGGTTCTTCTGGCTGTGCCAGACAATTGAAGTGGAAGGAGCGGCTGGCTCAGGCAGTCACTTCAGTTGATTGGGGCGAGAGGGAACGGGCATCGTCGAACCCGACCATCCGACGGTTCTCTTCGTCCCACAATCGAAGTCGCGCGCAGCGGAGACTCTCCCGGATGCCGAACGTGGTCACCTTCTGGAAAAGTGGCGTCTGATCGTGACACTCCTCCAGTCGGTAGTTCGGGATCCGCGGGCTCAGATGATGAATGTGGTGAAATCCGATGTTGCCGGTGAACCACTGCAGGAGGCGCGGCAGCCTGTAGTATGAGCTTCCTTCGAGTGCCGATGGACTGTAGTCCCACTCTTCTGACGTACGCCAGTAGGTATTCTCATACTGGTGCTGGACATAGAAGAGCCAGATGCCGGCCGCCCCGGCGATCAGGAAGACAGGTGCCCAGAGCAATAGCACCGTCTGCCATCCGATCACCCACGACCAGCCAGCCAACTGCGCCAGGACCATCCCTGTGGTCAGGTGAACATTGAACTTCTCGCGCTTACCCGAGTGGGGCCCCACCACCCGCGACATGATCCCAAAGATGAACGTCGGCCCGATGAGGAGCATGACTAAGGGTTGCCGGTAGATGGCATAGTAGAACCGCTGCCAACGGTTGAGCGCCAGATACTCGCGCACTGTCAGTGTCGTCACGTCTCCCACCCCACGTCGCGCCAGGTTGCCTGAGGTCGCATGATGGATGGCGTGCTCGTGTCGCCACTGATAATACGGAATCAGACTCAGAAATCCGCAGAATGTTCCCACCAGATCGTTGGCCTTTTGGGAGGAGAAGAAGGACCCGTGCCCACAGTCGTGCTGAATGATGAACGTCCGGATGCTTAAGCCCGCCGCAACCAAGGTCAGCAGGATCGTCACACCAAAATGCCAGCTCAGGCTTCGATACATCAAGTAATAGGTCGCACCGAGCGGCAGGATGGTGTTGACTACTTGCCAGACTGCCCTTCGGTTCTCTGCCCGTTGGTAGGGTTTGACCAGATCCTGCCACCGGGGGGGCGGTACGGTCGATTTCAAAATATTTGCGTCGTATTTCACGGGTCTCTCCCCTTGTTCCGATATCTTCAGGCCACTCTTCCGGCCCCATCTTCCTCTGGTTTCCTTCGCTCTCCCCTGCCGGGTCTTCAGGATTGTTGGGAACCCTGACCCTCCCGTTTCTCAGTTGACCAGCTTGTCGGGAGAGCACTCAAGTCACCATCCTCATCGTAGTTTGCTTGCCGGATCCCGACAATTCCCAAAAGGAACTCGCGAGGGGTATTACGAAACTATTACAAAGGAAAGAGTTGTGTGAAATGGATTCATCACGAGGATGATAGGGAGCATCTCTTGCCCGTGCAGCGGCGTACTGAGAGGGCATCTACTCCTTTGCCGCAGGTTCAGGGAGAAGGGGGAGGAGGTGTGCCCTCCTCCCTGCCTAGCCGCTGAAGTAGACATAGGCCACCAGGATCAGGATCAAGACGAGGGCCGACGTGATCAGGTCGAGCCGATTCCAGCTGGCCCGGGTCAGTTGGCGGTCCTCCAACGACTTGGTCGCAAAGGTCAAACCTTTGATCGAGGCCTCATCGGGTGGCGCGGTCAGGTAGCTGACACCAATCATGACGGTGACGCTCACCAGGAAGATCAGCAGGCTGTAGTACTGAAAATAGATATTGTTGACAATCCAGAAGAAGGAGCCTTCGGGATATCCCCCCTCGTAGCCGCTCAATCCCAAGCTGACCGGGGTGTCGACGACCAGACGGAAGAGACCCAGCAGAAAGCCGACGACGAGTGCGGCAAGGCACCCCTTGGCGTTGAGCCGCTTCATGAAGACACCGAAGAAGAAGACGACGAAAATGGGGGGGGCCAGATAGCCCTGCACTCCCTGCAAGTAGTCATAAAGGCCGCGGGAGCCGCGGATCACCGGGATCCAGGCGAGACCGATCAAGACCATGACCACGGTCGCCGCACGCCCAATCCAGACGAGACGATGCTGGCTCGCACCCGGTCGGATCTTCTGATAGAGATCCATGGTGAAGAGGGTCGAGCTGGCATTGAAGGCCCCAGCCAGCGAACTCATCAGCGCCGCGAGCAGACCGGCCACGACCAAGCCCCGCACTCCCGACGGGAGAACGTGCTGGATCATCAGGGGAAAGGCCGCCTGCGCCTGGCTCGGGATCACCTTACCGGCCTCATCGACAAGCGTCGAGAGCTCCCCAACACGACCACTCTTGGCCAGCGCGAGGCAGATCATTCCCGGAATGATGAAGATGAAGACCGGAAGCAGCTTGAGAAAGGCCGCGAAGATCGTTCCACGGCGGGCTTCCCGCTCATTGGGCGCTCCGAGAGCCCGCTGGACGATGTACTGATCGGTACACCAGTACCAGAGCCCGACGATCGGTGCGCAGAAGAGCATGCCGACCCACGGATAATCGCCATTGAAGTACCAGGCAATGCGGGCCGACTCCCGAACTGGAGCCCAGGTCCCTTCCATCCCTTCCGGGATGATGGGTTTCCAGAGATTGAACATCTCCGGTCCGAGGATTGCACGCAGCTCCTCCCAGCCACCCAATCGATTCAATCCGAACCAAGTGATGAGAATGGACCCGAGGATGAGCACGAGCGTCTGCGCCGTCTCCGTGTAGGCGACGGCTCGCATTCCCCCGAGGATGGTGTAGAGTCCGGTGATCAAAATGACCGCGACCGAACCGATCCAGAAACTGTCGAGCGTCCAACCGCCGAGGGTCAGACTCATCTCGGGCAGCAAGGTTCCAAAGACGACTCCCCCAGCAAAGATGCCTACCGCCATCTTCGTCAAGACGTAGGCGACGAGCGAGATGATTGAGAGGACCCAGCGTGCTGTCGGGGAGAACCGCCTCTCGAGAAACTCCGGCATGGTGAAGACGCGTGAGCGGACATAGAACGGGATCAGGACCCAGCCGAGGACCAAGAGGCACCAGGCGTGCAACTCATAGTGGGCCAGTGCCACGCCGCTGGTTGCTCCCGATCCAGCAAGTCCGACGACGTGTTCCGAGCCGATGTTCGAGGCGAAGATCGATGCGCCAACAACAAACCAACCAAGATTACGCCCCGCCAGGAAGTAGTCGTCCGCCGTGTCCCGCCCCTTGCGGATGACCCATCCAGCCAGCCCCAGTAAGATGGCAAAGTACGAGGCAATCGCGATCCAATCGAGCGTGTCGAGTGTCGTCATCGGGTCTCCTTCGTGGTGCCGAGAGCCGGTCTGGTCGATCCAGCTCCGGGCGATGGTCGGGCGGGTGGACGAGCTTCCCGGATGCGGCGCAGCTCGTTCGCCATTCTCCGAGTCCGGTTTGGGTTACGTTCGGCCAAGTTGACCCGTTCGCCCGGGTCGCGCCGCAGATCGTAAAGCTGTGGTGTAGGGGTGTTCCCCAATTCGATGCCCGTCTCTGGACTGTACGCCCGCCCCGGGCCGGGCTCGATATATTTCCAGTTGCCGTCGCGGAGAGAGAGGCTTCCCGCCTGGAGAACCAGTCGCTGCCGCCCTCGCGGGGATTGCCCCAGCAAGGCGGGGAGCAGGTTGACACTGTCGGCGGCGACTCCCCGATCGAGCCGTTGCCCCACCAACGCGGCCAGCGAGGCAAAGAGATCGACCTGGGAGACCATGGCGGACGAGAGCCCGACGCGGGCTCTTCCCGGCCAGCGAACCAGGAAGGGGACCCGCGTCCCCGCCTCGTAGTTGCTGTATTTGCCGCCTCGCCAAGGTCCGGCGGGGCGATGGGCTCCCAGCTTCTCGACGGCTTCGTCGCGGTAGCCGTCGTCGACGACTGGGCCATTGTCGCTGCTGACGATGACCAGCGTCCGCTCCGTCAATTGCAGCCGGTCGAGCGCTGTCAGAATCTGCCCAACCGTCTCATCCATCTGCACCAGCGCGTCGCCACGCGCGCCCATTCCTGTCTTCCCGACGTGGCGTGGATGGGGGACTCGTGGCACGTGGGGGTCGTGAGTCGCGAAGTAGAGGAAGAAGGGGCTCGCTTGGTGCCGCTCCAGAAACGAGATGGCTTCGCGCGCGAAGACGTCGGCCATCTCTTCATCCTTCCAGAGCGCGCTCTTGCCGCCGGTCATCCACCCAATCCGGCTGATGCCATCGATGATCGACATATCGTGGCCATGGCTGGGATGCACTCGTAACAGTTCTGGGTGGGTCTTTCCCGTGGGCTCATCTCCGATCGGGCCGCGGTAGCTGACGCGGATCGGGTCGTTCGGGTCGAGCCCGACCACCCGCCGGTTCCGGACATAGACGGTCGGCACCCGATCTCCTGTCGCCGCCATCAGAAAGGCGTCGTCAAAGCCCGCATCATTGGCCGAGGGGCGGATCTCCCCGTTCCAGTCGGGGCCACCCGTCGGCCCAAGCCCGAGATGCCACTTTCCGACGACACCCGTCACGTAGCCAGCTTTTCGCAACGTCTGGGGCAGGGTCTGGCGCCCCGCATCGAGAACCAGCCCGGCATCTCCCGGGAGGACACCCGTGCCTGTTCGGCGAAATGCGTACTCCCCCATCATCAAGGCGTAGCGGGATGGGGTGCACGTCGCTGCCGCTGCGTGGGCGTCGAGGAATCGGAGCCCTTCACGTGCCAACCGGTCGAGGTGCGGCGTGCTCAGTGCCGTCGCTCCATAGCTGGAGAGATCCCCGAATCCAGCGTCGTCCAGTAGAATCAGGACGATGTTTGGTGGTTGCTCCCGTCTCCCCTGGTGCACCCCATTGGCCAAAGAATTTCCCGCCCCCCCTCCCAGGAGAACGGCTCCCAAAACCAAGCTGAGGACCGCTCCGCCGCGAAGTCGGTTGTCTTGATGCCAAGCGCTGCCCTTCATCCACTCTCTCCCCCCACAGGCGAGCCGACTGCGCCACCTCCCTTCGGAAGCGGCAGGGACCGCGCTCGATCACGCCCGCTCGTTGATACTGGATAATCGGATCAATACGTTTCTGGATCGGGGTGAAAGTGTACCTGCTTTCTCGCCGATGGCAAGAATTTCGGCGATCTCTTCCCATTCTTTTTCCCCTCCCCCTGCCGATTGAACTCAGGCCGATTCCGTACTAGGCTATCGCCCGCTTGCCCCATTCTGGACAAGTCTACGGGACACGACAGGACATCAAACGAGGCACTGCATGCAATTGACCACCATCGATTGGCTGATCATGGCCGTCTATTTTCTCTTTGTGCTCGGGATTGGGATTGCCCTCAAGCGCTACATGAAGACGAGCAGCGACTTCTTTCTTTCGGGGCGCTCGATTCCTGCCTGGATTGCCGGGCTGGCCTTTCTCTCGGCCAATCTTGGCGCGCAGGAAGTGATCGGGATGGCGGCCTCTGGGGCCAAGTATGGCATTGCCACCAGCCATTTCTACTGGATTGGCGCGGTACCGGCGATGGTCTTCGTCGGGATCTTCATGATGCCCTTCTACTATGGCTCCCGGGCCCGCTCCGTCCCGGAATATCTCAAGCTGCGGTTCGATGAGAAGACGCGCGGCTTCAATGCCATCTCCTTCGCGGCGATGACGATCTTCTCCTCCGGGATCTCAATGTATGCGATGGGGTTGCTTCTCAACCTGCTGCTCGGGTGGGACTTCAGCCTCAGCATCTGGGTCTCCGCTCTGATTGTCCTCGTCTACATCTTCCTCGGAGGGTTGACCTCGGCCATCTACAATGAAGTGTTGCAGTTCTTCCTGATCGTCTTCGGTTTCGCTCCCCTCGTCTTTCTGGGGTTGAAGGATGCGGGCGGTTGGAGCGGCCTCCAATCACGCCTCGCCGATGTGGCGACCAGCAACGGCTACGCCCCCGGTGCCTGGACGCAATCCTGGCGCTGGATGGGCGAACCTTCGTCCAATCCGATGGGCGTGGAGATCTTTGGCTTGGCGATGGGATTGGGCTTCGTTCTCTCCTTCGGCTACTGGTGCACAGACTTTCTGGTAGTGCAACGGGCGATGGCGGCCGACTCGATGCAGGCGGCGCGCCGCACTCCCCTTATCGCCGCGGTTCCGAAGATGCTCTTTCCGATCCTCGTCATCCTGCCAGGAATGATCGCCATGGCCCTCACCCAGCAGGCTGGGCAGACGGGATTCTCACTCCCTGTCCGACCCGATGGCGGCTACAACTATGACTTGGCGATCCCGATGATGCTCGTTCACTACTTTCCGACTGGTCTCCTTGGACTGGGCTTGACCGCGCTGATCGCCAGCTTCATGTCGGGGATGGCGGGTAATGTCACCGCCTTCAACACCGTCTGGACCTACGACATCTATCAATCCTACATCCGTCGCGAAGCGAGCGATCAGCACTATCTCTGGATGGGGCGGATGGCGACGGTCTTCGGGATTGTCGTCTCGGTGGGGGCGGCCTATGTTGCGACACGGTTCAACAACATCATGGATATGCTGCAACTGGTCTTCGCCTTCGTCAATGCGCCCCTCTTCGCCACCTTTCTGTTGGGCATGTTCTGGAAGCGGGCGACTGGGCACGGGGCCTTCTTCGGACTGCTCGGAGGAACGTTGGCCGCCTGCCTCCATCACGGCTTGAGCTTGCCACGCGGGGGCGAGATCGGATTCAAAGGGGGGTGGATGGCCACTCTCCATCTCTACCCGAGTGAGATGGCCCAAAACTTCTGGACGGCCATCTTCGCATGGACGACCTGCTTTCTCCTGACGGTTCTGATCAGCCTCGTCACTCGTCCGCGGGAGACCCAGGAACTGGTGGGGCTCGTCTGGTCCCTGACGGAACGTCCACGGGAAGAGGGCCTCCGCTGGTGGCAACGACCCGGTCCATTGGGAGCGGGCGTTCTCGCGCTCGTCCTGCTTCTCAATCTGCTGTTCTGGTAATTTTTCCGAGGAGGTGTTGCGTGGGTCTCGATATCCGGATGCCAATCGGCCTGATGTTCAGCGTCATCGGAGGGCTGCTGATTGCCTTTGGTCTAGTGGGACCGACGGAGATCTACCGCCGGTCCCTCTCCCTCAACGTCAACCTCGGGTGGGGAGTTGTTCTCCTCGTCTTTGGGCTGCTCATGGTTGGTCTCGCCCGTCGTCGGCAGGGGAGGTCCTGATCCACCCCCCCCTTTGCGTTTCCCGGATTGCCGGCGTATGATCCATGGTTGAGAGCAAGGCAATCATCGATGAAAAGAGTTCCCCAGTGGCCGGACTTGCCGGCGAGAGAAAGTCCCTTCTGTAAGCGGGGTCTTGGTTCAACCAATCCTGTCAGGGAGGGCCAATCGGGATAGAGAATGACGAGAGGCATGCGGGCAGGAGTCAAGCGGACCGAAGAGAACTCACAATCCAAAGAGATGGGGACAAGAGCCCTTTCAGGATGGGCTTTTCGGGTTCTCCGGCGTCGGCCCTCAAGAGGGAAGGCCCGTCTCTCCCTCCTCGCCTTTGTTGGGCTCCTCGGGTGGGTGGGCGCTTCGGGGTGCCAGCGATTCAGCAAGGATGCGGCCAAAGATGACCCGACTCCGGTCATTGTCGAGATCAATGGACAAGCCTTTCAGGCCTCCGCCTTCGATCGCTTCATCAAGGCTCGGCTCTCCGATTTTGCGAGCAGTCCGCTCGACCAAGACCAGCAGCGCAGCAGCCTCCTCGACAGATTCATTTTGCGCCAGTTGATCGTCCGTCAGGCGCTCGACTCCAATTTTGAACTCTCCGAGGAAGATGTCCGGCAGAACTTCGAGACGCAATACAAACAGGCGACGACCGAAGGGGCTGACCAGAACCCCGCCGTTTTGCAGAGCAGTGAGCGGCGCACCGAAATTCTCAACGATCTTCTCGAACTGAAATTCTCGGAGACACAGCTTCCTAAAGAAGTTGCAGTGACCGAAGAAGAGATCAAGGCTCACTATGAGGCCAATCGCGATCAGTATCCGTCCCGGTATGGATTCTATGTCCGCGAGATTCGGGTCGAAGAAGAGGCTGAGGCACGACGCCTCCAGCGACAGTCGATTGCACGTCCAGACGACTTTCCGGTCCTCGCGCGGGAGCACTCCAGAGCGCCAACAGCGGCTCAGGGGGGACTGATCTACTACGAAACCGAGCAGCTCCCTCCCCCGCTCGAACAAGCGATCGTCGCCCTCAAGGTAGGCTCGGTCAGCAATGTCGTCAAGTCGAACTTTGGGTATCACCTCTTCAAACTTGAGCAGAGAGTCGAGCCGCTGCCCTTTGAAAAGATCCGGCAAGAGGTGATCGAGCGTTTGCAGAGTGAGAAGAAGCGCCAACTGATCGAGGCATTTGGAGATCGTCTCGCCGCTGCCGCGACGATCGTCATTCATCGGGATCGTCTTGGCTTCACCTACCGTGGTCGGTACCCAGCCTCCTGAGGCGCGCTCCCCAGATGGGTCGCGGCGCTATCGTGTCCCAGAGAGGCTAGAGAATGTCACTACGGAAAGGAAATGCAGGGATTCCCGCTCAGAGCAATCCATACAAGGAATACAGGAGTTCCCGTAATCTTGAATAGAGGATCAGTCATGAAACGATGGAGAGCGTTGCTGTTCTTGGCCTTGACGGTGCTGCTGGCACCGGCCGGATATGCCCAGGAAGAAGACACCAATTTGGTGGATGAAGTGATTGCCCGGGTCAATGCCGGCGTCATCATGCGCTCCGCCTTCGAGTCGTCCCAGCGCGATGTCCTGGAGGAGTTGCGCAAGCAGGGTCTCAAAGGGGAGGACCTCGAGAAGAAGTTCAGCGAGTGGAAGCCCCGCATCCTCGATGAACTGATCAACACTCAGTTGCTTTCGCAGCGAGCCAAGGACCTCTCGATCAATGTCGACGCGCAGGTCAACCAGCAGCTCCTTCGGATGATGAAGGAGAACAACTGCGAATCCCTCGAATGTCTTGGCCAGAAGATGCGCGAGGCCAATTTCGACATCGATGAGGTCAAGCGCATCATGGCGGAAAACTTCTCCAAGGACGCCGTCATTGGCCGTGAGGTCTATGGTCGTGTCTACCAGCAATTGACGGAGAAGGAGAAGCGCGACGCCTACGAAAAAAATAAGTCATACTTCACGGAGGCCGGTGAGCTGACGCTCAGTCGCGTCTTGATCGCCTTTGGGAAGGACGAAGCCAAGGCGAAGGCGACCGCTGCAGAGGTGCTTCAGCAGGCCCGGGGAGGAGCCATTGAGTTTGGCGTCCTTGCCGAGCGCTATTCCGATGACGACCTTGGCAAGAAGAGTCGTGGGCAGATCGGCACGATCAAGATCCCGGATTTGGCACCTGCCGTGCGCGAGGCGGTCGAGAAGGCTCCCGTCGGGACGGTGACCGAGCCGATCCGGCTTGACAATGGTTTCTATATCTTCCGGGTCGATGGGCGCAAAGAGCCCCGCGAACTCTCCTTCGATGAAGAGTCTGTGCAGGACGCGATTGGTCGCTACCTCGTCAATCTCAAGTCCGAGAAGCAGGTCGAGGAGTACCTCAACAAACTGCGCAACGAGGCCTTCATCGAGATCGACGCCCGCTACCAGTTCGACAATGCCAAGGTCCGCTCCGCCCAGATCAAACGCGTCCCCTACATCGAGGAGAAGGAGCGCAAGCGACTGCGCAAGGAAGAGGAGAAGGAGCGCAAGCGGAAGCGCAAGGCTGCTGAAGTCGAAGCCGACGAGGTCTCTGGCCGATAGGTTGCGTCGAAGGAGGATGGGCGCGCCGTCCTCCTTCTCGACGAATCGGTATGGGCCGCGTTGAGACGGCCCGCTCTACACACACAACGCTCTTCAATCCTCATCAACTATGGATAAGATCTTTGTCAGCGAGTTGGTTCCGAATCAGACGGTCAGCACGACCTTCCTGGTCAAATCGAAGGAGCTGCGCAACAAGAAGACAGGGGGGCAGTTCGTCATGCTCCAGCTCGCCGATCGGACGGGCGAACTCTTGGGGCAATGGTGGGACAATTTCGAGGAGACGATCGACACCTTCGATCGGGATGACATCGTCTTTGTGCGCGGCTTGGTCAACACCTATCGGAATCACCTGCAGATTACCCTCCACCGGGTCCGTCCGTGTCAGCCGCACGAAGTGACCCTCGCCGACTACTTTCCAACCACCCGGTTCGATGTCGACGAGATGTTTACGGAGCTGCTCGGCTACGTAGAGGTGTTTCGGAACCCACATCTGCGCCGCCTGCTCGACGCGATCTTCGCGGATGAGGAGACGGTACGCAAATTCAAGCGCGCGCCGGCGGCGAAGACGATGCACCATCCCTACCTGGGAGGGCTGCTCGAACACAGCCTCTCCCTGGTCAAGCTCTGTCGTCTGGTGGCGGGCCACTATTCTGGCATCGATCCAGACCTCCTGGTGACGGGAGCGATCCTCCACGATTTTGGCAAGATTGATGAACTCTCCTACGATCGTGGATTTGGCTACACCAACGATGGCCAGATGATTGGCCACTTGGTGATGGAGACGATCTTCGTCTCGGAGAAGATTCGCGAGATCCCGGACTTCCCGGAAGATTTGCGTCGCCATCTGCTCCACCTGCTTCTGGCCCACCACGGAAAGCTCGAGTTTGGCTCCCCGAAACTGCCGTTGACACCGGAAGCCCTCCTGTTGGCGATGCTCGACGACCTCGACTCAAAGGTGGAGGCGATGCAGCGATTGATGGCCGATCCCCACGCCACCGGAGATTGGACGCGGATCACGCCCATGTTTGAGCGCCCAATCTACCGGCGCCGACCCACAGAATCCCAGGAGTCGCTTCCCCCAGCGGCACCGGTACCCACAGTCTCGAAGGATCAAACAGAAGCAAGGGACCGGTCGCCCGATCGCCCTTCCTCCCGGCCCAATGGCCTCCATCAGCCATTTGCTCACCTGCAAGAGCTGATGAAGGGAACTGCTCAGTAGGGCCTTCCACCTTGCCGGGACCGGTCGTCCACCACGGTTGAAGGTCAGAGGTGGCGTCAGGATGCTGACCCCCTCTTCTTTTCTTGAAAGCCAAGTGCGCTTGAGGCACTCTACACTCATTCCCGGGGGGAAGATCTCGAGTTCAGAAGATCCGGGAGCAGGACTGGACAAATGGTCCAATCGACGGATGGTCAAGGAGGCGGAACAGACGCGATGATATCTGGAATTCTACTGGCGGCTGGTGAATCGAGTCGGATGAAGGGCGAGTTCAAGCCCCTGCTCAAGTGGGGCAAGCGCAACGTCATTCGTGAGTGTGTGCACCAGTTGCGCCATTCGCAGCTCGATGATCTCTACGTGGTGCTTGGGTATAGGGAGGCGGAGGTTCGGCCACACTTGGCCGGAACAGGGGTGCAGTTTGCGATCAACCGGGACTACCGGAATGGGATGCTCTCCTCGCTCAAGACAGGGTTGGCAAGTCTCAGCCGCAACACCGAGGCCTTTCTCGTCGCATTGGTCGACCAGCCGATGGTGACCTCGGCCCTCATCGACCGGCTCATCGCTGCTTGGCGAACCGGTGAAAAGGGCATCATCGTCCCGACCTGCCAGGGGCGCTGGGGCCATCCCGTTCTGATCAGTGCCAGTTTCATCTCGGGGATCATGCAGTTGGATGAGGCGTCGCCCGAGGGCTTGCGCGGTTTTCTCGAAGCCCACCGCCGGGAGGTGCTCGAAGTGCCGGTCGAGATGCCCTCCATCCTCGAGGATATTGACTCGCCGGAGGACTACCAACGACTGAGCCGCGGCCTCGAGCCGCTGTACGCCCACCGTCGTTGGCAACCTTGACGGTCACTGTTGAGGATATTGCAGAAGATGGGTAGAGGTGGGGGCTGGCCTCCCCCACTCTCCTCCTTGCCTCGCTGAACCGCTTCGTCAGACAATTGTGAGCCCCCTGACATAACTCCCGCTTGTCCGCCTCCCGCCTCGATTGGTACCATCTCATTTTTCTGAAAGATAGATCATCAGACGATTGAAGACAGGAATGGATTGCCATGGCATATACAGATTTGCGCGAATTCATCCGGGTGCTCGAGAAGAAGAAGGAGTTGAAGCGGATCTCCGCGCCGGTCTCCAGCGATCAAGAGATCACCGAGATCACCGATCGGGTCAGCAAAGCCGGGGGCCCGGCGCTGCTCTTCGAGAAGGTGGATGGGAAGGAGATCCCAGTCCTCATCAACGCGCTCGGCAGCCGTCGCCGAATGGAGTTGGCCCTCGAGGTCGACTCCGTCGACGATGTTGCCGCGCGATTGACCGAGTGGCTCGACTTCAAGTCTCCCGAGGGCTTGCTCGAGAAGGTCAAGATGCTCCCGAAGCTCGCCGAGCTCGGCAAGTACTTCCCGCGGGAGGTCAAATCGGGTCCCTGTCAGGAGGTGGTTCTTCGCGAGGGAGAGTTTTCGCTGCTCGACTTCCCGGTCCTCAAGTGCTGGGAAGCGGATGGCGGGCGCTTCATCACCTTCCCGATGGTCTTCACCAAGAATCCTCGCACCGGCAAGCGCAACTGCGGGATGTACCGGATGCAGGTCTATGACGAGAAGACCACCGGGATGCACTGGCAGATCCACAAGCACGGGGCCGCTCACCAACGCGACCTCGAACGGCAGGGGTCTCCCCGGATGGAGGTTGCCGTTGCCATCGGGGCCGAGCCGATCACCAACTTTGCTGCGACACTGCCTCTGCCAGACGATCTCGATGAGATGATCTTCGCCAGCTTCATTCGCGAGAAGCCGATCGAGATGGTCAAGTGCGTCTCGGTCGATCTCGAAGTTCCCGCTTCGGCGGAGATCGTCCTTGAAGGGTATGTCGATCCGACGGAGCGCCGGATTGAGGGCCCCTTTGGCGATCATACTGGTTTCTACACGCTCGAAGAGCCCTACCCTGTCTTTCACGTGACCACTGTCACGCACCGCAAGAACCCGATCTATCAGACGACCATCGTTGGTCGCCCTCCGATGGAAGACTGCTACATGGGCTGGGCGATCACCCGCATCACACTCCCCGTGCTCAAGCGGCAGTTTCCCGAGATCGTCGACATGAGCTTGCCCTTCGAAGGGGTCTTTCACAACCTGATGCTGGTCTCGATCCGCAAACAGTATCCCGGTCACGCCCGCAAGATCATGAATGCCATTTGGGGGTTGGGGCAGGCGATGTTCACCAAGTGCATCATCGTCGTCGATGACGATACGGACGTCCAGAATCCGAGCGAAGTCGCCTGGAAGGTGCTCAACAACATCGACCCCGAACGGGATATCCAGTTCACGATGGGTCCGGTGGACGTCCTCGATCACGCCTCGCGCCAGATGGGGTACGGGTCGAAGATGGGAGTTGACGCGACCCGGAAGTGGAAGAACGAAGGGTTCGACCGACGCTGGCCCCGCGAGAACAACACCTCAGAAGAGGTCAAACGGCTCGTTGACGCCAAGTGGCGGAAATTGGGGCTTGACGGGTAGCGTCCGGCCAAGGGGGGACAATCTCTACCGGGGGGACCGGCGCAA
The DNA here is from genome assembly GCA_049317725.1 of Blastocatellia bacterium. Taxonomy (GTDB): domain Bacteria; phylum Acidobacteriota; class Blastocatellia; order RBC074; family RBC074; genus CAIOZW01. The sequence goes on from JBMOHS010000037.1 coordinate 19,444, forward strand.
GTAGTCGTCGGTTCCCTCAATCCAATCCCTCCGCGGCGGGCTGAAGACATCAAATCCAGTGTAGTCCTCGATCACCACCGCCTCATGTGGAACCCACGCGGGAATCTGTACCAGCTCACCCGCTCGCAAGATCACCTCCTCGTCCCCGATCTGGAACCGCAAACACCCTGAAATACAGTAGCTGAACTGTTCGCTCTCGTGTTCGTGCCGCGGAACGATCCCTCCCTCAGCAATGGTCAGAAACGCCAGGGTGATCTGCTCCCCATTGAAGAACTTGCGCCCAAAGAGGTCCGTCACCCGCTCTTCCGGCAGTTCGGTGACACGGTGATGCTGAATCTGGTTCATGGGAGTCTCCTTTCCGCGCCACTATAGCGGGCAGGCTGTCTGCCGACAAGCGATTGCGCTCCTGGAGACCCGCCCTGGACGCCCCGTCTCGCGACTGGATCGAGAGTGTGCGCCCATTGCTCACAGCGTGTATCGAAAGATCGCGCCCGTCACTGGAATATTGCCCGGTCGTGACAACCCATCGTGCTGCATGAGCACGTAGAACTCCCCTGACAACCGGTCGTTGAACTGCTTGATGATCCCCGTCGAAATTCGATGGCGAAACCACCCATAGTGCTGGCCATTGATCTGCCGCTGATCCGAGTGCCAGACTTCATCGGCGACAAACGGCTTGAATTGGAAATCCCCGATGTGGGCCGGATGATCGATCTGGAGGCGGTTGCGGTAGATGTTGAAATCGGCTGTATTGGGACGAACGCGCCGTTCGTAAAGGTTCCGGTCGGTGAAGACGAAGCTCCCCAGATTGCCCTTGAGCGTCGCGTTGAGGATCAGCCGCTCCTCGTGGATGATCCTTCCTGGATAGGGTTGGTACTCGACCCGCAGGTAGGTCGGCATGATCGTCAGGTGGGGGTTGACCTTGAAGGCATACCCGACTCCGAATCGTTCATCGACCGGACGCTGCCAGTTTCGGCCAATTCGGACGACGCCAAAGATGACGATATCCTGCTTCCGGTTGATGTGTTTCGTTAGTTGAAGTTCATTCCAAAGCTGATGATCTTCGCGGGGAGGTGCGGTCTGTCCCAAGACTCTGCCACCACCCGGAAGTACTGCCGCCATCCCCAGAAGGAAGCCGATTCCAAGCAAGGTTCTGATCATCTTCTGCTCGATCCTCCGTGAGCTGCTCCGGCCTGGGGGGCGGGTCCACCAACCTGCACCCTCTCGTGGAGGAGGTTGCTCGCCGCCCGTTCGGGAAGGTGAACGAAGATTCCCGGGAAGAGACCACCGAGAATCAGAAAGAGGATGGCCAAGGTCAACACCCAACGCTCGCGTGGCAAGGCATCCCGGATGGCCATCGCGGCCGGTCCGGGTTGGCCCAGGAAGAGCGAGGTGAAGAGCCGCATCAAGTTGAACGCGTTGAGTGCTGTGACAATCGGCAGAATAATGCCCAACTGCGGATGCGTCTCCAGGGTGCCGTGGAGCAGCAGGTCCTCGGCGGGAAACCCGAGCGTCAGTGGCAGCCCAACCAGGGCCAGTCCGCTGATCAAAAAGAAGACCGCCAGTCTTGGTGCCATCTTCCCCAGACCAAGGAATCCCTGACCATCGATTGGCCTGGTCAAACGTGCCTCCAAGCCCGTGTAAACGCCCGTCAGAATCGAAGTCGCTACCACGACGACCTGCCACAGGACTAGCGCCCCGGTAATGGCGTCAGGGTGCGTGCTCTCCAATCCGACGACCAGGAAGGATGATTGGCTGATCGTCAGCAGTGCCAGCAATCGTCGTGGCTGGCGCTCACTGAGGGCGAGGATCGCCGTGTAGCCGGCAGTCAACAGACCCAGATTTCCAAGCAGCGGCAAGGCTGCCGCGGCGATCTCCGGAAAGGCAGGTACGGCCAATCTCGCAATGAGGAATGCCCCCAAATGGCTATTGAAGAGCAACGTCAATGGAATGAGAGGGCCTTGCTCGAACGATCGAGTGACCCAGGCATGGAAGGGGAAGAGCCCTTTGCGCAGAAAGACTCCTGCCATCAGACAACCGAACGCGAGATAGAGCAGGGGCGAGCTTCCGGGCCTCGCCAGTCCAAGGCTGAGCTTGGCTGACCACTGGGCCGACTCCGTTCCGAGCGCGAGCAGGACCGCGCCCAGCAGGACCAGCGCGGCACTGGTCAGCAGGATCACTCGCGCCCCCAGTGGAATCCTCACATCGGTCTCTCGATTGAAGAAGCCGGATCCAAAGAAGGGGATCAATGAGGCTCCCCAAGCAAAGGCAAAGAGCGCCAGATGGTTGGTGGCATAGGCGACCATCGTTGTCAGGGTCACGATCTGGATCCCGACCAACCACGCGGCGGTCACTTTGCGGCGGGGTGCGAGGACGACCATTCCCAGCGCCAGTCCGGTATAGAGGGGCAGGGGCAGCCCGTTGAGGGGGTCGAGGACGGCCCATTGTCCCCACCCTGGCAGTGGTTCGTGCAGCGGAACCCCACCAGCTCGCTCAACCTCGATTCCAGCCGCCACCAGTAGCAGAAACACCGCGCCCATCGCATAGGCCGTGGCGCGCCTTGCGGCCTCGGGTACGGCCATCCGGTGGGTACGGATCGTCGAGGCGATCAAGATGAGCAGGCTGACACTGACCCACGGAAACATCAACTGCTCAGACATCGGCCCCCCCTATTCCACTCCCAACGCTGGTCCGTGACGGACGGATCCTGACCCGCTCTTCCAATTCTCCCTGATGAGATGTCGGACGACGGTGCCGGCCCAGCGGACCGAGCGGATAGGTGGCCCGCCTGGCTGGCCCAAAGATCGCGACCGCCAAGCGATCCTCAATGTCGCGCAGCCAACGTGAGATGCCCATCAGTGGGCCAACCACTGCCCGCTCCAGGATGACATCGTGGTAGCCACGTTCGAGCGCGAGACGGTACAGCCAGATCCGCAGCTTGAGCGGGATCATCTGTTCAAAGTATGCCCCGGTCGCCGTCGGTTCCCCGCCCGCCGCCGAGTAGCGCCGGTGATGGTCGTGAAGCATCGAAGGTGCCCGCAGAAATTGCAGGGTACGAACGACGATGTGACCCGAGAGGTGGAGCAGGGCCATCCATTCCAATCCAGCACCAATCTCCGCAAAGATCAGACCCAACTGCGCCAGGGAGGCGTAGGCGATCGACGTCTTGGCATCCACCGTGGCCCGGCCGACCATCGTTCCGTGAATCGCCGTCAGCAGTCCGACAATGACTACGGTCACCGAGACGATCAGGGATGACTCGATCAAGGGCTGGGCACGCAGTAACAGATACGCTCCCGCGTGCACGGAGAGTGCTCCGTAAAAGATCGCACTCGATGGCGTCGGCCCCTCCATCGCTTGGGGAAGCCATCCGGAGAAAGGGACCTGCGCGCTCTTTCCCATGGCGGCGAGCAGAAAGAGCAGCCCGACGACGGTGGCCTGTCCACCCGTCAGAAGCGAGGCACCGTCCGGCCAGGGATGGGTGAAGACCCGGTCGACCGTGGCTGCTCCCACGTAATGGTGGAGCATGGCGACTCCCGTCAGCAGGCCGATGTCGCAGACACGGTAGATCAGAAAGACGCGCAGCGCGCTTCTCACCGGATTGCTGCGCTGCTGAAAAAATCCAATCAAGAGCACCGAGGTCAGACCGACCAGCTCCCAACCAGCGATCATCAGATCGAATGAGCCAGCCAGAAAGAGCAGCAACACACCAAATCCGAAGAGGTTGAGCAGAAAGAAGAAACGTAAGTATCCTCCCTCCCGATGCATGTATCGCTGCGAGAAGGCCCCGATGACACCGACCAGGGTGACGCTCAGCGTAATCAGGGGCAGCGAAAGTCGATCGATCTGCAAGAGCAGCGGAAACCGGTAGGTGTGTACCTCGAACCAGTTGCCGATCGGCAGTCGAACGGACTGAAGGTTGTGGCTGACCATCCAGCCCGCGAGAATGACGACCAAGCCGGTGGCGAGGCTGTAGCAGCTCCCCGTCAACCGTGCGATCAACCGCTCCGAGAATCTGAGGCCGGTCAACCAGCCAACACCCAGCGTCGCGGTTGTCACTCCCGGTAAGAGAAGAATCAATCCGATAATCAGTTCCATAAAGCTCAATGACATGCCTGCCTGAGGCCCGTTCCTGTTGTGATCTTGGGAGTGGCTAACTGGCGGCTTGGCCGGTCACTCTGACGATTGGCAGATGATCCAGTTTTCCGAGAAACCAATCCGGGGAAGAGGCGACCGTGGTCAGCTCCTCCAGACGGGCCGTGAATGGTTCAAAAACACCTTGGCGGTAGACGTGGAAGGCTCCGTGATGAGGGTCGATCGTCACCACTCGGATCCAGCGATTTTCGATCAGCTCTCGAACGAGGGGACTTTGAAAGGCCGCCTGGAGCAGCTTTTCCGGGGTGCTCTCGACGATCAGCAGCAACCGCACCGGTTCGTGAATTTCGACCATCTGCCAAGGAAGTCCAGTCCGGAGATCGCTTGACTGTCCATTCATCACGCCCATCAGACCCGTGACGTTGTGCGGCAGCTTGGTTCCCGAGCCATAGCGCTCGTTGTCGACATAGGAGAAGTAATACTCAAGGTTGATGCCCGCACAGACAGGACCCGCCGCACCCAGCAACGCGGCGAGCGATCGACCTTCCTGGCCGGGGACTTCATCGGTGGTTGGATCATAGGAGATGAGAAAGGACCGCCGATCCAGAAAGAGGCCACGGGTGAGGCTGCGCCGCCCAACAATGGCGACGGCGTTGGTCGCGTGCCCACACTCAGGGCGTGGCTCCGCGAGATGCTCCGCCCGCTCCTGAACATGGAGCAGCGCCGCCGCTGGTGTCTTGATCGCCCACGCCGACTCAAACCGCCGGGAGCGCTCCAGCGAATTCGCCGCCCGCGCTGCATCCAGGACGCGGCGGACAAAGATCAGATCGTCCAGGTGTGACGGTGGAACATCCCCCTCGTCAAAGAAGGTGATCTGATCACTTGCCGTGTCGTGGTCTCCTCCCAGAAACCAAGTCTCCTCCGAGATCTCAATTCCGATCTCGCGCAGGCGGGTACGTACCAGTGGGTTGTTAGCCATTGCCGCGAAGAGCCTCGCGTTGGGGCCCCCACGCCTTCCTCCACAGGCGCCACAGTGATACGCCGATTCGTGCGGATTGTTGAGACAGGTCGATCCGTGACCAAGAATGACCACCAACCGCGAGAATTCATTCGTCAACCCAACCGGTCGCAGCACGGCCGCGACCCGGTCCGCCTTCTCCTGAATCGAAAAGCCGACGAGCAGTTGATCGGTCAGTTCCTGGCCGTCCTCCTCTGCCCGCATCAACGTCAGCTCCGTACTCGGCGTCGGCAGAAAACGGTCTTCGAGCCACCGATACAGAACTGCCATTCGCCGCGGGGCAAGTGTGCGTCCGAGCAAGGGAAAGAGAGAAAGAAGGCCAAATCCGATGGTCCCGACCCACCCTCTCAAGAGCGTCCTGGAACCGTTGAAACTGGTCTGCAACAGGCTTGCCCAGAGGCGCCTCCGCTGTTGCCTCTTCTGGCCGACTCCCTCGTCATCGACCGTCGGACGCTCGATGACCGCGTGCTGTGGTTTGACGACAACCGGGCAGAGCGCGACACCGTGCGGGTCGTCCAGTCCGCGATAATTGACGGCCACTCCGAAGAATCCAGCCGCCCCAAATGTCTCCACCTCTGGCTCCTGCTCCTCGATTGCGCGCCGGATCGACTCCTCCCGCTCATCGATGCAGAAGAAGATCTGTGCCTTGGGACGGACCGTGCGTTGGAATCGCGCTGGGTCGAGGCTCTTCCGATGCGTCTTCAATGGCGCGAGAACGTCCAGTTCGTGGCGTCGCTCGTACGCCAGGTGCAGAATCCGTCTTCGTTCTGTCTCGTGGAAGAGGTCGATTTCACTGGTCAGTCTCTGAAATTGACTCTCGCTCAGGGAGTTGATCTGCCCGGCAGAGAGCCCCAGCAGCTGGACAGCGTCAAACAGACGCGTGACTCTGGTCAAGTGCCCCAGATTTCCAGATGGGGAATCTTCCTGGCGGGGCTGCCTCCAGGCGGTCTCGGCCAATCCTTGGCATCCGCTCTGTTGCCAGATATTCCCAAAAGCCACCCAAGTCAACGTCAGTCGCACGGCCAGAAAGTCGGCCAAGCTCGATCTCCACGGAGTGTGAGGTGCCAGTCCGGGATCGAGTTCGAGCTGGTGGAAGAGCCCGGCCCACCCGGGAAGGGCTCTCAACTCAGCCTCAAGGCAGCTCTCCCATTCTGCTTCAGGAATCTTGAACCTTGCCAGGATCTGGAGGATCGTTTCGAAAGCGGTCAGGTTGAGTGCCCGCTGCTTCCTGAACTCTTTGCCAAGCCC
>JBMOHS010000038.1:0-25289 GCA_049317725.1 Blastocatellia bacterium
AAGGCGGAGCGGATCAAGCAGATTTACGAATGCGTCATCGAAGAGGACCCGACGAAATGGGACTCTCTCTTGGACACCCTTTGCCAGGGGGAGCCAGAGATCCGGGAGGAAGTGGCTGAGCTGCTCCAGTTGACTCCGCGGGTCGTCGACTTCATCGAGAAGCCCATCGTCGAGGAGCCATCTCTGCAGACGCTGCTGCAAGAGCCGATTCACCTTGGCCGACGGATTGGGCCCTATGAGTTGGTCGAGCAGGTAGGACGGGGAGGGACCGGCGTCGTCTATCGAGCCCGCCGCGCGGACACTGAATACGAGAGCGAAGTGGCGATCAAATTGGTCTGGCCCGGATTCAATCGCGAGGAGGTTTTGCGACGCTTCCGACAAGAGCGTCAGATTCTCGCCAAGCTCCAGCATCCGCACATTGCGCGCCTGCTCGATGGCGGAACGACAGCAGAGGGTTGGCCCTACATTGTCATGGAGTTTGTCGAGGGATCCCCCCTGACGGTCTGGGCAGAACGGCATCGGTTGTCCCTCGAGCAGAGGATCCGGCTCTTCGTGCAGGTCTGTGACGCAGTCGCCTACGCGCATCGTCAGCAGGTTGTGCATCGGGATTTGAAGCCGGGAAACATCTTTGTGACGGATGGGACAGTTGGGGAGAGGGAAGAGATCCGCCTGCTCGATTTTGGGATCGCCAAGATTCTCGACTCTTCTGGTCAGATGGAGAATCTCAGCCTGACGCAGACGGGGTTGCAGGCGATGACTCCCGAGTATGCCAGTCCCGAACAGGTGCGGGAGGAGGAGGTGACGGAGTCCTCCGATCTCTACTCCCTGGGAGTCGTCCTCTATGAACTGCTCGCAGGGGTACATCCGCTGCGACTCGGATCGACTCCGCAGACCCTTGCCTCTGTCTTGCGGGCAATTACCGATGAGGACCCACCTCTCCCGAGCCGTGCGACCCGAAGGGATCGGAGCCCATTGCGGGGAGATCTCGACAGCATCATTCGGCGAGCCATGCGCAAGGATCCGGCCGATCGGTATCGTTCGGTTCTAGACTTGCAGAAGGACCTTCTGCGCTATCTCGATGGCCGTCCAGTGGAGGCGAGGAGAGGCAACCGGGGGTATCGAGTACGAAAATGGCTGATCCAACACAAGGCGCTGGTGGCGGCAACCGCCGTGACCGGACTGTTGCTCGCGGCCAGCTTGACGGGCCTCGGCTGGTGGCGCGGACGCGAGGCACAGAAGCTGGCTCGGCAAGCTTGGCGAGCGGGCTATCCGCAGCGATTGGAGCAGGCCGCCCAGGCGTTGCGAGAGGGCGATACCGGAATGGCAGACCGTTGGTTGCGGGAAGATCTTTCCAGCTCTGCACGAGGAGAGGTCGATCTGCGGGGATTTGAATGGGGGCTGCTCTGGCGACGAGTTCACGGAGAGCGGTTGACCTTCGATTTTCCAGGTCGGATTGGCAATCTCACCTTTTCGTCAGGGAAAGGCCTCCTTTCTGCCGTCAGCTATGATCGGCCCGAAGCGTCGGAAGAGCTCAACCCAGGCAGTTATGGGTGGTTGGCCGTCCGTCTCAATCTGTTGACGGGAAGGGTCGAGCGTCGACTGGAGGTCGATCCGGAACACCTGCATACTTGGTTGGGGTGGGTCAAAGTGGACGAGTCGAAGGCACCTTCTCTGCTCGCTGGCGTGACGAACAGGCACGAGATGAGGCTCTGGGATTTCAATACTGGAAGGCAGGTTCCTGTCCCCCCCCTGGCGACTCGTCGCGGAGCGGCATCTGACGAGAAAGATTCGCTGACCCCCCTGCTGCTTCCTCAACAACTCGAGGGGGTTCGATCGGGGAGATTCCGGCAGGTGATGGGGGGGGGTGTCTTGGTTGGGCAAGCCGGACCCAGGGGAGAGCCCGTGTCGGTCTCGCTTTCCAGCAATCTGCAACGGGCGATCAGCAAGGCTGGCCCACAAGAGATCCGGATTTGGGAATGGGAGACGGGGCGCCAGTTGGGAAGGCTGCCACATCCATCGCAGATCACATTCTACTGCCTGGATCCCAAATCGCGTTGGCTGGTGGTAGGGGGGGCTGGGGGAGAGGTCCTCCTCTGGGACACGAAGACGATGCGGGAGCGTTGGCGACTGCCAGCTCGCGGGAGTCGTGTGATCAGCGGCCTGATCCTGCCTGACCCCGCGCGCCTCGTCCTCGGGCGGGAAAATGGCCAAATGGAGATCTTCGAGATCCCCTCAGGACGGCTGCTTCGGCAGATCGACGCACACGACGACTGGATCAATACAGTATCGTGGCTCCCGCGACGTGGGGTGGTGATTACCGCCAGCCACGACCAGACCCTCCGCATATGGGATGCCCACTCCTTTGCCCTCCGCGGTACGATCCGGGGCTACCAAGGAGAGATCTACGCTGCGATCCCTGACCTCGACGAGCAGATTCTGGCGACGATTGGAGGGAGAGAACGTCGAACGCTCAAGGTCTGGAACGTGGAGCAAATGGTCTTGCCGGATCGGCTGGGAGATGAGTCCACACCAATCTTTGATGTGGCGATCAGCGGAGATCAACGTCGGATTGCGGCAGCGTCGGAAGACGGGAGAATTCGTCTGTGGGATCTGACTTCCGGGCGTCTCTTGTGGGAGAGGAGACCGGGAACAGGGCGACTCTTGTCTGTCACCTTCTCCCCAAGGGGCGATCAGGTGGCGGCCTCAGGAGAGGATCGCCAAGTCTATCTGTGGGAAAGCGCCACCGGGACGTTACAAGAGGTTCTCGACGGCCACACCGCACAGATTCACGGGCTCGCCTTCTCTCGGGATGGGCGCTGGTTGGCCTCGGCCAGCGATGACCGGACGGTTCGGTTGTGGGATCCCCAGAGTGGACAACTCAGGCATCGCCTGACCGGGGCCGCCCAAGATCTGCATTCCGTCACCTTTCATCCGGATGGGAGGGAACTGGCTGCTGGATCCGCCGATGGCAAGATCTACCTCTGGTCCCTGCCAGATGGGACGGAGCCGCCTTCCCTTCGTCGACAGATTGACGCCCATCGAGGGTGGATCTGGTCTCTCCAGTATGCACGGGATGGACGGTCTCTGCTGAGTGGAAGCGGCGACTGGACAGCGTCGGTCTGGAATCTGGCATCGGGCGAACGAACGTTACACCTCAAGGGGCACTTTAACGAGGTCTTTGTGGCGAGCTTCTCCCCGGATGGAGCGCGTGTCGCGACGGCCAGCAACGACAACACCGTCCGGATCTGGGATGCCCGCTCGGGTCGATCGCTTCTCACCCTGCGTGACCATCGCAATCAAGTGTGGGGACTCGCCTTCTCCGCGAATGGTGCACTTCTCGCGACGGGGGGTTGGGATGGCCAGATCCTCCTCCATCGTGGTCTGCCAGAAGAGGAGGTGCGGACAGGATTGGAGCTCAGTTCCAGGCTGCAACGGGCATTGCAGTCCTCCCCTGTGGTCCTGGCTCCCCCCCGTCGTTGACCGTCTTGGCTGAGCAGGGGAACTCGATGGCGAGGGAGAGAGATTGACGCCCTCGTGTGTGTTTGCTAGACTCCGTCTCGTTGAATCAGGTGGACTGCGGGCACATAACTCAGCGGTAGAGTGCTGTCTTCACACGGCAGAAGTCACAGGTTCGAATCCTGTTGTGCCCATCTTCAAATCATCCAGTTTCTGATCTTCTCCCCGAATTTTCGATTCGATGTAACAGGGTGCGCCTCAAGCGGGGGAGCTTCTCCAGCCGCTTTTGGGAGAGCGCATATAACGGAGGATTCCCAGGACGAGGATCGAGCCGACGAGGAGATAGACGAGGGAGTTGGCGCTGAGGCAGGCGCTCATGCCATAGCGTTGTGAGGCGGCAGCAATGGCGACCGGGGCCAGCCCCCCACCGAACCAGCCGATCGCGTTCATCAGTCCCACGGCGGTCGCCCGCCGTTCGGGGCGCACCACGTCGTGGAGGGACGCCCAGATATTGGCGTCATAGAACCCCTTGAAGTAGCCAAAGCCGATCATCGCCAGCACGAGCACTGGGATCGAAAGCGTCCAGCCGGTGAGGAAGACGAAGGGGACTCCGAGGAGGAGGCCAACTGCCTGGGTCATCATCCGCCCTCCGCGGTACCGACGCACCAGTCGATCGGCGAGCCATCCGCCGCTCAGAACTCCCAGCACGGAGGCGATCTGCAGGTAGATGGTCGCGCTGACTCCGGACATCGAGAGGCTCATCCGAAAGGTCTTGAAGAGGTACGAGGGCATCCAGGTCAGAAAGATCATCGCGACAAAGTTGGCCCCGACGAAGACGATCATCAGGATCCGAACCATCGGCGTTTGGAGGACCGCCAGGATCTCCGCCCAGAGATGGGCACGCTTGAGATCGAGGCTGGCGTGAGTGTTCTCTTCCGCCATCTCCTCGGAGGCGCCTCGCCGTGGCTCCCGCAACAAGAGCAGCAGAACGATTCCCAGAAGAACCCCCAGCCAGCCGAAGAAGTAGAAGGGCGGCCGCCAGTCTTGGTAGAGATCTCCCATGATCCCGGCGACGGACCCTCCGGCAATCGTCCCGGCATAGACGCTCGATTGATGGATCGACATCGCGCGTGAGCGCGTCTCCTTCCCGTGATAGTCGCTGAGGAGGGCCATCGAGGCGGGAAAATAGAAGGCCTCCCCAAAACCCTCCAGGGCGCGGCAGATCACCAAGTGGGTGTAGTTTTGCGAGAAGGCCGTGGCGACGGTAACGATCGACCAGAAGATCAATCCCCCGAGAATGAGGGTCTTGCGCTTGAACCGATCACCGATGATCCCGGCGAGGGGGGCACTCGCAGCGTAGACCCACATGAAGGCCGCTCCGACGACGCCCAACTGCACGTCGCTCAGGCCCATCTCCTTCTGCAGCAGCGGAAAGACGGAAAAGATGGCCTGCCGGTCCGCATAGTTGAAAAAGCAGACGAACCAGAGCATGGCCACGACCCACCATTTGTAGTTTCGATTCATTGTCTTATGCTATCCCTCCGCTGGGAACCTGCCTGGAGTGAGAGGGGACGCCTCCCTCCCGGGAATGACAAACGGGGCACAGTGTAATTCGATCGCGCGGCGAGGGGAAGCCGGTGACGAGAGAGCCCTGTTTTTTCTCCCCCTGCTTTTTGCGAATGGAGAGGAGATGCACGGAATCGAGATCCACTACCAGCCGGTATTGCCTTGGACGACGAGCTTCGAGACCGGAGGGTGGGAGGTCGCCCCGGTCGTCTCGCTGGCGACAAATTGGAAGGGGGATCCGGCTCCCCCGGAGCTGGAGACGACAGTACGCCTGCTCTGGAATGAAGAGTCGCTCTGCCTGGGATTTGAGTGCCGCTACACCGAACTGGATGTCGATGAGCTGCCCGACCCGACGGTTGAGCGCTATGCCCTCTGGGATCGAGACGTCTGCGAGGCGTTCATTCGATCTCCTCGCGAGCCGCACGCCCTCCATTATCGGGAGTTTGAAGTTGCCCCAACCGGGCAGTGGTGCGACCTGATTGTCGATCGCTCCCGGATGTCGGCCGATTGGGAATGGCGCAGCGGGATGCGGACCCTTGCCAGAATCGATCCTCTCTCCCAGCGCTGGTGGGTTGTCATGGCCCTCCCCTTCACCGCTTTCGATGGGGTGCCAGCCCGTGGTGAGGTCTGGCAGGGTAATCTCTTTCGGATCAGCCGCCTGCAGGCGGAGCGTCACTATCTCACCTATTCACCAACCCATACCGCAGTCCCCAATTTCCACGTCGCCGAATCCTTTGTCGATCTGCTCTTTTGCTGAGTCACGCTCCACCGGCCAGCCCGACGCAGCAGGTCAAGCCCCCGGAGGAATGGCTTTCACCCGCTGGCGCTCCCAGAAATAGATCGCCAGTCCGCAGAGGAGCATTACCAGAACCGATCCGACGATCTTCAGTTCGAAGCCAGCGATGCCAGCCACTACCGGAGGAGGAATGAAACAGGCGAGGATCGCGAAGGTCGTCGCAGTCAACCCGAGGCGGCTAAGGGCCCAGACCCGCCAACGGAGAGGCCCCTCCCGCTTCAGCAGACGGGTCCAAGCGCCGAAGAGGTAGAGGTAGGTGACCATGACCAGGACGATCGAGCCACCCAGCAGGGCGAGATAGGCCTCCTGCAGCGTCGCCCCATAAGTATTGACGAGAATCAGGACCGTCGCGACGACCGCTTGGACCAGCAGCGCGATGTAGGGTGTACCGAAGCGGGGATGGACCTTGGCAAAGGAAGCCGGTAAGTACCGGTCGATTCCGATGGCGAAGGGGACGCGTGCCGGCGCAGCCAGCCAAGCGGCTCCGCTCCCTGCCAGGCCAAAAAGTTCCAAGAGGATGATGCCACTTCCCAGCAGTGCGGTCACCGCGATATCTGGATGGTTCAGGACTGAATTGACGGCAAGTACGTGGCCGTAGATGACATTGGTCTCTTCGAACCCAATCGTCAGGATGGCTCCATAGGTCAGCAGGTAGCAGAGAGCAACCGCCGTTCCGCCGATCCAGAGAGACCGTGGGATGTCCCGACGCGGGGCATCGGCCTCGTCGCTCATGGCCGCTCCAAGGTCCAGCCCGACCAACGCGTTGAGGGTGAAGGGCCAGAGGGCAGCTCTCCGCCAGAAGTCCAGCTCGTCATCGGACGGGACGCGAGCCCCACTGAGCCATCCTGCCCCGTCCGTCTCGCCCGCCGTTGCTAATTTCCAGACGGCCGCGCCCAGGATCGCTGCGGCCATCAAGATCCGACTGATCGCACCGAGGTTCTGCAGCCATTTTCCCTGCTGCAATCCGATCAGATGGAGAGAGGCTGAGAGCCAGAGAGTCCCGATCGCGATCAGCGCGACCAGCGAAGGTCGTTCCTCCATCCAGCGGCTCCCCTCCCCGCCGAAGAGGGAGATCACCGCGGCAATTCCCAGAAAGACGCTTGGGACATAGAGAAATGTGTTGACCCAGTAGCACCAGCCACAGAGAAAGCCGTGAAAGTCACCGAACGAGAGGTGGGTCCAGGCATAGACCCCTCCCTCCCTTGGCACCAATCGGGAGAGGTCGGCAATCGCCGCTGCATAAGGGACCATGAAGGCGACCAGCGCCAACCCCCAGACGAGCAATCCCAAGCTCCCCAGCGGCATATTCTGCGCCAGTGTGCTGGGGGTGTAGACGGCCACGATGTTCAGAAAGATCAGGTCGGGCAGTCGCAGGGCCCGCTTCAGCGACGGCGAAGAAGATGCCATGGCGTTCCTTTGTGTCAGGGTCATCGATCGAGAAAGCGGAATCATGCAAGCAGCGTCCCCTTTTCGCAAACGAATTTCGGGACTGGCTGACGGGAAGGGAAGACTGTGCTACTCTGCGTTCCACTTCTCGATCGTGTCCTGATGCCCATCTCTGGCGGTCATGGAGAATCTGGGGAGACGGGCAGGCCAACCGCGTAAGCTTTCGTGTTCCTGAGTCGGGAGACTCCTGGGAGAGCGGACGATGATGGTTCCACTCAATGAATTCGATTTTCTAAGGCGAGCCCTCGCAGTTTATGGCGAGCAGGAAGCGATCGTTTCCGGCTCTCTTCGGTTGACCTACCGGGAGTTTGGCGACCGTGTCTATCGCTGGGCCCACTTGATGCGGTCTCTCGGAGTCGAGCGGGGAGATCGGGTGGCGATCATCTCCCAGAACGATCATCGCTATCTTGATGGCTTCTTTGGCGCTCCGCTGCTTGGGGCGATCTACATGCCAATCAACTTCCGTCTGATCGCCAGCGATTTTGGCTATATCCTGAACCACGCGGAGGCCAAAGTCGTGCTGATCGAGCAGGCATTGATCCCGGTGATCGACTCGATCCGTGCCGAGTTGACCAGTGTCGAGCGTTTCCTGGTCCTCCCCGAGGAGGAGGGCAGTCGGCCCGTACTCTCCGGGTGGGACGATTACGACCTGGCCCTGGCAGCAGCTTCTGCTGAGGCGATCGAGCCCCCTCCCTTCGACGAGAACGAGGTTGCGACCCTCCTCTACACCTCCGGGACGACGGGGCGTCCGAAGGGCGTCATGTCGACCCATCGCAATCTCTATCTCAACGCGCTCAATTCGGTCATCGAGTTTGGCCTGACCCACGACGACGTCTACCTCCACACGCTGGCGATGTTCCATTGCAACGGCTGGGGCTTGCCGTATGCCGTGACTGGGGTGGGCGGCCGTCACGTCGTCGTACGGAAGTACGAGCCCGCCTCTTTCTTCGATTTGGCGACGCGGGAGGGGATGACCTTCGCCTGCATGCCCCCGACCATGCTCAATATGGCGATTCACCATCCCCTCTCTCCAGAGGATCTGGCCGCCCTTCCCCGACGGGTACGGATCGCGACGGCTGGGTCGGCCCCTCCACGGGCCGTTCTCCAGGCGATGCAGGCACGGTTCGGATGGGATATCCTCCAGGTCTATGGCCTGACCGAGACCTCTCCCTTCCTCACCGTCTCCAAGATCAAGCCCCATATGCGCGAGTGGCCGGAGGAGGAGCGGCTCCGCATCCAGACCCGTACCGGCTACCCGATGCTCGGAGTGGACCTGCGGGTTGTCGATGCCAATCAACAGCCGGTCCCGGCCGATGGCGTCGCCGTTGGTGAGATCGTCGCACGCAGCAATGTCGTCATGGCTGGCTATTGGCGCCAGCCGGAGGCGACCGAGGCGGTCATTGTCGATGGGTGGTTCCACACCGGAGATATGGCGACGATCGACGCCGAGGGAATGGTCGAAATTGTCGATCGCCAGAAGGACCTGATCATCTCCGGAGGGGAGAATATCTCTTCGATCGAAGTGGAGGGCATGCTCTACCAGCATCCAGCCGTCCTCGAAGCGGCCTGCATCGCCGTTCCTGACCCGACCTGGGGCGAGACGCCCGCTGCCCTCATCGTTCTCCAGTCGGGGCAGACGGCCACGGAAGAGGAGATCATCCAGTTTTGCCGCGAGCGGATGGCCCATTTCAAATGTCCCCGCGTCGTTCGCTTCCTCGATGCGCTTCCACGGACCACAACCGGCAAGATCCAGAAGAACCTCCTCCGGGCCCACTTCTGGCAGGGCCACGGGAAACAAGTCAACTAACCTGCGGAGCCAGGCCGGCTCCAGCACAAACCTCTCGGAGGTGCGAAGCACGAATTGATCACGGTCGAGAACTTGTCGAAGGCGTATCATCAGCAGTCGGCGCTGCGGGACGTCAGCTTCCGTGTCGCCGCTTCGGATCTGACCGTCCTCATCGGTCCTTCCGGGTGTGGGAAATCGACACTGCTCCGCTGTCTCCAAGGCTTGGAGCCATTCGATCAGGGCAGCATTCGGATTGGAGAGGTAGAGGTTGCTGCGGAAATGGGCCTCTCGACCAAGGCGCTCCATCGCCAGTTCCGCCAGCTCCGGGGAGATGTCGGCCTCGTCTTTCAGGGGCTCAATCTCTTTCCTCATTTGACGGTCCTCGAGAATGTCGCCCTTGCCCCGCGGGTCGTGCGCCGGATCGGCCGCACCGAAGCTCAGGACCGGGCGCGCACCCTCCTCGAAAAAGTTGGCCTCGGAGACAAACTCCACGATCCTCCTGGACGGTTGTCCGGGGGGCAGCAGCAGCGTGCCGCCATTGCGCGAGCGCTCGCCATGGCCCCACGTGTCATGCTCTACGATGAGCCGACCTCGGCGCTCGATCCAAGTCTGGTCGGGGAGGTCCTCGCGATCATGCGCCAGTTGGATGACGAGGGCATGACCCAGATCGTCGTCACCCACGAGATGAAGTTTGCCCGGGAGGTCGCTGACCGGGTCCTGGTCTTTCACGAGGGAGAGCTGATCGAGAGCGGAGATCCAGAAGCCATCTTTCGCCATCCCCAGGATGCACGCACCCAGGCGTTCTTGCGGAGGTATCTGTGAAGCCCGCTGGATGGGGCCGGGGTCTTGGACGCTGGCTCCTGCCGCTCCTGCTCCTCTCGACAACGTCTGGCGGAGATCTCGCCGCGCAACCGACCCCCTTGCCGCGCCCGATCTTACGGTGGGGGGGAGACGCGGAGGGCGGAGCCCCTTACCTCCTCCCGGATCCATCCGATCCCCAACGCATCACCGGCTTCGAAGTCGACCTCATGGCGGCGCTCGGCCAACGCCTCGGTCGCAATCCCGTCTTCGTTCAGAACCAGTGGGACGGCTTGATCCCGGGATTGTTGCGCGGATCGTACGATCTGGTGGTCAATGGGGTAGAGATCACCGACGATCGCCGACAACGGATCGACTTTTCGATCCCCTATTACGCCTGCGGAGAGCAACTCAGCGTCCGTGCGGGGGAATCGAACATCACCAGCTTGGCGGATCTGCAGGGGCGACTGGTCGGTACCCTCAAGTACGCCGAATCGCAGCGCATCCTCGAACGGCTCGGGGGGATCGATCTTCGCACCTACGAGAATCAGAACAACGCCTATGACGACCTCGCCATCGGGCGTCTCGACGCCGTTCTCATGGACTGGCCGATTGCGGTCTACTACAGCCGACCCAACCCCCAATTGCAATTTGCGGGGCCTCCCATCGCCGAAGTTCGTTACGGGATTGGGCTTCGCCCGGCAGACAAGGACCTGCGCCGAGAGGTTGACGCTGCCCTGCTGGACTTGATCCGAGCCGGCGAATTGGAGCGGATCTACCGGAAGTGGGAGATCTGGAATGACGAGACCGACCGGTTGTTCCGCTCGATGGCCTCCACCGCGCCCACCCCTTCTCCAAGTGGGCAAGGGGCAACGGGAATGGTCGCAGAGGTTACCGGACATGCCTCTCCCGAATCAGGCTGGCGCGAAAGGGGCCGTCAACTCCTCCGCTACCTGCGCCCGATGCTGCTCCAGGGCGTGCCCTTGACCCTGGCACTCTCGATCCTCGGGATGGCCTTGGCCATGACCCTCGGGCTCGGTTTGGCATTGATCAACCTCTATGGTCCCAGGCCGCTCGCTTGGCTCGCCCGCGCCTACATTGAACTCTTCCGCGGAACGCCACTCCTCATCCAACTCTACTTGATCTATTATGGTCTGCCGACGATCGGCATTCGCTTTTCTCCACTTTGGGCGGCGGTCATTGGCCTGGGACTGAATTATGCCGCATATGAGGCGGAGAACTATCGGGCGGGCATCATCGCCATTCCCCGCGAGCAGTTCGAGGCGGGCCTTTCTCTGGGAATGAGCCGTGCCCAGACGCTGGGTTACATCGTGCTTCCTCAAGCAGTCCGTCTGGTCATCCCGCCGGTGACCAACGACTTTATCGCCCTCCTCAAGGACTCTTCGATCGTCTCCGTCATCACGATGGTCGAACTGACCAAGGTCTATGGGCAACTGGCCGCAACCTACTACGACTACATCGGCGCTGGCCTCCTGGCGGCCGCACTCTACTACCTGTTGGGCCTGCCCTTTGTTCGCCTCTCCCGGTGGGCCGAACGCAGGCTCGACTCGGCACGGCAGCCCACGCTGGTTCGGGCCAAAATGGAGAAGGAACAAGCATGAAACGCAGAGAGATCCTGAGAGGGGCCCTCCTCACCACACTTGGCGGCTGGATGGCCGGAAGGGAGCAGACATTGGAACATCACACCGAACATCAACAGGACGGAACCACCCGCCCCTCCCCACACTACTACGAGCTGCGGACCTACACCCTCCGCAATGACCTGCAACCCGGCCGGCTGACAGACTATGTCGGACAGTACCTCATCCCCGCCTTGCAACGCGGGGGCGTTCAGTCGATCGGGGCCTTTCAAGTCCTTTCCGGCATGCGCAGCCCTTCGCTGATCCTGCTCCTCCCGCACGCGTCGCTCGCAGAGGCACAGGCGCTCTCCAGCCGATTGTCCGAAGACCGATCCCTCACTGCGGCGACCCAATCGCTCGAAGCCATCGGTCAGATCCCATATGTACGCTATCACTCGACCATCCTGCGGGCGTTCGACGGCCACCCTCGTCTGGAGGTGCCCCCGACGAGCGCCACCCGCTCCCCGCGTGTCTTCGAGCTTCGCGTCTACGAATCCCCAACCACGACCAGTCTTCGCCAAAAGATCGACATGTTCAACCAGGAGGAGATTCGCATCTTCCGCGCCTGTGGGTTTACCCCAGTCTTCTTCGGCGAGACCCTCTTTGGGGGAGAGATGCCAAATTTGACCTATCTGGTCGCGTTTGACGACGTGGCCGCGAGAGAGAAGGCTTGGGACACATTTCGCGCGCATCCCGATTGGTTGCGGATCAAGGGGCGACCAGGGTGGACAGATCCCGAGGCCGTCTCCAACATTACGACTGTCTTCCTGCGCCCGACCCCTTTCTCCCACATCCGCTGAACCGGGAAGGGAAGGGCATCCGCTTCCCGGTGAGGTCCGCTTTGCCGCGCGTTGAAAGGGGAACAGCGAAGAGAGGCGCTAGAGCAATCTAGCCAGCCGGACTTCAAAGAGAAGGGTCGAGTTTGGTGGGATGTTGGGCAAGGTCTGGCCCCCATATCCGAGGTGTGGGGGAATGGTCAGCTTGCGAGTTCCCCCGACTCGCATCGGAGGCACTTCCTTGCTCCCCGCAATGCCGATCAACCAACCCCGGATCGTCTTGTCCTTGATTGGGTCATAGTCGAAGGTCCCTTGATCAAATGGCGGTCCATTCTCTTCGAGGCGCCCCGTGTACTGAATCTGCATCCGTTGTCCCAGCAGGGGCGTTGGTCCCTCGCCGATGACCACATCCTGATAGATCAGCCCGGTCGAGGTCGAGATGGCTCCTCCAGGGAGCGCCGGGGTCGGGGTAGCGGCAGTTGGCGAGGCGTTTGCCGTGGGAGTCTCTCCCCGTTTCTCCACCGCCGATGTCTCGGGGGCTTTCTCTCCCGAAGGAGCAGATGTACAACCGATTCCGATCGTGCCGACAAGGGCTACCAGCCCAGCCATCACCCAACGTGTTCGTCGCATATTCATCAGGGGCTTCTTCCGTTTCCGATGAGAAAAGTAACGTGATAGGCAACCATTTATCTGGGAGATGTTGATGGATCGAACCTTCCTGCCTGGGAGCCCGAAACCTCTCTCGCCCTTGTTAGACAGATGGCGCGAATGCTTTGCAAAGACCGGTGTATAATACCGGCAGGCGTCAGCAGCGTCAAAATGGCATTTTGAGTAAGGGGAGTGAATCAATCGAAGGAGGCTTGGCATGCCCGAGAGAGCGACATCGCAAAGAACGGCGGGTGAGGAGGGAGTCCCGAGGTATTGGCTGGTCGGCGAGGTGACGAGCGAGGTTCTCCGCGCTGGATTGGTCGACTCCGACGGACGGGTAGTTGCGGGTCAAGCGCAGCCTCTTCCGGAGGGGAGTCCGCGGGAGGCGGTCGGACTGCTCGCGGAGATGATCCTCGCGCTTGCCTCATCCCAGGAGCGTGGAGAAGCCTACCTTCCCGCATTGGGCTTGGCCGTGGACGGGTATCTCGAGCCGGCGACCTCACGCTTGACGCTGGAGCCCATGTCAGCGAGTCGGGCCTTGCGACCCGCGACCTCCCGGAGGGGCTGGGCGAGGGTCGATCTGATCCCCCTGCTGGGAGAGCGACTGGCCCAATCAGGATATGATCTCAGCCGGCCTGCCGCCATTCGGCGAGGACGCGCCGACCGCAAGCAGCCCCACGTCTTCCCCATCCACCTTTTTCCACGTCTCCATTGTCTGGCCGCGAGCGAGGCCTGGGTCGGTCGGGCCCGTGGGAAGTCGGATCTGGTCTACCTTTCGATCGGGGAGCAGATTCATGCCGCCATCCTCTCGGGTGGGCATCCCTTGACCGGCACCAAAGGGCTGGCCGGCTCCGTTGGGTGGTTGAGTCTGAGCGAAGTCATGCGGGCGGAATATCAGAAGGTGGGATGTCTGGCCGCAGAGGCGGGCGGGTCTGCTTATCCCCGTCGTTCCCTGGAAGAGTGGAATGGACAGCCCGGTTCGATTCTCGGCGGGGTCCTCGCTTCCGATCCGGCGACGGTCGACGTTGCCCGAATCTTTCAAGCCGCACGCGGGGGGGACCCTCTCGCCCGTCAAGTGATCCAAGGTGTCTGTCAATGGCTGGGGCGGGCTGTGGCCAACCTGCTGGTCGTTCTCGATCCCGCCTTGATTCTGCTGGGGGGCGAGGTGGGCCCCCTCCTCAAACCCTTCTTCGAGGAGATTCA
This sequence comes from Blastocatellia bacterium, assembly GCA_049317725.1. Classification (GTDB taxonomy): domain Bacteria; phylum Acidobacteriota; class Blastocatellia; order RBC074; family RBC074; genus CAIOZW01. Next base: position 14,116 of record JBMOHS010000038.1, read on the forward strand.
CGCCGAGGCGGAACGCTGGATTCCACCTGGGATGAAGAGGGGATGGCGGCTCGCCGCCCCGCAACTCTCCGCGGAGGGCAGCCTGATCGGGGCCGCTCACCTTCTTTCGCTGCGCCATTCCTGAACTTGAACTGTTCTATTCCTGGGAGTCCGGGTGCCGTTTGAGTACCGGACGTCCAGGGATCCCGCCTCCGCTCTTCTGGCTCTGCTCGGATGACCGCGGCGATGGCGAAGCCTCCTCGGCGGAAGGGGGCCGAGAGGAGCTGCTTGGCTCGCTCCCGTTACGTCGCAGGACCGGTCGCGTCGGTGGAGTCGCTGAATCTTCCTCGGTCTCGACGTCCTGACGCCCAGTTGAAGGTTGGTCGGGCGCATCGGCCGGTCTGCGCCGGAGCGTTGGACGACCGTCCGCCCCCTCACCCGCGCCACCTGATCCCGCTCCAGCGGCACTGATCGCCGTCAATCGGGATCGAATCCCTGCGTACTCCGAGCTGTTGAGCTGGTACTCTCCGCGATCTGGGAACTGGCGGATCAGCGCTTGCACATCGCGAATCCGGTCTTCCGTCATCGGATGGGTACTGAAGATCTTGGAGATCGCCCCAGGGCGGCTCTTCTGAACCCGTTGGAGCTTCTCGAAGAAGGTGATGAGCGCGGTCGGATCATAGCCGGTCGCCCACATATACTGCGCTCCCAGTCGATCCGCCTCCCGCTCTGCGCCTCGTGAGAACTTGAGAAATGTCAGTGGAATGGCAACCCCGGCGACCTGCTGCAGAATATAGCCTCCCCACCCTCCGAGAAAGAGCAGGGGGATGGAGGCATAGTTGAGTAGTTCCCCCTTCGAGGCCTGTTCGATGCCGTGACGGGCAGTCACGTGGGCGATCTCGTGAGCCAGCACGCCGGCCACTTCCGCTTCATTCTCTGCCGCTTCGAGCAGCCCCCGGTTGATGTAGAGGAACCCTCCGGGCAAGGCGAAGGCGTTGACCTCTGGCTCGTCGATCACTTTGATCGTGAAGGGGAGTTTGGCGTCCGAATGGAGGACCAGGTTCTGACCGATCCGGTTGACGAACTCGTTGACCGCCGTGTCGGTGACCAGTCGAGAGGTCTGATCGATCTCGGCTGCCATCTGGCGGCCAATCGCCACCTCTTTGTCGATCGAGTAGAAGGCAAGGTTTCCCTTGTTGATGTCCCGTTTGCCAATCATCGTCGGGTCGTTCTTCAACTCAAGCGGTTTTTGACCGTTGCTCCTTGGCTGGGCCTGAGTCGGTGCCACGAAGGACACTCCCACCAACGAGAGCCAGAGTACCCCGGCGAAGAACGATCGAGGCGTCGACCAGATCGGGCGAATGCTGGCGTGGCCAACCGCGGCAGCCTCCACTGCTCTCACCTGTCGGGACCCCTTCTCTTCACTTCGCGTTGCTTGTCTTCGCATCGGCCCTCCTTCCAGAGTTTTCTCTCTCCAGCCGAACCCTCAGAATGGGGAACTGCCCCCGCTCCGTTTATGACCCCCTCGCATTATAGTTCAGAGAACGGGTTCGTTCTTCCATTCCTGCGGCTTTCCTCCAATTTTGCCCCCTCTGGTCCCGGAAATATCTCCTTCCAAGGGAGAGGGAAAGCTGGTATCCCACGGGGAGATTGTTTAGTATCCGCGGGGCATGGAATGGCAGTGACACGTCGAGGTTGAGTCGGGGACCACAGGAGAGGCGAGGAGGCGGTGTATGGAGCAGTCGGATCGCACTGATGCAGACCAGGCCAGGGAAGATCTGCTCCCAGCGGGAGCGCCGCGGATCCTGTTGCTGAAGTGGGGGCTGGTGCTGGGCGTCGGGGGCGGAATTGCCGCCTTACCCGTGCCGGATGGGATCACGCCAGCGTCCTGGCGATTGTTCGCCATCTTCATGGCGACAATCCTTGGGTCGATCCTCCGACCGGTTCCGGGAGGGGCGATGGTGCTGCTCGGGATTGCGGCGCTCGCCATCACGCGTTCGATGCCCGTTCCCGCCGCCCTGGCGGCCACCGCGGCGGACTCCAAAGCGTTGGAGGCCCTGCGACTCAAGTCGCTCCTGGCCGGATTCGCCGACCCAGTCGTCTGGTTGGTCCTCGCGGCTTTCTTCATGGCACGCGGGATGATCAAGGCCGGACTCGGGCGGCGCATTGCCCTCTATTTCATTCGTTGGTTTGGCCGGCGCTCCCTCGGGCTCGGCTTCGCCTTGGTGGGGACCGATGCGCTCCTGGCGACCGTCATTCCCTCCAATGGAGCCCGCTGCGGCGGCATCACCTTTCCAATCACCCGAAGCCTCGCCGGGGAGTACGATTCCCATCCGGGTCCCACTGCCAATCGGCTCGGAGCCTTCCTCATGGTCTTCGTCTACCAGTGTGAGGTCGTCATCTGCGCCACCTTCCTGACAGGGCAGGCCGGCAACCTTGTCATCCAACGGCTGGCCCGCCAACAGACGGGGTTCGATCTCAACTATACCACCTGGATGCTCGGGGGAATCGTGCCCGGGATCGTCTCCCTCCTCGTCACGGGGTGGCTGGTCTATCGGTTTTTCCCACCAGAGATCAAGGAGACCCCCGCGGCGGCGACTTTTGCGGCCCGCGAGCTGGCCCGAATGGGACCAACCAGCTTGGCCGAGAAGGCCATGCTCGTCACCTTTGTCCTGACCGGGCTGCTCTGGGCGACCACCAACCGTCTCCACAGCATCGATTATGCCGTGGTTGCTCTTCTCGGAATCTCCCTGCTGCTCCTCTTTCGTGTCGTCGACTGGCAGGACCTGATGCGGGAACGCGAGGCGTGGGACGTTTTCATCTGGTACGGAGGGATGGTGCGAATGGCGGAAGCCCTCGGGGAGACGGGGCTCACCAATCGCTTTGCCGAGTTTGCCTCGGGACTGACGACCGGGTGGCGCTGGGCCCCCGCGCTGGCCCTTCTCGCTCTCGTCTTTTTTTATGCCCACTATGCCTTTGCCAGCATCACTGCGCACGCCCTGGCGATGTACATTCCTTTTCTGATCGTCGTCATCGCGGCCGGGGCCCCTCCCTTTCTCTCCGTCGCGATCCTTGCCTACTTTGCCAACCTCTCGGCTTCGCTCACTCACTACGGCACGACCCCCGGCCCCGTCTATTTTGGTGCCGGATTTGTCTCGCAGCAGACGTGGTGGAAGATCGGGTTGCTGGCTTCGATCCCGAACCTGCTGATCTGGTCGACGATCGGACCGGCTTGGTGGAAGTTGCTCGGCTGGTGGTGAGCGCCCGGAGGGTCGGGCTCAGGGCAGGTCGGCCTGCGCTTGGTGGAAGTCCTGCGCCATTCCAGGGTGGCCGTGACGGGTCGCCGCTTCGATGCCTCTCTGATAGGCCTCCCGGGCCTCCTCGATTCGCTGACAATGTTCCAAGGCCTGCGCGAGCTTGCCGTAGCCCGCTCCCTGATCATCCGCTTCCCGGAGGTAGCGGGTGTACTCCACGATGGCCTCCTCATAGCGGGCCGCCTTGAACAGCTCATTGGCCAACCCATATCGAACGGTCGTGTTCGACGGGTCGGCCGTCAACATTCCTTGAAAAAGTTCGATTCGTCCCCCGCTCATCCGCACCTCTTCCCCATTTTCAGATTTTCTGGCAATTCTCTTGACTCGGTGGAGCGGTAGATCTTCGCCAACCTCACCGCTGTGGTCGACCGCGATCGCGCTTCACCAACCAACTGCGCCAGCCCGAGATCTGGGCTGAAGAATCGGATGATACGAGTCCACCCGCAGTGGGTCAACGCCGGACACGTCCGTGTCGGACAGCGGGGCTCCGATCGGCTGTCGCGAAGCTGTTTCGGGTTGCGACGGTCGGAGCTTCAACGTACACTATCGCATCTTCGTGACACTTGCATGCAGAACCGCTCAGGCTGTTTCGGCGTGAGAACTGAGGAAAGGGAGAGCCGTGCCAAAGTCACAAGCCAAATCGTCTCCTGACTCGGAGAACCAACCCGGTCAGGAGGAGAAGAAGAAACGCGGGGGCTCATCGAAAACCGCCAAGAGCCACTCCCGCAAAGAGAAGCCCAAGAAACCCCTTCTCGCCCGCGTCCAGAAGGTGATCCGGAAGTCGCGACGGAAACTGAGCGAGGAGAAGTTCGAGAAGGAACTCCAGCGCACGATCGCCTTTCTCGGTGGGATTCAGGCCAAGATCGGCGAAGCCCCCGTCTCTGAAAAGAGTGGGAAAGGGAACAGAAAGAAGACTGGCCCGAAGAAGCGCAAGCACGATCAGGCCTCCAGCCCCCCTCTTCTCGACGATGGATCTCGAAGGACCGAAGAGGGCTGACGAGAGACCCCAGCCTCGGAGACACGTTCCGACTTCCTTGCACCATGGCCATTCTGCTCGACTCTTTTCACAATGGGGACCGTGGTCCGCGACGATTTCGCCAGCGGAGGTGCGGCCATCTCGTTTCGGATACATCGCTCGACGAGCTCCACGAGTTCGCGGGAATTCTTGGGCTGAGACGAGAATGGCTCCACCGCAAGTCAATTCCCCACTATGATTTGACGGGAGATGTCTATGATCGTGCCCTCGCCCAGGGGGCCACTCTTGTCTCTTCCCGCGAACTGGTTCGTCGTGCGGTCCGCCTCTCTTCCGTTGAAATCGAATCCTTTCCTCTCCCCTTTCCCCTCCTTCCTCCTTTTCTTTGAGTGGGGGGGACGGTGCAACCGGCGGTCCTCCATCCGCTGCCAACGCTCCGCCGAATGGGGAAAATTGACACCTCTTTTCAGCCCGTGATACTGTGATTCTTCAGCCGCGACGAAGCTGGAAGACCCTTCCAGGACTTCACCTCCCCCTGGGGAGATCGGGTGCGTGATTTCTCAAACGAGATCGCGCAAGTCGATGCTTTGTGGGACATTGTCCGACTGATAGAATCTTTTGTGCCGGAAGGAAGGCTTGGAGATCGAATCATTCTGCCGCAGCCCCAGACAGGAAAGAGTTAAAAGAAGAAGAGGTACCTTTGGAAGATCTGGATATTGGGAGAATCATCATCACTTTTGTGGTCTTTCTGCTGTCGCTGACGGTTCATGAATGCGCGCACGCCTGGGCCGCCGAGCGCTCAGGGGACTTGACGGGCCGGTATCTCGGCCGCGTCACCCTCAATCCGATTCCCCACATCGATCCATTTGGGACGATCCTCTTCCCTTTGATCTCGATGACGACTGGGTTCTGGATGTTCGGTTGGGCCAAGCCGGTCCCGTTCAACCCCCTCAATTTGCGCGACCGCCGGACCGGAGAGATCGTCATTGCTCTCGCTGGGCCGATGAGTAACGTTGCCCTCGCCATTCTCTTCATCGTCCTCTACAAGGGGCTTTTTCAAACCTCCACGCTGGCTTTTCAGATGATGGGGGACCTGCTCCAGCCCATCTTCACGATGATTGAGATCGGAATCTCGCTGAACATTGTTCTTGCCGTCTTCAATCTCATTCCGATCCCTCCGCTGGATGGACACCACGTGCTGCGCAACCTCCTCCCGGACAGCCTCGCGGAGTTATATTCACAGATTCCACCTTGGATCGGGTTTGTCCTCCTGATTCTTTTGGTCAACGTCGGGTTTACCCGGGCCCTTGTCCAGCCAATCTTCGCGGTCGTCCAGCAACTTCTCAACTGAACCAATCTACATGAGCGAACAGAAGCGAATTGTCAGTGGCATGCGTCCCACCGGGAAGCTCCATCTCGGAAATTATGAGGGAGCTCTCAAGAACTGGGTCGCCCTTCAGAATGGCTATCAATGCTTCTTCTTTGTGGCGGATTGGCACGCCCTGACCTCCGATTACGCCGACACGAGCCACATCCGGGAGAACAGCCTCGCCATGGTGACGGACTGGTTGGCGGCCGGGCTCGACCCGCAGAAATCGGTCATCTTTCTCCAGTCCCTCGTTCCGGAACACGCTGAACTTCATATGTACTTTTCGGCTGTGACCCCGCTTGGGTGGCTGGAGCGCGTTCCGACCTACAAGGAGCAGCGGGAGAATATCGCCGACAAGGACCTCGGCAACTATGCCTTTCTCGGCTATCCGGTTCTGCAGGCGGCCGATATCTGTATGTACCGAGCCAACTATGTCCCCGTCGGCCAAGACCAAGTCGCTCACGTGGAATTGACCCGTGAGATTGTCCGCCGTTTCAATAACTTCTATGGACCCGTCTTTCCAGAACCGGAGGCCCTCCTGACCCGTACCCCGAAGCTGGTTGGGATCGATGGTCGGAAGATGTCGAAGAGCTACCAAAACACGATTGAGTTTGCCGACACGCCCGAGTCGCTCTATGCCAAGACGCGCCAGATGATCACCGACCGCTCCCGCTTGCGCCGCTCAGATCCTGGACATCCAGAAGACTGCGACGTCTGCCAGATGCATCGGCTCTTTCTCGATTCCACGGAGGCCGATCGCTTCGATCTCGACTGCCGCGAGGCCCGGATCGGCTGTGTCGATCGCAAGAAGGCCCTTGCCGAAACCCTGATCGCCTATCTCGCTCCCATGACCGAGCGTCTTCAATATTACCGTGCTCATCAGGATGAGGTGCGGGATATTCTGCTCGAAGGTTCCCGGAGAGCCCGTGAGGAGGCGGGGCGCGTCATGGCCGAAGTACGCCGCGCCATGCATCTCAGCTGGGCATAAATCCTCTCTCCACTGTCAGTGCCAGGAGCGAAGCAAGGAAGGCGAATTGGCTGATCAGACCCCCCTCTCCCCGCGGGATTCCACGATTGATCGACCGCCCGTCGACACCGGAGATTCCAATCGCGACCATTATCGTGTTCGACTTGAGGGCTTTGAGGGCCCCCTCGACCTGCTCCTTTTTTTAATCAAGAAGGAGGAACTCGACATTGCCAATATTCCGATTGCCCGGATCACTGAGCAGTATCTCGAATACCTCTCGTTGATGGAGCAGCTCGACATCGCCGTGGCCGGAGACTTTCTCGTCATGGCCTCGACCCTCATCTACATCAAATCGAAGATGCTCCTCCCGCCGCCGCCCCCTGATTCCATCCTGGCGGCCGACGAGAGCCTGCTCGAAGATCCCCGCGCCGAACTGGTCGCCCGACTGCTCGAGTACCAGAAGTTCAAGTCTGCCGCCAATATGCTCTACTCCAAGGGAGAGGTTGAGGCTGCCTGCTTCACCCGGGGCGCCCTCGAATCAGACCAGCAGAACCCGGAGGTCTCGGCGACGGTCTTCGACATTCTGCGGGTCTTTCGCGAGATCCTCCAGCGCCTCGAGTCGGCGGTCGAGATGGAGATTCAGCGGGACGAGATCACCATGGCCGAAAAACTGGCCGAGATTGAAGCCATGCTGGCCGAGCAGCAAGAGATCAATATCCGTGACCTCTTCCTGCGGACCCGCTCGAAGCGGGAGCTGATCGTCACTTTTCTCGCCTTTCTCGAACTGGTCAAGGCGATGAAGATTCGCCTGATCCAACGCGAACTCTTTGGGGAGATCTACGCACGGCGCAAAGAGCCCGAGACCCTCCCACTCCCAGAGCCCCCCATCTCCCCTGAACAGGGGCCGGATCTGCCATGACTGACGAACCGATCGACCCATCCCCTCTCTCCCCACTTGCGGAGGAGACAACCAAGACCGATCCACCACTCTCGGAAGCCCCCCTGGCGGAGGTTCCTGTCGAGATCGACCCGACGCCGGAGACTCCCCCTGCCGATCTCTCCTCCTCCGCAGATCAACGCGAAGGCACGAGCGGTCCTTCTGCACCAGAAGAAGACTCCGGCATTTCAGAGGCGCTCCCCGGAGAGAACGTCGTTCCCCCGTCTGACGATCTCGCTACTGCCGATGGCGTGGAAGATCAACCGACCGACGGGACAGACAAGGACACCCTCGTCATCACCCAAGAAGAGCTTCTTCCCGTCATCGAGTGTCTGATCTTTGTCGCGGATGAGCCGATTACCCTCAAGCAGATCGCCAAGGTACTCCCCACTGTTCCGGAAGAGGAGATTGAAGCGACGATCGCCCAACTCCTCGCCCAATACGAAGCGCGCGGCAGCGGCCTGGAACTGCGTCCTGTCGCCGGCGGCTGGCGGTTCTCGACTCGTCCCCAATACAACGACTTCATCCGTGGCTACCACCGCTCCCGCCCCTCGGCCCGACTCTCCCTTCCCGCGCTCGAAACGCTCGCTGTCATTGCCTACAAACAACCAGTGACCGTCCCCGAGATTCTCGAAATTCGCGGAGTCAGCTCCAGTTCGGCCATCAAGACCCTTCTCGACAAGGGGCTCATCGAGACGAAGGGGCGCAAGGAGACCGTCGGTCGCCCGATGATGTATGGGACAGCCAAGAAGTTTCTCTTGCAGTTCGGTCTTTCCGACTTGACCGAACTCCCGAGCATCGAGGATTTTGAGGACCTGGTCCAGTAAGTTGGACCAATGGCAGGTGACTTGTCTACTGGACTCGGGGCTGATCCAGTTCTCGCAGTGCCGCTGCGGCTGCGTCCTTGACCCCAGAATTCTGATCATTGGCTGCCGTGTTCTGCAATGCCTCTCTTGCCTCTTCTACCCGCAGCTTGCCCAACCACGTGGCTGCCCACACCCGGATGACCGGTGCATTGTGCTTTTTCAGAATCCCGATCAACTCCCGCACCCCGTTGCGAGTCTTCGTCAGTCCACTCATCGAAGACGCGACCGTTGGTTGGATCGCGGGAATCCCCGCCTGCTCGAGCTCAAACTGAAAGAGGATCGCTTTACGATTGAAGGACGTGTCGATCAACTGGTTGAGTGTCAGCATGGCCACTCCCGTCAGAGCGGCCTTCTCCGGGGTCTCGATCTCTTGTGGATTCCCCCGCGCAATCAAGTTCAATACGTTGATCCGCATTCTGGATTCAGGAAAGGCAACCATGGCAGGGATCAGGGCCAAGCGAATCTGCGGGGTAGGATCAGATAACTGCTCGAGCAAGGCCTCCGCCGACTCCTGCCCTCCGAGTCTCCCGAGCCCGTCGATCGCCGCCAAGCGAGTCGACAGCGAACTTGCCCCCAGACGAGCGATCAGGGCCATAACGGCTCGCGTATCGCACGAGCCAGCCAGCTGCCGAAGCGTCTCCTCCGTTTTCGCTTCCGACTGAGGGAGCGCCAAAGAGGCAAGATCGTGGGCGATCGCGTCCTCCGGGCTCCCAGTTGTCAGGCTTTCGCACTGCTTTGGGATCGCCACTGGAGCGATTGCTGGTTGAACTGGTCGAGAGACCGCGGCCCAGGAGGTGGTCAACAGGCAGGTAATCAAGAGTACTGAGCCGCTCTGTCCTCTTCCATATTTTTTATTCATCAAGCATCAGTTCTCCAGATGGTTCCCCGAGCAAGCGTGCTGATATGTTCAACTCACCAGCTTAATTTGCCTTGCCAGCAAGATCCGGGTTGTCTGGTCCGAGCAGTTTGATCCCCCGCAGCGCGTGGGCTACGGCGATGACCAGATCGCTGACAAACTTTGGATCCCATCGATAGTATGCATCGAGATCGTACGAGCGAAGGCGCACGAGGTCCCGATAGAGCGACTCCTCCCCCGCCACCATCCGCCGCAGTTGCAGGGAGGAAAAGGGGAGAAGGTCGTGCAGTCGCACATAGTTGAGTGTCTCCAGTGCGTGGCCGGTCAGTTTGATCGCATTGACGAGGCTCAGAACGTCGATCAGGCTGGTCGGCATGGGCCCCTCGCCCCTTGGCTTCCCGTCCCGTCCGATTCCCATCTGGCTGATATATTTTTGACCTGAGGTACGTGCCACCTCCGTCTCCAGCCTATTGGCGTCAGCATCCCGTTGCAGGCGAGTGATGATGTTGTCTGCCAGTTCCTCCAGCCGTCCTCGCAGGTTGTTCGATCGGTAGCCGTGTCGGTAGGCCGAAAAGAAGCTGTAGGTAGAGTGGAATCCTCCACAACTGTAGCGGGTGATTTGGGATCGAAAGGCGACCGATTCTCCGACCGCTGGTGTTTCAGGGGTCAGCAGGAGACGGCAGACAGCTTCGAAATCGGCGAGCCCTCGATCGATGACCTCGTTGAGGTCGATCGTCTCGCCGAAGGTGTTGGTCCAACGCGGCTCAGTGGGGGGAACCAGAATCGAGAAGGCGATCAGCCCCCACGGCAGATGCTCCTCGGGGAGAACGGGATCGAAGCGGCGGATGTCGGTCGGGTCGAATCGGAAGAGCGCCTTAGCCGACTCCCCCAGGTCACGCAACGTGTACCGCTGCCCCCCCGCGGAGATCAGATGGTCCGATCCCACTCCAGCTTCCAGGAACGTCTTCAAAAAACTGTTGTCGTGTACTTCGTGCTCGCGTGGAAAGTAGACGTAGCGCCGGTCCCCGATGATCTTCTCTTGCGCATACCGCGAGCAGAGTGTCTCGGTCGCGAGCGTCCCGTCGGCGAGACGAAAGGTTTGCCCCATCGCCCGCACGGCGTGAATGCCTGCCGATGCGTTGTCAAGCGCTCGTGTGTAGTGGGTGACGATCTCGGTCGCCGCTTGAATGGCACCCGCCTGGGTGGGGGCCAGTTCCAATGGCGGTAGTGGACTGGCCGCCTTCCGCTCTCTCCTCGTTGCGGTGGTCGCTTCTTCTAGTTCTCCTCCAAACCAACCTGCCCGGTATCCTCCCAGGCCGACCAGCCCCAGGCCCACCCCTGCTCCAATTCCGATCAGGACTCTCCGACGTCCCTTGGAGGCGGAACCAGGACTCGACGGTCCGCTCTTCGCCCTCTCCCCTTTCGCTCTCTTTTTCGCCATGTCTTGCTCTCTCTTCTGCTCGGATTTTCAACTGAAATGAGACTGGAGTCTCCCGGATTTTGCCAACTTCTGTCAAGTATTCTCTCCCCCCTCCCTTCCTGCTGCAGGGACTGCTTCGCACGTCGAAGACAAATGTAAACAAATCCGCCAGTTCGATCGTTCATGAGAATGTTCTCTTCTGGTAATTCTGCCCATCCCTCGCTGGGATTGCAGCGTCACGGAAGAGGGATGAGGGATCCGTAAGCCCTCAAGAGTGAGGATTTGAGAAAAAAAGACGAACGCATCCGTGACCGGGCGTGTCGATGACGGACAAAGAGAGGTGCGCAACTGAGGGGAGATGACGAAGGTCAATGGGAGGACATATGAATCTGACGATCCGCGATGAATTCCAACTCAAGCGATACCGTAAGCTCTTACCTGAGCAGAAGAGTGTGGTCGATGAGATCCTCAAACGCCACCTCCGCGCTTGCCA
>JBMOHS010000039.1:0-25211 GCA_049317725.1 Blastocatellia bacterium
CTGGCCCCTCACCCCTCTCCAGCCGCTGGCGAACCCGGGCCAAGTCCTCCGGGGTATCGACCCCAATCGAGCGATGCTCCACCGGGACCACCCGAATCCGGACGCCGTGCTCGAGTGCTCGGAGCTGTTCAAGGGCCTCAAGCGCTTCGAGAGGAGTCGTCGGCCAGTTGGCAAAGGCTAGCAGGAACTCGCGGCGATAGACATAGAGCCCAGAGTGCTTGCGAAAGTGGGAGAGGAGTTCTGGGGTCGCGGCCAGCGCGGCGGGCAGTGCCCCGTGCTCAAGAACCGCAGAGCGTGGAAAGGGAATCGGCTGTCGCGAGAAGTAGAGAGCGAGGCCAGCCGGATCCGTTACCACCTTGACGACGTGGGGGCTGAGCAGATCCTCGGCGGTACCGATCGGTTCGCTGGTCGTACTCATGACGAGGGAAGGGTCGGCCAGCAGGGGAGCGAGCGCCGCTTCAATCGTCTGGGGAGCAATGAAGGGCTCATCCCCCTGCAGGTTGATCAGAATATCCGCATCGATTCGGCTGGCCACCTCCGCCAGCCGATCCGTTCCCGTGCGATGATCAGGCGAGGTCATCATCGCTTCGCCTCCAGCCGACTCCACGACCGCGGCGATCCGCTCGTCATCCGTCGCCACCAGTACCCGATCGATTCCCCGGGCGGCCGCGGCGCATCGCACCACGTGCAAAATCAACGGCGTTCCCCCCACATCGAGCAGTGGTTTCCCTGGCAGGCGTGTTGACCCATACCGGGCCGGAATCACTGCCACGACATCGTTGACTCCTCCTTTGCCCTTCTCTCTCTCCTCTCGACCTTGCCGCAGCCTCCCGGCCGGCGCACATTCCCCAGTTTTTCCCACGTCTGCACCTTCCTCTCTGACCGACATCTTCCCGATCGTCTGCCCTTGTCTCCCGTCCTTGAGCTTGGACTCCTGGCGACGGCCAATGCAGGCCACTCCCTGGCTGGCCCCACGCGACCGTGCGGCGAGGAGACATTTCCGGACTGCCAGAATTGACGACCAAAGTGGCGTTTGACAGAGATTCTCGGGCTGTGTACGCTTCTTTTTCGGATCGTTCCCTGTCCTTCACCAACCTACTCGAGGAGGTCTCCATTATGCGCCCATCCACTCGCCGCCTGCTACCCTTGCTCGGTCTCTGCCTGTTGGCCAGTCTCCCTGCCTTCGCCCAACCCTCTCCGGCAGCAGGAGCTTGGGATTTAACGATGAACACCCCGAATGGCCCTGTCAAGTTTCGCGCGATGCTGGCGGTCGAAGGGGAGACCCTTACGGGCGAACTCAAACGCGAGGGCGGCGGCGGTGCCGGCGGACTCGCCGTCAAGGGAACGGCCAAGGGAGCCGTCGTCGAGTTTGGCTATACCGTCAAGTTTCAAGACAACGACCTGCAGATTACCATGACCGGCACGGTCAACGGGGACACGGTTAAAGGCACTGTCAGCTTTGGCGGCTTTGTCGAAGATGAGTGGAGCGGAACGCGCGCGGCAGATGCCGCGGCGACGGCCCCAGCCCCAGCGGCACCTCCAGCGGCGGCCCCGAGCGCTCCCTCGTTCGATCTGAGCGGCACCTGGGACGTCCAGGTCGAGACGGATCAAGGGTCTGGCAACCCAACCTTCCAGCTCACCCAGAAGGATGGGACGCTCACTGGAAAGTACCAGGGCATGCTCGGTGAATATCCCGTCACGGGGACAATCACCGGCGAACAGTTCGATCTCTCCTTCAAGGTCAGCGGCCAAGTCGAGGGCACAGTCACCGTCTCGGGCACCACCGATGGCCAGAAGATCCAGGGGAAGATCAGCCTCGCCGGCCTCGCCGAAGGCACCTTTACCGGACGAAAGAAGTAGGCGTGCCTCCACGCCTCACCACCCCAACCGAATTTGAGACAAATGGGTTGGCGTTGTACACTCAATCAGTATTGCCGACCCCGATCAGGGGGGCAGATTCTTCCCTTGCTTGGCAAGGGTTCATTCAAGACCCTACTCCCGGGGATCTCCCCCCGAGGGGTGGGCTGCTTTTTGGGAGGAAAAGAAGATTTTATGAATAAAAGGACCGCAGGTCGCGTTCTACTCGGTGCTCTCCTGCCAGTGCTCTTGATCACTGGCATCGTCATTGGGCAAAACCAGTTCGGGGCTCCGAAGTCTGTCGTTCACGTCGTGACACTCAAGTGGAAGAAAGAGGCGACTGCCGCCCAACGCCAGCAGGCGCTCGACGGAGTTCGGGTCATGGCGAGCAAGATCCCTGGGATCCGCAATATCTGGATCAAGACCCTCAAAGTACAAGGGCCATCGGCCGATATGCCATTCGATGCTGCTTTTGTGATGGAATTTGCTGATGAGGCCGCCCTCAAGGCCTATGCTGATCACCCTGCACATCGGGAGTGGGAAGCGATCTACATCCCGATTCGTGAGAGCAGCCGGACACACGACATCACCAATTGATAGCGCCAACCGTGGGCCGCGCGCGGAACATCTGGTCATGAAACCTGCTGCCGATCCAGAGGCGACGGCCATTCACGAGGCGGAAGCAAACAGCCCGTTGGGGCGTCTCTTCCGTGCCTTTGCCTACCGTGATTTTCGGCTCCTCTGGTTTGGGGCCTTCACTTCCAGCTCTGGAACTTGGCTGCAGGAGACAGCGCTTCACTGGCTGCTCCTGCAGCTGACCAACGATGCGCGCTACCTTGGGCTCAACGCCTTCTTGAGCACCGCCCCGATCCTCCTCTTTACCTTGGTGGGAGGAGTGATGGCGGATCGGGTTGACCGGCGCCGCATCCTGCTCACTTCGCAGTTTCTCCAGCTTGGGTTTGCGCTCACCCTCTCCGTCCTTGCCCTCGTCCAACCGCCAACGGTTCTGCTAGTCACCTCTGCGCTGATGTTGTCGTTCTTGACCGGTTGTGTGCAAGCGTTTGGGGGGCCCGCCTATCAATCCCTGATTCCGATGCTGGTCGCCAAGGGCGATCTGCCCAACGCGATCGCCCTCAACTCGATCCAGTTTCAATTGGCGCGGGTGGTGGGAGCGACGACCGCCAGCTTTCCCTTTGTCATCTTCGCGGATCAGATGCTCGCGGCTTCCGTCTCTTTTGGAGTCAACGGACTCTCCTTCATCGCGGTGATCTTTGCGCTGCACGCGCTGAGCGTGCGCCACATTCCACGAACCGTGGCCGGAGATCTCCGCAGCCAGATGCGCGAGGGGCTCTCCTTTGTCTGGCGCAAGGAGGGACTCCGCTCTCTCACCTTTCTCGCCTTCGCGAGCACTTTCCTGGGACTGCAAGTGACCACCTTCCTGGCGGTCTTTGCCAAGGACATCTTTCTGACAGGAGCCAAGGGAAACTCGATCCTCGCGGCGATCTCTGGGGCGGGGGCCGTGGCCGGGGCGCTCATCGTCGCAGGATTGGGGAATATCCGACGTAAGGGTCGGTACGCCCTCCTCACGCAGATCGGATTCGGACTCTCGATCGTTGGGTTCACGCTCTCGCCAACCATCCACTTCGCCTATCCGATCCTCTTCATCGCCAGTGTCTTCATGATGTGCGTCTTCTCCTTGACGACCTCGTTGGTCCAATTACTGGTGACGGACGAGATGAGGGGACGAGTGACGAGCATCTTCGTCGTCGCTTTCCGTGGGGGAATGCCGATCGGGAGTCTCTTCACGGCTTTCATGGTCCAATATATTCCACTGCGGGAGGTACTGCTTGGCGAAGGACTGCTTCTCAGCCTCCTGGCGGCAGGATTTCTCTTCTCCCGCTCTCAGGTCAAGGATCATTGAGGCGACGGGAACCTGCCGGACCAGCGATAGACGTGAATGAAGAAGGTCGGATCTCCAATCCTTGCGGTGGGGGACACCCCCTCCCCCAGAGTAGCAACCCGACGATAGTGGGTCTCGATCCAATTCCCAAAAGGACGATAGAAATCGCCACCAAACGCGACCGCCCCAAATTCACGCATCGGGCGATTGACCAGAAAAAGGTACTCGACTGGCGAGCGCTCGAGGGACTGCAACATCGTCCGTTCTTCACTGGAACTCATCAGCCCCGGCAGGAAGATCTGGTGCCTGAGGGGCATTCGTCGTCCAGTGAGAAAAGCCAGCTCACTCCCCTCCGGAAGGACCAGAATGCGGTCCCCGGGCGCGGTCTCCCGTTCCAGAAAGGAGAGGGCTTCGGCCAGAGCAGGTCCAGTGGACGTGGGAGCGTAAAAGTCGCCTCGGGCTGTCTCGATCGGAAAAGCATAGAGGCGACGGTACCGATGTCCGTGAACAACCGCCATCCCCAACAGGAGCAGCAGGATCGCCCACGCGGCGACCCTGCCCGCACGTTGAACCACCTGTGCCCCCCCTTCGATCTTCGCGCCGAGCCATTCGGGCCAGCCGACCAACCATCCGTACGAGAAGAGAACCAAGGGAATCGGCAGAAAGAAGCCCCCAAAGGCGCCACCGCTCGGGACCCGCAGGGCGACCCTGGCCAGCACAGCCAGCCCATAGACCGCGAGGAGAATCGAGATGGGGCCGCGTCGGTCACCCCGTGCCATCCAACGCCAGCCGGCCACCCCGCCGCCCAACAAGACAACCGGAAGAAAGCGCAGCGGACTCCCATCCCACTGGCCACGACTCGCCAGATAGATCGCGCCCACTCCCAGCCCGAGCAGTAAAAGAGCAACAGCAACACGGCTTCGTGCCCGCCAAGCACGTCGCGGATCGGTCGAAACAGCCAGGAGCAGCAAGGCCACTCCCAGCACCAGCCCCCCTCCCACCAGTTGCAACAGGGAGAGAAGGGGACGGTCGAGTCCGGATCGCCGTGCATTGTAGAGAAGAAGGGACGAGGGAAGATGGGTGTAGAAGAGATGACAATCGGTGAGAAGGGTCTCCCAGCCAACGTGATAGAAGAAGTATCCATAGACAGGTCCAGCAATGGCCAGTGACAGCAGCCCGACCGGCAGGAGCAAGCGAAGCGCTTCTCGGCCGGCAACGCGCCAGGAACCACCGGAGGTGAGCCAAGCCCGCAGGAGGGCGTGTACTACCACCACGAATGCTCCCGCCATCGCAAATTCGAGCTTGGTCAGCAGGGTCGCCCCGAGCAATCCCCCGATCAGATATCGACGCCACCGTTCCCCCTTCTCTTCGATCGCGAGCCAGAGAATCGCCATCGAGAGCAGACACCCGTAGAGTGCAGCGTAGGCATAGGGCGAGATCATCGTTCCCGTCGGTTTGAAGACGCAGAGCAGCAGGACGACCGCGGCGGCCATCGCTGCTTCTCGCCGCCCCATCAAACTCCGCGCCATTCGCCAAGCCAATCCGACTATCAAGAGGGAGGCTAGCCCTCCCGCCAGTTGGGGGACAAGCAAGGTTTCACCGCACCAGCGGTAGAGGAGGGCATGGAGGTAAGGGGTCAGCGGTGGATAGAGATAGTGAAGATCCCGATAGAGCATCTCCCCTTCGAGCAGTCGCCGCGGAAGGTCGAGTTCGCGACCACTATCGGCAATTGGCGTCATCCAGCGACGCCAGGAGATTGCCAGCATTCCGAGCCCAAGGAGGATGACCAAGGCCTCCCACCCCCACTCCGGCACTGAAAGGGCGGCTCCCCGTTTGCGGCGATTCGTCGGGTGCGTTACCATCTGCTCTTTGTTGGGAAGTCGTCGGGGATCCCCCGCATCCAGCTCCGTGAAAGAGGAAGATTGATTCATCTCATCTGGTTCCTATGATACCGCTCTCGTTGAAACGACTATTGATTGCCAGTGATCACGCCGGCTACCAGAGCAAAGAGGCGATCAAAGCGCTGCTCAGCCGCCTCGGCGCGGTCGTTCAGGATCTCGGGCCTGCCAATGAAGACTCGGTCGACTACCCTGACTTTGCCGAACAGGTGGCCCGGGGCGTTGCCCGTGGAGAGGCCGACGCCGGCATTCTGGTCTGCGGCAGCGGGATCGGCATGCAGATCGCCGCCAACAAGATCCCAGGCATTCGCGCCGCTCTTGCCTGGAATGAAGAGACCGCTCGCCTCTCCCGACAGCACAACAACGCCAACATCCTGGCGATTGGGGGACGAACCACCCCGGCTCAAACCATTGAGTCCATTGTGCGGGCTTTTCTGACCACACCGTTCGACGGAGGCCGTCACCAACGAAGGCTCGACAAGATCGCAGAGCTTGAGTCCCCCCCTCACCACGAGCCGGACTGAGCCTCTTCCGCAGATCCGTTCTTCATCATCTGATCCTCTCTTCATCACCCTTCTCTCTTGACCGGAAGAAGGGGAGAACCGAACGCAAGGAACTGACTATGACCAATCCACGCACGCGCTCTCTCCAGGAAGTCGATCCCCTCATCCACGAAGCCATTCGTCAAGAGGCGCACCGCCAGCACGAAGGGCTCGAACTGATCGCCTCCGAGAACTTCGTCTCCGAGGCCGTCCTGGAAGCCGCCGGGTCCGTCCTCACCAACAAGTATGCCGAGGGCTACCCGGGTCGCCGCTACTATGGGGGATGTGAATTTACAGATGTCGTCGAACGGACCGCCATCGAGCGAGCCCGTGAACTCTTCGGTGCCGAGCACGCCAACGTCCAGCCCCACTCTGGAAGCCAGGCCAATATGGCCGTCTTTCTGACAGCCTGTCAACACGGAGATACGATTCTCGGGATGGACCTCTCCCACGGCGGCCATTTGACCCACGGGCACCCGCTCAACTTCTCCGGAAAGAGCTACCAAGTCGTCTCGTATGGAGTGCGCCGGGAGGACGAGACGCTCGACTACGAGCAGATGGAGCGACTGGCCCACGAACACCGGCCACGACTGATCATTTGTGGAGCCTCTGCCTACTCCCGGACCATCGATTTTGCGAGGATCTCCGCCATTGCCCAATCGGTCGGCGCGCTTCTGCTCGCCGACATCGCCCACATTGCCGGCTTGGTCGCGACGGGGCTACACCCCTCCCCTGTCCCCCACTGCGATTTCGTCACGACAACCACACACAAAACCCTGCGAGGTCCCCGCTCTGGCCTCATCCTCTGCAAAGAGGCCCATGCCAAGGAGATCGATCGCAACCTCTTTCCAGGAGTTCAGGGAGGCCCTCTCGTTCACATCATCGCCGCCAAGGCCGTCGCCTTCCTTGAAGCCCTTCAACCCGACTTCCGTCTCTACCAGGAACAGGTGATTCAAAACGCCCGGGCGTTGGCTCAAGAGATGAAAGACGCAGGCCACCGGATCGTCTCTGGAGGAACCGACAACCACCTGTTTCTCGTCGACGTCTTTGCACGCGGCCTGACCGGACGGGATGCCGAAAAAGCCCTTGAGAGCGCCCACATCACCGTCAACAAGAACACCATTCCCTACGATGCCAACCCTCCGATGAAGGCGAGCGGCATCCGCCTTGGCACACCAGCCCTGACCACCCG
This sequence comes from Blastocatellia bacterium, assembly GCA_049317725.1. GTDB lineage: Bacteria > Acidobacteriota > Blastocatellia > RBC074 > RBC074 > CAIOZW01. The sequence continues at coordinate 7,390 of JBMOHS010000039.1, forward strand.
GGGAATGAAAGAGTCCGAGATGCAGGTCGTAGCCCGCATCATCGATCGAGTCCTCCAGGCTCCGGAAGACCAAGCGGTGCTCCAGCAGGCCATTGAGGAGGTGCGTGCCCTGACGGCCAACTTCCCTCTCTACCCCAATCGTTGGCAGTAACCGGGCTCATCTTGTGTGGTGGGAGGGGTCTATCGCCGAGTGCAGATCACGCGTTCAGCAGGTGGGCAATGCGACGAGGATCGTCGAGCAGATCCTCCCCTGCTAAGAGCGTGTAGCCTCTCGCCTGACGGACCAGTTCGGTCAGCAGCGACCACTGTCGCTGGGGGTGGGGCGGGCAGAGCGGGAAGTAGACACTCTCCTGCACGAGGGTCAGCAGGGCTTGGCTGGGTTCGATCGAGGCGAGCTGACTCTGCCGCGTCCTGGTAATCCGAGGCAGCAGGATCCCGTCGACCCCGCTCCACCCACTCCGCGCGAGTTCTGCCGTACCAAAGTGGGCGAGCCCATCCACGAGGATCCGTTCGAGCGATGACGGGCCCTGGCACATCTCCCCGAGCATTGGCCAACGCTCCCAGAGCCGCCGATCCAGATGAAAGAATTTTCGAAACGGTTCGAGGTAAGGTGCTCCACGGCGTGTGGAAAGGAAGAGCCCATCATCGGCAAGGGGCTGCCACCCGGAGAGCCCCAGGGCGGTCGTCAAGGTCGACTTGCCGGCTCGCTGCGGTCCACAGATCAGCCAGCGCTCCCCCTTGGGTGACTGAACTGCCGCCGCATGCAGATGATAGCGCCCCTTCTGTCGCAAGAGCAGCAGCAACGGCAAGAGAGTTGTCGTATTGGCGAGTATATGGGGGAGGTCCAATGCTGCCGGGGCAACCCATCCCGTCATCCTCCCGGATGCCCCGTCGACCTGGAAGACGGCTCCCTCGCTCAGGAAGACCCACTCCTCAAACGTTGGGGAAGAACTCTGCCAGAGGGAGAGGATCCCCGTTTGCGCGATCTGGCGTGCGCCTCCCGGCAAGAGGTCAGCCAATTCGGGAAGACGATCGACGCGAAACAGATCGACCCGTCCAGCGCCTGAATCCGGGAAGTCCCCTTCCCCCCTGCCGATCGCCTCTCCCCGCACCTCGTCCTCTCGCCTGCGTTGAGGGGCATAAGCGGCGAAGTACCCGGCGAAGAGGTCTAGCAGTCTCCTCGATGGAGTGCGAATCTCCAGCGGCACGCCCGCCAGACGGAACGTGAGATCCCGCATCATCGCGGTAGACCGGTCCTTTTCTTCCAATCGGCCCCCACCTCGCCGCTATCCCCCCACCGAACTGATCGCGGCGGTCGCAATCGTCGAGGAGCCAGAGAGTGTCACACGGGAGAGAGAGCTTGCCAACCTCAATTGGGGGGAGACATAGGGACGATCTCCCGCCCCTGGTCTGGTCACCGCATCCTCGGAATGGCGCTCCTCGCAGGGGAGCAGCAGCCCATTCTGCTCCAACTCACCCAGAAAACGGGAGACCTCCTGCTCCATTCGCCCTGACTCTCCCTCTGGCACGCTGAAGGCGCCGCAAAGATTGGAGATCACCTGCTCCAATGTCACTGCCTCCCCTCCCCGCATCCATCTCCAGATCTCGATCGCCGTTCCATTGAGCGTGTAGTAATGCAGATTGTCCAGATCGAGCAGCACCGCTTCCCGTTTCTCCACCAACTCGGTGAAAGAGGTCTCCTCTTTGATCTGGAACCGCGTCGTGCTCGGGTAGGTCCCTGGCATCGTTGTCTCCTCTTTCTTCGTTGAGCGATTCAAGTGCTCTCTCGGCGTTCTGACAAGGTCGATCAGACCGGCTGCGGCCCACGACGTCTCCTCCCTTCCCGGCCGGCTGAAACGTCTCCGGGGAGGTCTCTAGCACGCTGGATCATCTCGGAGCTGCTCGCCCTGGAAGAGCAGGCAACGGCGCAAGGAAGACCGGGTTGTCATCAACGCCGGCGCTGAATGTCAACCGCTGCGTCTTCCCCGTCGAGAGCGTGAGCACGTAAAGATCAGCGTCCCCATCGCGTGTCGAACAGAAGAGAATCCGATCGCCGCCGGCCGAGAAAGAGGCGTTCCGATCCTCCTCCTCGGTGACAATTCGAGAAGAACCAGAGACCGGATCGACCAGGGCAATTCCCGTTCGCCCTGACGGAGTGGCCCCAGTCGTCACCACCAGTTGCCGGGAATCCCCTCGCCACGCTACTCCCCCCAACACTGCCAATCCTGTCGTCACTTGGCGCGATTGACGTGAGCCGCGGTCGTAGATCCAAAGCTCAGGAGCCCCACTTCGATCCGAGACGAAGGCGATCTCCTTCCCATCCGGAGAGATCGCCGGCGCAAAATCCCGATACTCTCCCACCGTCGGGACCAGAATGTGCCGAGGGCCTCCCTCGCTACTGGCCAGCATTTCAATGCCCAACCCCGAAGAGAACACAACCCACTGTCCATCGGCGGTCACGCTGGGCGCGAACTCATCCATCACATTGATCGTCATGCGGGTCAGCCCAACCAGCGTTGGGCGGCGCGTGCGGAGTTGTGCGGCCCAGCGCGCCTCATACAGCTCAAAACCGGCACCTTGCTGCGCCGCAAAGACGAGGCTCCGCGCTCCTTGTGCCACCGCTGGGGTGTGATGCTCTCTCCCCGTCTGTGTCAACTGGGTGACCTGTTGTGTCTCTACCTCCAACAGGTAGAGTTCGGCTGCTCCTGTGCGACGGGAAACGAAGACGGCGTACCCACCCTCCTCAACCCGACCTGGGGAGGCCCCACCACCCGACTGGGCATACCCAACGGCCAGCAATCCTGCCCCCCATAGAAGAGACAGGAGCAACGGCCATCCCCTCCGCAGACGGTGCCGAGTCTGTCCTCTCGACCTCCCATTCGGTTCATTGCTCTGATGATCGCAATTTCTCATCTCCCCCTCTCTCTCTCCGCCGGCAGGTTTCCATCGCGTCTTCATCGCAGACGATACCTGATCAGACGTGCCAGATCAGCGTATCTGCCGAATCGCGTTATTTCTTGAATCGGTAAAGATCAGCTCGCCGCTCAACCCACGAATGATGTTGACCGTCGTACGAACGAAGACTTGGGTACCAATCGTCGCAATATTGACTGGCTCGGGCTGAATACTGATCCGTGCTGCCGTGATTGGCCCCCCATCCCCACGATAGCCCGCCGCAGTTCCTCCGAGGTAGACCGTAGCGGTACCGACCCGGGTCGCCTCATTGACTGTCATGCGGAGAATCTGATGCGTCGGGCTCGCGTTTAGACCGGGATCCCCAGCGTTGGTGATGTAGTAGGCTCCATCTGGCCCCTCGACAATGTCACGGGGCCGATTGAGAAGCCCCCCAGTCAAAAGGATATCAAACCCTGCACCGTTGGCTGTCGTACCACTTCCCGGACTCTTCTCGCGCATGATGCGACGGCCCAGCGGATCGACGACGAGGAGCCGTCCCCCTGAATCGAACGCCAGCCCAGTGACCTGGTTCACTGAGCCTGCGGTGGAGCCGGAGGGCACAGGCAGGGAGAGCGAGTTCGTGATGCCACTCGTTCGGTTGATCACGCGAACACGGTTGTTGCCCGCGTCCGCGACGTAGATGTTCCGGTTGGTCGGGTGTATCGCGATGTCAGTCGGTGCCAAATACTTGACAAACTCTCCCCTTGCATTGTCTCCAACCAAAGAAGAACTATCGGTGCTTCCCCCAGAAATGGTAACGGCCTCCCCTGGCAGCACCGATTTGACAGAGTCTTCGTCGCCGACAATCGGCATCAGCACGTTTTGATTGGTGGTATTGATGTAGCGGATGAGGCCCGTTCTTCTCGACGGACTTCCTACCGTAGCGGGTCCACGCATCGTGTCAGCCAGAAAGAGCCCCTCCGAAGTCATCTGAAGGCCAGTCGGATTGGTGAAAAAAGCATTGGCGACCGGGGTTGGGTCGGATTGGGAGGTACCATCATTGACCGTCACAATCGAACCTGGTGAGACGGTTTTACTGGATGTGGTTCCCGCAAAGATCGTCTTTGGTCTGGCACTGAGGTTGACAAACCGCAGCTTATTGCTGTTTGTATCCGCGATCCAAAGATTCCCCTCGGAATCCATCGTCACTCCTTGCGGCTGATTCAACGATGAACTCGTCGCCAGACCTCCATCAAAAAATGGGGGATTGAGACCCGATCCCGCCACTGTTCTGATCGTCCCTGGAGCGATCGTCACCCCGGCGACCTCGACCGAACTCGCGGAAAAGTTGATGTATCGGATCCGTCCACGGCTAACGGTTCCCTGGTCGGCAATAAATATTCCCTGTCCATCGACGGCCAAACCGACCAGGCCATTGGTCGAGCTCCGCGTCAACATGTTGAAACGCGCCTCGACCGCCAGCCCACCATCCCCACATTGATTCAGTGTATAGTCACAAAAATCATTGATCTTCCCCGCCAAGGTCGTCAAGACAGGCGGCGTGCCAGCGGTCTCGATCCGAACCAGATCCTGGGCATTCCCGTTGGCCATGATGACCCTGTCATTGTAGACCGCCAGCCCAGTGGTCCAGGGATTGGTGGTATAGGAAGTACCAGAACTGGAAGCCTGAGAGGCATTGGCGGGCAGCTGGCTGAGGAGGGTGACATTCCCGCCAGATGTGATCTGCAACACCCGCGCGTGTCCCGTATCCGCGACGATCAGGCTACTCCCGCGAAAAGCCATTGCCCGCGGCTGCAAGAGCGCAATCGCGTCGGCCGTTCCCGGTACAAAGGCGTCTGTCTCCTTTGTCAGAGCACTACTGCCGGCAAAGCGGACGGGGGGGGTGTCTTGATTTGGCTGGCTTGCGAAGAAACGGAGCACCCTGTTGCCGTTGTTCCCTTGCGTTGAATCACAGACGAAGAGATCCCCCGAAAAAGGGTTGGTCGCGAGGCTGAAGAGGCTACTACCAAACCCCTGCGCCGCAAATGTCCTGACTCGACCGACCCCAGTACTCACCCCAGCAATCGATCGTGGAGCATTCGAAATGTTGATTGCCCGGATCAGCGGTACAATCGAATCGATGAAATAGAGGAGATCCCCACCTGGACTGACGGCCAATCCCGTCACGATTCCAAGATCGGCTTCAGCAGCAATGGCATCTTCCCCGAGATCATCACCTCCCCCGGCAATGATCCTGACCGTTCCTGCTGGAATGGAGACCCCAGCAATGACGACCGTCTCCCGCCTGGTATTGAGAAATCGAATGTAACTCGCGGAGGGATTATCTGAAAAGAACAGGCCACGTCCTTGCGGGTCCAAAGCGAGACTGACCGGAATACCAATGATTGCCTGGGTACCAAGATTTCCATTTCCCAGAGTGCCCCCCGCAATGGTCCCGATTGTTGGAGCACTGGACGTGTTGACAAAGCCACTTCCTCTTTTATCGACCACCGCGCCAAGAGTTTCCAGCAGGCCCCCATCGATCCGCGAGTTGGTGATGGGAAGCGAGACGGCCTCAACAATCAAAGGTACCGATCCTTGTTGCCCATTCCCACCCCGCTCAATCTGGACATTATTGAGAATCGAACTCGGCAACGCCCGACGGGTGAAGAAGATTGATCCAAAATTGGAGCCTCCCGGAACCGACTGAAACACGACACTGCGGTTGGAGGTGGCGGCTTGGGTCCCCAGGTAGTTTCCGGCATACCCATTGGCCGAGAGCCCTCCGCGACGATTCGTCGCGAAATCTCCGACCTGCAGATCCATCCCACCCGCCAGTTGAATGGTCGTGGTTGGCCCAATCGTCACCTCCGCACCCGAGGCACTCTCTTGCAGAGAAAGCCCTGGTGAGGTGACGGTCCCGGGTACAACCGATCCAATGACTGCCGGGTTGCTCGCTCCGCCTCGGATGATGATGGGGACGGTCCCTTGTCCAACCAGCACCCCACTGATCGAAAAATCGTTCGAGAGGTTCTCCGTGCTAACCCCAATCTCGACCGCATTGATCTGATTGGATTGAAAATTGTTGGCAGCAGCGTAGAAGTAGCTCGGATCGGCTACGGAGGTTCCCGTGGGAATGGTGTTGTCCGGAAGTTCATAAAGCCCGAGGGACGCGTTGCCGCTGACCAACATCGCCGAGTGGGTTGCGAGCGTCCCATTGCGTTCGAGCCGATTCCGGCTGAAATTTTGGATCCGATCGCCCTCACCGACGGCGGCAATTCCACTTCCTGCGCTGAATCGCACAATACTATCGGTCATCCGTAAGGTGCGACCGGAACCAGTCAAAGTCAGTGCCGCTCCAGTGTTCGTCCCCCCATATTCAATCACGACATTGCGGAGAGTCAGGATTTGGCTGGAGAAGCTCTGCGCTTGGATCCCCCCCCAAGCGCCGGCGGTGGGCAGCGCCGCTCCAGGCGCACGCTGAGCCGTCAAGACGATCTGGTTGGGGACCGCCACTCCGGTCATCGAAACTCCGGGGACTCCTCCATTGGCCGTCAGTGTCCCCCCGGACCCAAGGGTCAAGGTCGCTCCACTTGCCAAGTAGAGAACTGTCCCGGCGGGAATCGTCGTCGGACTGGCGAGGGTGGCGCTGCCATTGATCAGGTAGGGCCCAGTATCATTGAACGCACTGATCGCCCCGGAGATTGTCCGGGACGCCTCCGGTGGAGCTGTCACCGTCAAACGGCCGGGCAGCGTGCTCGATCCGGCCCCACCCGCTTGGCCTCCCTGATTGATGACCCGTACGCCATAGTTTCCTGCCGGTGTTCCCGCGGGGATGGTCGCGACAATCTCCTCCGTGGTCGACGAGTTGACGGAGGCGGTACGAACCAGACTCCCGGCAGCGTCGACCAACTGGACCCCGGGACTGCTGAACCCACGACCACGGATCTGAACACTGGTCCCTGTCGCAGTGGTCACCTGCACTGCCGCCGGCGCCAGGCTCTCCACCACCACCCCCAGATCGGCCAAGAGCACAAACCCAAACCGGAAGGTCTGGGGAGTGCTCGTGACCGCGAAGTTCCAGACATTCCGCGCGTTAGCACCCGGTCCGATATCGCCGTACTGCCGAGAGACTTGGAGCTTTCCTTCGTAGGGGAGCATCCCGTCATTGAAATAGGCAAATCCGCTCTGTCCAGGCGTATTCCCGGCAGTGGCTCCGGTAGAATTGACCGCAAAACGGGTAAAGATGAGACGGGTATTATAGAAAGTTGAGGTGGTGTTGTTGGTGATCTGGATCTCTCCAGAGACCGTCGAGGGGTTGATCCCGTCATTGACAAAGACACTGTTGACCACTGTCAAAGAGAAACCGGTAGGCCCTCTGGGAATGACGGTCCCAGAGCTCTGCTGGAGTGGAAGAGAGGAAGGCCCCGCCGGCTCCTGCCCGCCATTGGCAAGCGACTCGTCCTGCGCCCGAATCGTCAAGCGTCGAGTTGACGCCGAGAACTCGCCCTCATAAGCAGCGACGACTGCCGCGCCAGACCCCTGCTCAACAGGAAATTGATACCCCTCCAACGAGTGGAGCCCACCCATCGTCGGTGGCAAGATACGACGAGCAGCGCGAACCGGTTGCCAGATCGATCCGGGCCCCCAGTACCAAGCTCCCCCGGCGCAGACCCCACCCATCACGAGAAGGACCAGCCCCCCCCGGACAAGTCGCCTTATCCTGCCGAACGCCTTATTCAATTTCCAGCCAAAGATCTTCTTCCCCATAACTCATTGCCTTCCTCAAATCGTGGGAGGGAAATCCTCAGTCAGGCCTCCTCAATTGTCATCTCCCCGACCATGCACCTCTCCTCCATTCCCTTGCCCATCAAAGCTCTGGTCGGGGTTTCCGTCAGGCCATCTCTGCGTCGCGCAACCCAGTCCAACGTCCATTGCCATTCTCCCTTGTACCCTTGGGCTGAGAACGAAGTCTCTCCTCTGAAGAGAGTCGAGAGAAGACAAGGATTAGACCTCGCGTTTCTGTACCAGCTTCTGATGTCGATCTCCCAGCAAACGGTTGCGTGGCGGATCTGAAATTGTTTTTGACCACCTCTTTTGGGACGGATCAGGAACCAAGCCCTGCCTTTTCCATTCGCCCCCTGCTTCCCTCTCCCATCGCTGATAATGCTGGTCTCCGCATATCCTGATATCCTGGAGGTCTGTCAGTCAGGCAGTCCACAACGAATGGTAAAGACAATGGATGACTCTTCATTCGCTAAGTCAGCCTCCTCGGGCACAGCGAGGATCTTGGCAATCGTCTCTGCCGCGAGGGAGATTGACTGAGGTCTATAAAATGACCCTGAAAAAATGACCCTGAAAATGATCCTGCCCGGCCTAAGAAGCAGGCAAAAGGAAGTTACCGGCAAAAAGGCAACTTATTGTATTGGCGGGGGCACAAAACAGAGTCAGTATAGCCATGCTCGGCCAGAGCGTCAAGGGCCGAGATGGCCCGCTGCCCCAGCCAAGTTCGTCAATATCGGATCAAGGCCGTCTTGAAAAGGCACGGTTCGCACTGCTATTATCACTGGCTGCTTGGCCGAGCGGCAGATCTCTCTGCGCTCTACTGAGCGCTCAAGGAAGGCCGGCTCAACCGCCGGCCGATACAGTCGAAACAAAGGCAGCAAGCTACCGCTGGATCCCCGTTCAACAGGGTATGAAGGTGAGCAACCACGATGCAAAGTGAAGAGATGCAGAATCAGGAAAGAGCGGTCTCCCAGGACGAGAAGATTCTTGCCCGGGAAGAAATGGAAGCAAATCAAAAACCTGAGAAGGGGTGGGAAGAGCCTGCTCGGGGAGCATTCAGAGAAGAAGCGAATTTGGAGGAGAGAGGTATGGTGGCGCGAATGGGTCGTTTTGTTCACTTGGGCCGTCGAGAACCGGTCAAGTGGGTTCCTGCAGCCCTCATTGGGATCGGCATTCTGCTGGTCGGGGCATTCTTCGGATCGGCGGCGACGGCCAAGGGTTGGTTCTCTGGCGGTGGAGGCACCGAGCAGAAGGTGCCGATCTATGTCTCAGCCGACCCGGCTGTCAACCAGCAAGTGACATTGAGTGGGGGATTCTCCCCGGTCGCCAAAGCGGTCACACCTGCCGTGGTGACAATCAACGTCCAGAGCCGGGCCCGACAACCGCAGATGCCCTTTTTCATGGATCCGTTTCGGGACTTCTTCGAGCGCCCGGATCAACCAGAGGAGGAGGGAACACCGCGGCGGCGCTCCACTCCCCGGAGCCCCCAAGGGCAAGGGCCGCTCCGCCCGAGTGGCGTGGGAAGTGGAGTCATCGTCAGCCCGGATGGCTACATCCTGACCAACAATCACGTCGTCGACAGTGCCGACAAGGTGACCGTCGAGCTCTCTGACCGACGTCAATTCGACGCGAAAGTCATCGGAACCGACGCCCCAAGCGATGTCGCTGTCATCAAGATCGAGGCTACCAACCTCCCTACCGTTCCTTTCGGAAACTCGGATGCCGTCGATGTGGGAGACATCGTTCTTGCCGTCGGAAATCCTCTCGGGATTGGACAAACGGTGACGATGGGGATCATCAGCGCGAAAGGACGCCGCTCCCCCTCGGGCGACAACCGCACCTACGAAGATTTCCTCCAGACGGACGCGGCCATCAACCGGGGGAACTCCGGAGGGGCGCTGGTCAATCTGCGGGGGGAGTTGATTGGAATCCCGTCGCAGATCCTCTCACAGTCCGGGGGAAGCATTGGCATCGGCTTCGCGATTCCAACCACCATGGCACGGAATGTCATGGACCAGTTGATCCGCAGCGGCAAGGTTCGCCGTGGCAAACTGGGAGTCTACGTGCGGGATGTCCTCCCGGAAGTTGCCAAGCAGTTCGGCTACAAGGGCACTAGTGGAGCGTTTGTTGACGACGTCGAGAAGGGGGATCCGGCAGATCTGGCCGGCGTACAGCCTGGAGACATCATCACGGAGTTTCAGGGGCAGCGGATCCAGGACAGTTCTCAGCTGCGGAATCTGGCTTCACAGACTGTTCCGGGGACTCAGGTCCGTTTCAAGGTCTGGCGTGGCAGTGCCGAACGGGAGCTGAGCGCGAAGCTGAGTGAGGTCGACTTGGCAGCCGCGAACGCGACAGAGCCCTCCAGCGAAGAGGGGCAAGCCGCCGAGGGCATCCTGAGCGGTGTCCGGGTCGAGGCCCTCTCCCCCACGTGGACCGAGCGGCTCAATCTGCCCACCGGGATACGCGGAGTAGTCGTCACCGAGGTCGACGCCGAGAGCCGTGCCGCCGCAGCCGGACTGCGACGTGGTGACGTGATCGAACGGATCGGCCAACAAGCCGTCACGTCGGTCAATGAGTTCAACAGTGCTGCCCGTCAAGCGCCGAAAGACGAGGTCCTCCTCCGCGTTCGGCGCGGTGAACGCGGCTACTTTCTTGTCATTCAGGCTGAGGGATAATCGACAATCCACCGAACTTCTTCGGGATCAACCTGAAGAGGCTCGGCCCGGTAAAAGAGAAGAGGCCCTGTCTATCCGGACAGGGCCTCTTCTCTTTCTCCCGGGAGAGTCTCTCCCGTCGTGTTCAGGCCCCAATCGGGCGGGCGGCCCCACCCTTGACCATCCGCAGATCGCAGGCAGCCCAATCGATGTTGGAGAAGAACGCTTCAATATACTTCGGCCGCTCGGCTGGGGCGTAGTCCCGGATGAAGGCGTGCTCCCAGACGTCCATGATCAGCACGGGGCTGAATCCAGCAACATTGCCCGTCTCGTGAAGATTGATCCAGTGGTTGCTGAGGCGACCGGTCACCGGGTCGAGATTGGTGGCGGCCCAGCCAACTCCCCGCATCTTGCCAACGGTCACAAAATGCTTCTTCCAGTTGGCAAAGCTTCCAAAACTGGCTTCAGCAGCCTGCAAGAAGGCCGAGTCTGCCGCTGGATCCCCGCCCCCGCTTTTGGTCAAATTGCCAAAGTACCACTCGTGCAGAACCATTCCATTGTATTCAAAGCCAAGGCGACGCGTCAGTTCGGAGTAGACGGGCATCTCCTTCGGGGTAATCTCCCCACGCCCCAGCTCGGCAATCTGCTCATTGAGGAGGTTGGTGTTGGTGACATACCCTTCATAGAGCTTGAAATGCATCGCCAGCGTACCATCCGAGATGCCTGTCAGCCCGCTAAGATCGAACGTTTTTGCCTTGTAGACCACATCGCTCATCGTATCTGCCTCCACTATTGGTTAATCCTCTCTGGATGTCCCAGAAATCAAAAAAGAGGCCAATTCCTTGTGGGAAATGACATTTTCACCGATAGAACCCATTCATATACCTAGACGAAAGTACCTCTACACCCGACTGACGAGTTTGGACAAACAGGCGGAGGCGGGGCAACCTCCCGCGGGACTCGACCAATCGGCAAGACGAACGCCAGGCCAGCCAAAACACCGCCGCAGCGAGAGTCGACAGCGCCCAAGGAGCAGTTGCCCAGGGGAGATCATCCCGACTGTGCTTGGGAGACGAAGTAAAGGATGCGCCCACAGTTCTCGCAATTGATGAGGCGGTCCCCTCGACGGATATCGTTGAAGATCTGCGGGCGCAGGCTCATGCGGCAGGCCTGGCAGGAGTAGGCCCGCGCCTCGGCCAGGGCCAGCCCGGATCGCATGCGAGAGAGCCGCTCATAGTCGGATCTGGCAGCAGAAGAGAGGAGATCGAGCAGGGCGGGCCGGCGGCCGCGCAGCTCAGCAAGCCGGGCCGCTTGTTGTGCGGCGGCCTCCCGCCAGCGTGCCAACTGGGCATCGACCTCTTGCCGGCGTGACTCCATCTCGGGGGTGCGCTCACGGAGCTGAGCTTCGAGCTTCTCCGTCTCCTCGAGAAGCTTGATCACCTCGGTCTCCATCGACCCGATCGCTTTGCGGGTATAGTCGACTTCACGAAGGGCAGCGGCATACTCCCGCTCGTTGCTGGCCCGCATCAAATCTGCTTTGAACCTCTGGTGCTTCTCCTGCTCGACTTCGATATCCCCCTCGAGCTCGCGCTTGCGGCCGAGCGAGGTGCCGAGAGAGGTTTGCAGGGTGAGATATTCGGAGACAGATTGAGCAAAGGCACGTTCAAGATCCGACTGGCGCGTGGGCAGACTGGCAATCTCCCCCTCCAGCTGGCGAATCTCGACGTCGAGCTCCTGAAGGAGAATGAGGTGGCGAAGATCTTGTTCCAAAATGGGCCTCCAGGAAGGGAAAATTATGCTATCTTGTCCGTCTTTCGTTCGATTTCAAGCCGAATTGGCGGCCAGCTCCAAGTAGTCTGGCAGAACTGGCGATGAAGAGACCGACGGGTCGACCCAATCAACGAGGGAACAGCAGCCCCCTCGGTTGAGGCAGGATTCCAGGTTGTTGGGACAAGGGGATGATCCCACAGCCAACCACTTCTTCGCAAGGTGGGCGCCAGATTTGCCCGAATCACCATCCAGCAGGATCAGAAGGATCAGAAAAGATGGGACGTCAGAAGAGTTGCGCGAGGAAGCTGAAGAGCGAGAGGAGGACTCGAGTGGGAGCGAGGAGCATCGTTTCGAGGGGGGGGCTCCTCGTCACAGCAGCCGCCCTGCTCACCCTCTCTCTTGCAGATTTGTCAGCGGCGGTTCCCGTACCACAAATCAATCAGGGAGCATCTGTCGCGGAGCGGGCACGTGAACGGGCCTACGCTCGTGAGCAGTTTGCGCGCCATTTCAAATCGGTTCAAGTCAGAAGCCAGCAGCTGCTTCGGCTCCACGAGAAGAGGACCTTGAGTGCGAAACAGCTGCGCGAGGAGGCGGGCCAGATCCATAAGTCGGCCCGCATGCTCCGCCAACTGATCGCCTTGGGCTCCCTCGCCAGCAAGGTGGAGCAGAAGATCCAGTTTGCCAGCCCGGAGGAGTTCGAGGAGGCGATTCGCAAGCTGGCCAATCTGGTCTGGGAGTTCGCCCACAACCCGGTGCATCAGAATGGCAAGGTCTTCAACACCCAGCAGGCGGCGGCCGCCCAGACCGACCTCCTCTCGATCATTGAGCTCTCCCGTGCCCTGCAGCGAGAAGGAAGCGGCTACCACCCACCGAGCGTTGATCGCGCCCCGTCGACACCCGCCTCCTCCGCCGATTCGCCGCCGGAGAACGCTCCTGTTCCACCTCCCCCTGGTACCTGAGCAAGAAGCGAGGGGAGACCGAGCTAACGGTGGGCTTTCCGATCGAGATAATCGAGGAGGACATTGCCCATCACTCGAACCCCCACGACCAGACTCTCCTCATCGACATCGAACTCCGGAGTATGAATCATCGCCGTGATCCCTTTGGCCGAGTTCCCCACGCCCAGAAAATAGAAGAAACCAGGAATGACCTGCTGGAATCGGGAGAAGTCTTCGGCGCCCATCTGTGGCGGTGGTGAGACGACATTCTTCTCGCCGACGACCCGCCGGATCGTCGGGAGGGTCGCCGCGACCAGTTCCGGATCGTTGTAGGTGACCGGATTGTTTTCGCCAAAATCGAGTTGGTAGCTGGCACCATAGGCAGAGGTGATGCCGGCGAGGGTCTGGTGCATCTGCCGGATGGCCGCGGCGCGGGCGGTCTCGCTGAGCGTGCGCATCGTGCCTTCGAGACGAACTTCATCGGCGATGATGTTGAAGCGGTTGCCGCCATGGATCGATCCAATGGTCAGGACCAGCGGGTCCATGGTGTTGATCCGCCGACTGCGAATGGTCTGGAGGGCGGTGACCACCTCGGCAGCGACGACAACTGTATCGATGCCGTCGTGCGGATAGGCCCCGTGCACCTTGCGGCCGCGAATCGTGATGGCGAACCGATCCGAGGAGGCCATCGTCGGGCCGCTGTTGTATCCGATCTGGCCAACGGAGATGTTGGGCATGACGTGGAGGCCGAAGATCGCTTCTGCCTTCGGATTCTCGAGTACCCCTTCCTTGATCATCAGCTGCGCGCCACCCTCCTCCCCGGGGGGAGGTCCCTCTTCGGCAGGCTGGAAGATGAACTTGATCGTACCGTGGATCTGGTCGCGCATCCCGCTGAGCATCTCGGCAACGCCAAGCTCGACGGACATATGGACGTCGTGGCCACACGCATGCTTGACCCCCTCGTTCCGGGAGCGGTAGGGCACATCGATCGTTTCCAGGATCGGCAGGGCATCCATGTCAGCCCGCACAGCCACCACCGGACCGGGATGCTTCCCCTTCAATAACGCGACCACTCCGTGACGGCCAACTCCCGTGCGAACCTCGTCGAGCCCCAGCGCCCGCAACTTCTCGGCAATAACCCGGGCGGTGCGCTCCTCGCGGTTCGAGAGTTCCGGATGCTGGTGAAAATCCCGCCGATGCTCGATCAGCTTGGCCCGCAGCGCCTCTGCAGCACGGGCCACTGCCGCTTCCCGCTCCGCGGGGTTCGTTCCCCCGCTGGCTTTGACGTGCGGCGCGCTCATCACGCCTGAGAGGGAGATCGCCACCAGCACACCAGCCGTGCCCAAGAGCGCTCCGCGCCTCGACCCTCCCCTGCTCGCCCATCTTCCCGTCTGCCCTCGATCGATCCATCTTTTCATGACCAGATCCTCCGTGATCGCCACGGTAGCCCATCCCCGTGACGATCGTCAATTCCACGGTGGCGCTTCGCCCACTCCCCCTCCCCTACCCCATCTTTTTTTTCGAGGGGTACAAAAAGTGGATTGCACGATCGTCTAGATAGGTGGAAGAACGCTCTTCCAATAATGTGTGAGTTTCGCGTGCGGCATGCCTTCCTTAACCAAGGCTTGTCGCATTTTTTTTGCTCTTGATGTTGGAAGGGAGGACTGGGGCAGAGATCGGCCGGGCGGGAAGAAAAAAGGTAACTACTCACGGCATCAATGAACTTCAAGGGACCCTATCATCTTCTCTGTGATCTCTGTGGCTCGGCGGTGCAATCATCATCTTCCTGACCGTGAGTAGTTAGCAAAAAAGAGAGGGTCACCCCAGATGGAATGACCCTCAATAGCGAGTTTACCCTTCTCAGAGACCAAACTATCAAGCGCGGAAACGCTTGATGAATGAAGCGCGGCGCCGCTTGGCGCCGACTTTACCTTATACAACTCCCGTGCCACGGATCATCATATCCTTCAAACCATTATCAATAAAGAAGATAGAGAAGAAGACCTCCTTTGACTCCCTGCCTGGGCCCGCTAATGGATGGGGCATTATAGGACAGGAATGCGACGAAGTGCCCCCTGAGAGGGGCGAGGGGCGAGCTGATCAAGGGGACGGTTTTCGCTCGAAGCGCTGTTTCAGTCTGGCGAAACGGGAGAATGCGTCATCCGCTTGGCGACGAACTGCCGCGAGGTCGAAGCGGTGCCAGTCGAGTGTGGCCGGGGAGAGGATCGTCCGGGCGGGGATTGCTGTCGGGTCAGGCCTGCGCCTCCCTGGCACGCCGCACGATCTCGACCGAGCAATGGGCACGGGCGGCAATCGCCGACGAGACACTCCCCAGCCGGAGTCGGCCGGCCTGGCTCAAGTTCTTGGCGCCGACAAAAATGACCTCGGCCCGCCATTCTTCCGCCTCCTCAAGCAGCAGCGACTTGGCATCGCCCGGCCGAACGGCGACCTCGACCGTCAGACCAGCGGCGAGGAGCCTCTGGCGAGCACGCTCGACCGCATCAGCGAGGCGGGTCCGCTCCTCAGCGATCCAACTGGCAATCGCGACGAGGAGGTGATCAACGGCAACTGGCGAAATGTCGAAGTCGGCGTGGAGGATACGGACGACGCTGCCTCGCGGCCAAGTGCGGGCAGCGACCGCCTCGACCGCCGCGTCGGCGATCGACGAGCCATCGATGCCGACGAGGATCCGCACCGGATCGGTCGGATCGGGAGCCGCCCGCATTGCCAGCCGAGCACCACCCTCGCGTCCCACAGCATAGCCCGAACCGCGGGCAATCCGCACCGACCCGGGAGCCTCGTGAAGCACCGCCTGGGAGACGCTCCCCAAGAACAAGCGCCCAACTGCCGAGCGGCCGTGAGATCCAACGACGATCAGATCCGGGTGCCACTCATCGGCAAGAGTGATGATGGCGTTGGTTGCCGAGCCCGGGTGTGCCTCGACCTCGATCTTCCACTGCGGAAACTTCGTGCCCAGTCGACGGGCGGCCACCTCTCCCAGCTCGCGTGCGTTCTGCTCGAGGTGCCGCTGGAGGTCGAGTGCCCCGGCACTTGGCAACGTGTAGCTCATCGGTGGGGGCAGGATCACTTCGCTCACCGAGAGGATCCGTGCCTCGACCTCCGCGGGCAGACCTGCCCGTTCCAGATCCTGCAGCGCCGCCTCGGCGCAAGCCGATCCATCATAGGCAATCAGGACTTTCATCTTTGCGGCTGGCTCGGTCTTTTCGCTCTCCATGATCTTCGTGCTCTCCTCTGGTTATCGGTGGGATCTCTTCGCACAATGCGGCTGTCCGTGAGACAGCTTGGCCAATCCGCCAACTCCCACCACTGGTTGGAAAAGCAAATGGAATGCCGCAAGCCAATCCGATAGTCCAGCGGGGGGAAAGGCAGGTGGGATCGCTCTCAAGCAGCCCTTTCAGGGGATTTCTGCCCCAGTGCGCCAGTGGGAATGACCGGGCAGAATCGATCCCCCTGAGCCAAATTCCACTTCCGCTGCGGGGATTTCCCCAGCCAGGGTGAAGCGGGACAGGGGCCACCATCGAATGGAAGGGGTGGTGAGACAGGCGAGTTCCTGGCACTGTTTTTGCTTTACACAGATTTAAGATTTACCAAGGGAGAATCCACTGGGGATATTCTGGAGATATCCGCCGCTTGCGCCAAGCGATCGCCCCGGTGGGCTTTGAAAAGAAAGAGGGGTTGGGTATGCAAGACTATCAAGCAATCCGCAATCGGTTGACGTTGCGTCATCAAGAGATCCAGGAACGACTGACGAGGGTCTCGCGCGACTTGCGCCACGCCGACGAGCCCTTGGCGACGCTCCTGGAGGAGCAGTCGATCGAGATTCAGAACGACGAAGTGCTCGCCGCGCTCGACGACTCGATCCGAACGGAGATGGAGCGGATCGAGCAGGCCTTGGCGCGGCTCGATCGGGGAGAGTATGGAACCTGCGAGCACTGCGGAAAGTTGATTCCTGTCCGACGCCTCGAGGCCCTCCCCTTCACCAGCTCTTGTGTCGAATGCGAGGCCGCCCGGGAGCGGGCCGAGGGGGCCCAATCAGCCTCCCCCGCGAGCGGCACTCCCGGAAGCGTCGAGGTGTTTTGAGCGTCCAAGTGTGGTTCTGAGCAAAGAAGGAGTCCCCTGAGATGGAATCGACCCACGCGAGCAATCTATTGAACCTGAAGGAGGAGGCGTCTGTGCCGGCAGCAGTGGCAGGCGGGGAGGGTGACGCCCGGGTTTCTCCACCACCGCAGCAACTCGCCGATTCGGGGATTAACAAAGGAGAGAAGGTGCCCTCCGCCGCATCTCCTCCACTGAGTAAAGCAGTGGAGGAGACACGGTCCTCGATCCTGATGCTTGAGGACCTGCTGGGGATCCGCTCCCCGAAAGCGTTCATCGATTCGCTGCGGGCCCGCGAGATCGACACGCAGAAGATCGAGAGCCTGCTGCTCTACGAGACCGAGTTGGAGAAGCTGCAGATCGAGCTGGTGCGCATGCAGCGCTGGGTGCAGAGTCGTCGGCAGCGGGTCGCGATCCTCTTCGAGGGGCGCGACGCGGCGGGCAAGGGCGGGGCCATTCGCCGCTTCACCGAGCATCTCAATCCACGCGCCATGCGGGTCGTCGCCCTTCCCAAGCCGACCGAAGAGGAGCAGGGCCAGTGGTACTTCCAACGGTACATGCGGCAATTGCCCAATCCCGGGGAGATTGTCTTCTTCGATCGAAGCTGGTACAACCGGGCAGTGGTCGAGCCGGTCAACGACTTCTGTACCCGGGAGCAGTATGA
>JBMOHS010000040.1:0-24567 GCA_049317725.1 Blastocatellia bacterium
ATCGACTGGGCCAGCAGGGGGGCGCTCATATTGGTCCCCCCATTAGCGGCGATGAAGTCCCGCCCGAGGATCGTTGCCGCGCCAAACCCGAGAAAGGTCGTCAAGATGTAGAAGACACCGATGATGACCATGGCCCAGACGACACTGCGCCGCGCTGTCTGGGCATCTGGGACCGTGTAGAACCGGACCAGAATGTGCGGCAGCCCTGCCGTCCCAAAGACGAGCGCCAGACCAAGGGAGATCAGGTCGAGTGCCCCGTACGGCGGTTTGTAGCGTAGCCCGGGAGTCAGAAAATTCTGCGTGACGAGCTGGCCGGAGGCGTCGTGGTAGGTGACCTGCGTGATTGCCGTGAAGAACCGATCGAGGCTGAAGTCGAAATGGTTCAGCACCAGAAGACTGAGCAGCACGGTCCCGCTGAGGAGAAGAATCGCCTTGATGATCTGGACCCAGGTCGTCGCCAGCATCCCGCCAAAGACGACGTAGACGATCATCAGAATCCCGATTCCGATGACGGCCGCCTCGTAGGTGACACCCGTGCCCTTGAGGAGGAGGGAGACAAGGCTGCCTGCTCCGACCATCTGCGCAATCATGTAAAAGGTGCTCACCGTCAACGTCGAGAGGGCACCCATCGCACGCACGGGGCGTGGTCGGAGGCGGTAGGCGAGGACATCCGCCATCGTGTACTTTCCCGCGTTGCGCAAGGGTTCAGCGACGACCAGCAGCACGGTCAAGTAGGCCACCAGCCAGCCGACTGAGTACATGAAGCCGTCATATCCCTGGAAGGCGATGATGCCGGCGATCCCGAGAAAGGAGGCAGCGCTCATGTAATCGCCCGCAACCGCGATGCCATTTTGCCAAGCGGTCAGGGAACGTCCAGCGGCAAAGTAGGCACTCGAACCACTCGAACGGCGCGCGGCCCACCAAGTGACCCCAAGGGTGACGACGACAAAGAGAAGAAACATTCCCAACGAGGCAGCCATGGTTCAGCGATCTCCTTTCGCTTGCTGGATGATCTGACGGGCTGCCCGATCGAAGCGGGCCGCCACCCGCAGGTAGAGGGCCGCCATCAGCCAGGCGACGAAGAACTGGGAAAGGGCAAAAAGATAAGCAAGGTTGACGACGCCCAAGACCTCCCGCCGCATCAACTCCGGAGCGTATCCAACCAGGAGGGGAAGGGCGAAGTAGTAACTAACGAAGAAGAGGATTGCCGGCAAGATGAAGCGCCGCTTGGCGGCGAGGAGGGAACGAAACTCTGCGGAGGCGGCGACGACTTCCCAATCGACCACATCCGGCTCCTCGTCGGCAGTTCGCTCGTGGGCGGGCTTCTCACCCGTCCGCCCGAGCGGGGCCACGTCCGTTGCCGCGCCCGTCATTGGAGTCAGATCATCACTCTCCCCACCCCATTGGTTCTGCTTTGCCATCTTCAATGCCCCTTTTGTGCAATCGTTGATGCCCTTCCACCCCTTCCCCATCAATCAACGGAGAGAAAGGCGGGATCAGGACAGACCTGCTTTGCCTTGACGAGCCCGCATAGTAGCAGCATTGCCCAAAAATGAGAAAAGGACGGCAACGACAATTAGCGATTCCCCCCCTCACCCCTCACCCCTCGCCCCTCGCCCCTCACCCCTTTTCGTAAATTAGGATAATGAGGAGCCCACATGCGTGAGGCGAGGCGGGCCTCGAGGACTGTCGTGGGAAGTGGATCGGCGTGGCCTGACCGGATGGCCTCTTCAGCGACGGCGAGTGCGACCTGTCGCGAGACCGCCCGGGCCTCGGTCAGTTCCGGATAGAGTGCCCCATCCGGATGGCGCAAGGCTGGTGAGGCTTGACTGAGAACCCGCGCGGCGACGACGAACATGGCATTGGTGACTCGCCGCGCCTCGGCAGCGATGATGCCCAGACCGACGCCGGGAAAGAGGAAGGCGTTGTTGCACTGGCCGATGCGGAAGGTCTGTCCCCTCAACGCCCCCTCCCCAGCCACGGCTGGGTAAGGGCTACCCGTTGCGACGAGGGCCCGTCCTTCCGTCCAATGGACGAGGTCGGCGGGCGTGGCCTCCGACTTCGAGGTCGGATTGGAGAGTGGAAAGATGATGGGGCGTTCGACGTAACGGGCCATTTCACGAACGACCGCCTCGGTGAAGGCGCCCGGTTGGGCGGAGGTTCCAATCAGGACGGTCGGCCGGACTTGTCGCACCACCTCCGGCAGGAGGAATCCTTCGGCCGTGGACGTCCAATCGGTCAATCGCGCGACCGGCTGGGCATAGCGCTGCTTGCCCGGCTCGAGCCGCACTCGCCCGGTGTGGACGAGGCCTTGACGGTCCACTTGCCAGATGGTCCGACAAGCCTCCTCTTCCCCGGTTCCCTCTTGTCGCATCGCCTCGACCAGTTGATCGGCGATCCCCGTCGCGGCGGCACCGGCCCCGAGCATGACGATGCGCTGATCGGAGAGGCGCTGCCCAAGCAGCCGTGTCGCCACCAGGAGCCCGGCCAGGGTGACGGCTCCCGTTCCCTGAATATCGTCATTGAAAGTGCAGAGCCGATCCCGGTAGCGCGCGAGCAGCGCCGGGGCATGCTCCTTCGAGAAGTCCTCCCATTGGAGAAGGACCTTGGGGAACTTGCGGATGACCGCCTCGACGAATGACTCGACGAAATCGTCGTAGGCGCGTCCCCGAATACGTTCGTGCCGCCATCCGAGATAGAGAGGATCGGCCAGCCGCTCCGGATTGTTCGTGCCGACGTCGAGGAGAATTGGCAAGGTCGTCCGCGGATGAATCCCTGCGCAGAGCGTGTAGAGGGAGAGCTTGCCAACCGGGATCCCCATCCCTCCAACCCCCTGATCCCCAAGACCAAGGATGCGCTCACCATCCGTCACGACGATCACCGCTACCTCTTGGCGAGGGCTGTTGTCGAGGATCGCTGGGATCTCCCGCCGGTGTGGATAGGCGAGATAGAGCCCCCGTGGCCGCCGAAAGATATGGCTATAGACCTGACAGCCGAGCCCGACTGTCGGCGTGTAGATGATCGGCATCATCTCGGCGATGTGTCTCTCGACCAGTCGATAGAAGAGAACCTCGTTGCGATCCTGAAGAGCGGTCAAGTAGACGTACTTCTCAAGCGGCGAGGGAAGACGGGAGAAGTTTTCGTAGGCACGGATGACCTGCTCTTCGAGAGAGGAACTGTGATACGGCAGCAGTCCGAGCAGTCCGAAGGCGCGACGCTCGGCCTCAGGAAAAGCACTCCCTTTGTTGAGCAACGGATCCTCAAGGAGGTCTTGGCCTGTCACGTCGACCTCCAGCTCTTCGACTTCTCTCGGCTCACCTGAGCCTTCTCCTGCGATATTTGGCATTGCTCTCTCCTCCTCTTTCTTGGCCTTCTTGTTTAGGGGCGGGCCTCGGAAAAAGCAAGGCGTGTGCCGCTTGCCAACAGAGGAGTCCAGGGATCCACGCGCCAAGGTAGGGGGCAGAGCCTCATCCCTGGTGGGCTTTTCCGCGGTGGAGATGGGGAAAAGCGCTCTTCTCCAGCGGTTTTTCCAGACGAGGGAGCCCTGGGTGGCCAGTTGCCGAGGGGCGTGGTTTGCGGCACAATGTTGCCTCATTGGCGTTCCAAAGCGAAACATGGATCGATTCCTGGAGGGGAAGGAGGGCGTAGCCCATGCAGACCAGCGAGGCAATCAATCGATTGGCGGAAATACCCCCGATCATTCCACTGGGAGAGGACGAGAGACGAGTGCTTGACGAAGAGGGATTTCTGGTGCTGGAAGGGTTTGCCGACTCGGCGCTCGTCTCCCGTTTACGGGGAAGGATCGAGGAGCTCTTCGCGTCCCAGGGCGAGCAGGCCGGGGCGGAATTTCGGCAGGAGCCTGGAACAGACCGGTTGGCGAACCTCGTGGCCCGGGGGGAGGTCTTCGAGGAGGTAGTGCAGTTGCCGCGGCTGCTCGGGGCCGTGGAACACGTCTTGGGCCCTGCCTTCAAGCTGAGCAGCCTCAACGCGCGCTCGGCTCGGCCCCACAGTGGGTGGACCCAACCCTTCCACTGCGACACCGGAGCCTTGCCGGACGCGCACGGGAATAGCGTCTGCAACCTGCTCTGGCTGCTCGACGATTTCCACATCGAGAACGGCGCGCCGCGCTATGTGCCTCGCAGCCATCGCGCGGGGATCCTGCCAGAGAAGGCCCTCGCCGATCCTGTCGCCTCTCATCCCGACCAACGGTACTTTACTGGAAAGGCAGGCACCGTCGTCGTCATGAACGCGCACCTCTGGCACGGAGGAACCGCCAACCAAACGTCGCGACCCCGCTTGGCGCTTCACAGCTTCTATTGTCGGCGCGATCGGCCGCAGCAACAGTACCAGAAGCGGCTGATCGACCCAGCCGTGCAGGCGACCTTTCCTGACTCCCTGCGTTGGCTGCTCGCCCTCGACGATCCGCTCAACGATCAGTTGAGCGGGGAGATCACCAACCAGAGTGGTTTTTTGCGCTAACGACAGGCGAGTGTCCCACGATTCTTGTCCAGTAAGATTTGAAGGCATCGACCTATGACAGAGACGCCCCCTCCCGCTGACACCGCACCGATTCGAACCGGTGAAGACCTCAACCTGGAGGCCCTCGCGGCCTTTCTCTCCTCTCACACCCTCCCGGACACTGCCATGACGAGGGAGAGAGCTGGAGAGGAGGGGGCACCACTCCGCGTCGAGCAGTTTCCGGGAGGCCACTCCAACCTGACCTACTGCCTGTGCTGGCAAGGGCAAGAGCTGGTCCTCCGGCGTCCACCCATTGGCCCAGTGGCACCGACCGCTCACGATATGCCACGCGAATACCGGCTGCTGACGGCGGTCCATCCCCATTTTCCGCTGGCACCCCGCCCGCTTCTGCTCTGTGAGGACCTGGGAGTGCTCGGTGCGCCCTTCTATCTGATGGAGCGGCGACGCGGGCTCGTCGTGCGTCAACAGGTGCCGCCAGAGATCGGCGAGGACCTCTCGCTCCGGCGGCGGGTGGGAGAGAGCCTCGTCCATGCCCTGGTGCAGCTGCATGCGATCGATGTCGAAGCGACCGGCCTGATTCAACTCGGAAAGCCGGCGGGGTTCGTTCGGCGCCAAGTCGAAGGCTGGTCCAATCGCTGGGAACGGGCCAAAACCAGCGAAATCCCTGATATGCAGCGGGTCAGGGAGTGGCTCCAGGAACACCTGCCCGCCGACCCAGTCCGGCCAACGCTCGTCCACAACGACTACAAGCTCGACAACGTCATGCTCGACCCGGCCGATCCCACGCGACTGGTGGCGATTCTGGATTGGGAGATGAGCACGGTCGGGGATCCACTGATCGATCTCGGGCTGCTCCTCTGCTACTGGCCGGAAGCTGGTGACCCACCGGTCTTCGCGGGCTCCTTGGGCGGCGTGACTGCACAACCGGGCTGGCTGACCCGGGACGAGATCGTCGCCCTCTACGCGGCCGAGAGTGGCCAGTCGGTCGGAGCGATCGGCTTTTACCACACCTTCGCCGTCTTCAAACTGGCGGTCGTCATCCAGCAGATCTACCATCGGTACCACATCGGACAGACAACCGACGCGCGATTCGCCAACTTTGATGACCGCGTACGCGCCCTGGCTGAGTGGGCTCGCACGCTGATGGAGAGGTCCGGTATGGGATGAAGACCGCCCCCTCTCTCTCTTGCCTCCCCCCCGAATCTGACCGGGGGACAGCCTCTGGGTCTCCAGGGTCGGCAATCACACCTCGCCTGCTTGTCGCGCTGCTCCTCAAAGCTTTGCTGGAGATTGGTCTGCTGGTCTTTCTGGCGAGCCTGACGAGCTATGTCACGTTCCCCCCGGGGCTGCGGGGGGCGATCGACCGAGCCACGCCGGCGGAGGTGAGGGGGTGGGCCTTCAACGAAGCTACCCCACGAGACGCGGTCACCGTACAGCTCTTCCTGAATGGGCGATTCGAGGCCTCCGTGCGGGCCGATAGCCCCCGCCCCGACTTGGTCACGGCGGGGGTCACGTCCAGCCCTGGTCACGGATTCGTCTTTTCCCTGGAAGGAGCCGCTCTCGCCCCCGGCCCCCATCGCGTTGAGGTCTTTGCCCTCCATTTCCCACCCGGAGGTACCCGAGTGCTGATTCCCCTCTCGACCAGTCCAAGAAGTTTTTGGGTCGAACGTTGAATCGCCGTCCGTCTATCTTGAAGCCCATCTGCACTGGTAGTAGCATGACAGATTCTGTCGGTCTCAGAGCGCTTCTGACACGGGACTCATCGCGAGTGGAAGTGGTGATGATCGACAACCAGCAGGCCGGTCTTTCCTTCCCTTGAAGTTTGGCGCTGGTGTCAGCCCCCTTCTCCGACGAGGAAGCCTGGTCCAATGCCGCGAGCCCCCTCCCGACATCAAGGGGACTGATCCGCCCCAGTGGGGCATCAATGGGGCGAGGCGCGGGGATCCACCGGTACCGGATATCCTACCCACACGATCGATGGTCAAGCATTGAGCGTCGACGAACCACGACCGAGGTGACCGATGGTTTCGCTCGCACCAGGCACAACCCTCCAGCACTACCGCATCCTCGAGCAACTCGGGCAGGGCGGGCAAGCCACCGCCTATCGCGCGGAGGACACCCGGCTTCACCGTCAAGTGGTCCTCAAGACGCTCCATCCGGAGCAGGCAACCTCCGAGCGGGCACGACGCCGTTTCGAGCAGGAGGCCCGCCTCGCCTCGTCGCTCGACCATCCCAACATCTGCGCGATCTATGACGTGGGGGAGTCGAGCGGGATCTACTACATCGTTATGCCCTTCATCGAAGGGCGGACGCTGAAAGAGGTCATCCATCGGCGCCCCCTCGAACTGCCCGGGGCGCTCTCAATCGCCATCCAACTGGCCGACGCGATTGCCAGCGCGCACGCGCGAGGGATTGTGCATCGCGATATCAAGCCAACCAACGTCATGGTCACGGAGCGAGGACAGGTCAAAGTGCTCGACTTTGGGCTGGCCAAGATGCTGGAGGGGGAAGGAGAGGGGGCAATTCAGGCCGACGCCTCCCTGACAGAGGTTGGCGCCCCCTTTGGAACGATCGGATACGGATCTCCCGAACAAGCGACGGGAGAGCGGGTCGATCATCGTACGGACATCTTCAGCCTCGGGGTCGTGCTCTATGAGATGGTCACCGGGCAGCCCCCCTTCACCGGACGGAACCGGATCGAGATCATGCAGGCGGTCATCAACGATCGACCAACACCGATCAGCGATCTGGTCGCCTCATCTCCATTCGGATTGCAGAACCTCCTGGACCGCGCCCTGGCCCGCCGACCCAAGGACCGGTTCCCGACAATGGCCGCGATGCTCGAAGAGTTGAAAGGGTTGATGCGGCAAGTTGCTGGGGAATCTGGAGTGCTGCCAACGGAAGTATCATCGACCCTGATCGCACCTCAGTCCGCCCGGACCAGTTGGCGATTGACGAGCACACTGGGCCGGTTGTTCGGAGGTGGGGTCTTCGGAATCGCCCGGCGGTCGCGGGGAGGCGAGCGGGGCAGAGGCGACGGCAACGCCGAGCCACAGAACGTCGAGGAGCCGCTCTCACCATTGTCGCTGAGCCAGCGAAGTCAGAGTGGAAGCACGAGCCGTCCCTCTTCCTGGGGAAGTGAGCCACGGCGTAGCCTCGCCGTGCTGCCGTTCCAGAACCTCTCGCGCAATGCGGAGGACAACTTCTACGAGTTCTCCCTCGCTGACGGCTTGATCACCGAATTGGCCAACCTCCGATCGATTGTCGTCCGCCCCTCGCAGTACATTGCCCTCTACACCGGCCAACAGGTCGACCCCCGGCAGATCGGGCAAGAGCTGGCGGTCAATACCGTCCTCACCGGCAGCTTCATCAAGAGTGGGGAACGGTTTCGCGTGACGACCCAACTGATCGACATCTCGACCGGGAAGATGCTCTGGAGCGAGCGGATCGATCTCGACTCGCGCGATGTGATCACCATCCAGGACACGATCGCCGAACGGGTCATCGCCGGGCTGCGCCTGCGACTCACCGAGGAGGAACAGAAACGGATCGACCGCCCGCTCACCTCGAGCAATGAGGCCTATGAGTTCTACCTCCGCGGACGGGATCTGCTCTTCCAATACATGTCGCAGACCTTCAACGACCGTGACCTCGACGACGCCATCAAGATGTTCCAGGAGGCGATCCGCATCGACCCTGACTTTGCGCGAGCGCACTACACGCTGGGGCGGTGCTACATTCACCACGGACAGGGATACGGGGGGACGGAATACTTCGCCCTCGCCGAGCATTCGCTGCGCCGGGCGATCGAACTCGATCCAGAGCTGCCAGGTGCCCATCTGCAGATGGTCTATGTCTACCTCAACCGTGGGGAGAAGGATCTCGCCCTGGCGACCCTCGCCGAGGTCCGACGCAAGGCACCCAACGACCCAACGGTCTTCATCGTCGCCGGGATGCTCTACCGACTGAACGGACTCTACGACCGTGCGCTCAAACAGTACGAGCGATTGGTCGAGCTCAGCCCGCGCGACATCGTCATTGCCGGCTACAACCGCGGCCGGATCCTGACGTATCGGCACGAGTATGAAGCCGCGCTCGAGGCCTTCGAGGAGGCCCGTCGCGTCGAGCCCGACCACCCTTTGATCCGGACCTTCCTGGCGGTCACCTACTTCACGATGGGACGAATCGACGATTGCTGCCAGTTGGTCGAAGAGATTCTCCTGCAGCATCCCCATTTTGACCCCCTGCATATTCTGCGAGGCTGGTGCTACAGCGCACGAGGTGCCCACGAGCAGGCACTGGCGGTGATTACAGACCAGGTCAAAGAGACCGCGGCGGCCGATCACGACATCGCCGTCTGGCTCGCCTCCCTCTATGCCATGGAACATCGGCGAGACGAGGCGATCTCCTGGGTCCGCCAAGCGATTCGCCTGGGCAACGAGAACTATCCGATGTTTGCGGATAACAACCGCCTCGACAATTTGCGCTCGGACCTGCGCTTTGTCGATCTCCTGACGGACCTCAGAAAGAAATGGGAAGAGAGGAGGTGAGGGGATGACGCCACTGGAAGAGCTGCGGGAACGCATCAACCTGCGACTGGAAGAGAGCTTTGTCGGCATCAGCGAACAGGTCATGGACTTGGCGCCAGCCGATCTGGTTGAGCTGCTCAACCAGCTCAACCTGGTCGAGGCGGCAACCGTATTGATGATGTTGCCGATTGCACGGGCAGTCGAGTTGATCGACCTGCCAAGCATGTCACGCCGCAGCGCCATCCTCGAGAAGCTCGATCCGGGTCGAGCCGCGCGGGTCATCGAGGAGCTATCGGCAGACGAACGGACCGACGTCATCCAGCAGATGGGCTTGACGGAGCGGCGACGGATTCTGGCCAAGGTCAGCAACGAGGTCAAGGCGGAACTCGAACACCTCCTCCAGTACGAAGAGCACACGGCTGGGGGGATCATGACGACGGAGCTGATGCAGCTCGACCCGGGCTGGACCGTCGGAGAAGCGCTCAAGCACATCCGCGCCGTGGCGCGTGAGAAGGAATCGGTCTACGCCTGCTTTGTGCTCGATCCGCCGACCGGCCAACTGCTGGGATCTGTCTCGTTGCGAGACTTGGTCATGGCCGACATGCATCAACCTGTGACAGAAGTGATGCGGCGCAAACCGGTCACCGTCAATGCACTCGACGATCAGGAGACCGTTGCCAAGAAGATCGCCAAGTATGACCTGCTCGCCGTGCCGGTCGTCAACGACGAGGGGATGGTGGTAGGGATCGTCACGGTCGACGATGTGATCGACGTCTTCATCGAGGAACAGACCGAGGACATCCTGCGAATGGCGGCGGTGGAGCCGGGAGCACTCGACCGACCCTACTTCGACAACCCCATCTTCCGCGTCGTCCGGAATCGCATCGGCTGGCTCCTCTTTCTCTTTGTCGCGGGAACACTGACGAGCAAGGTACTCCACAGCTACGAGGAGGAGCTGAAGGTGGTGGTTGCCCTCAACTTCTTCGTGCCTCTCTTGATCGGGACGGGAGGAAACGCGGGGGCGCAAACGGTGATGACCGTCATCCGGAGCCTCTCCTTGGGGGAGATCGGTGTCCGGCATGCTTGGCGGGTCGTGCTGCGGGAGGGGATGACGGGACTGCTGGTCGGCCTGCTCCTCTCGACGGTGGCATTCGGACAAGCCTACTGGATCACGCACGATCTCTTCCTGGCCGCGACGATTGCCGCGACGATCTGTGCCATCTGTGTCTGGTCGACCGCGGTGGGGGCGATCATTCCGATTCTGGCGGATTCGGTCGGGCTCGATCCAGCCCTGCTCTCCGCGCCCCTGATTACGACGCTCGTCGACGCAACTGGTCTCCTCATCTACCTCTCAATCGCCAGGGCAATTCTCGATCAGATCTAGAGTGGAGGGGAGACTCATGCGAAAGCGGGCGTCGTCGAGGTGGAGAGGGCTGTTCGTGCTCCTGGTCCTCGCTGGGGGCATCGACGGGACGAGACCACTCGGAAATGGAAGCAGAGTGGGAATGGCGAAGGAAACGCTGCCAATCCCGCTCGGGCTCCCCGCCGACACGTGGTCCTTCTACGTGCCAGTCGACAATCCTTTGACCGCGGAGAAGGTGGCTCTCGGAAAGCGGCTCTTCTTCGATCCAGCCTTGTCGGCCGATGGGAAGGTCTCCTGCGCGAGTTGCCACCAACCCGAGCGGGGCTTTGCGGATGCCGAGCCCCTCGCCGTCGGGATCGGAGGACGTCGTGGCACTCGAAATTCGATGAGCCTCCTCAATGTCATCTACAATCCAGCCCAATTCTGGGATGGACGGACTGATACCTTGGAGCAGCAGGCCCTCGAGCCCTTGACCCACCCCGACGAGATGGGCAATCGCAGTCTCGCGGAGGTCCTCGAACGATTGCGGAGAGACGCTGAGTACCGGGCGGCCTTTCGTGCCGCATTTGGCGAAAACGGGGAGATCGATGCGACGCGGCTGGGAAGGGCCCTCGCGAGTTACGAACGCACCCTCGTCTCAGGCAACTCCCCCTTCGACCGCTTCCAGGCCGGGGACGAGACCGCGCTGCCCCCGGCAGCCCGACGCGGACTGGCGATCTTCCGGGGCCGTGGGCGTTGCTCCCGCTGCCACGTCGCCACCGAACAGCAGCCCCTCTTCTCCAATTTTGCCTATCAAAATACCGGGGTAGCGGCGGGGGACCCGTCGTTTGACCGACTGGCACGATTGGCGGCGCGCCACATCGAACAGTCTCCCTCCCCGCAGCCGCTCGTCGAGATGGAGGGGGTGACGGGGAGCCACGAACTGGGGCGCGCGCTCCGATCTGGGCTGCTCTTCGAACTGGGATCGTACCGCACACCCTCGCTGCGCAATGTCGCGTTGACGGCACCGTATTTTCACGATGGGAGCGCGGCGAGCTTGGCCGCTGTCGTCCGCTTCTACAACGCTGGGGGCCGAACGAACCTCAACCTCGAGGAGGAGCTTCATCCGCTTGGGCTGACAGCCCTCGAAGAGCAGGACTTGGTCGCCTTTCTCGAAGCCTTGACCGGAACTCCTCCCGTGGATCTCTTTCCACGCCATCGTCCCTGATTGTCTGCTGCGTTGCAGAGGAATGATGCGCGGTCGACTTGTTGAGTCAGTGAGGGGAAGAACCAGGAATGGAGGGGGGGTCAGGAGCGGCGGCGCAGTTGACGGCGGAGAGCAGCGCTCAAGGTCGCCATCTCTTCCAATCGCAATAGCCGCGCCATCGCGAGAAAGACGAGCAGACCGCTGACAATCGACCCACCAACCCCAACAAGGCGTGAGAGAAGGGCGTCATCCCCAAACCAATGGGTGAGCCCTTGGCAGACCAACAGGCATACCCCTCCCATCACCGCGGAAGCGAGCAACACCCTCCAGAAGGTTGAGAGCAGGCGCCCCCCCTCGATGGCCCCTAGCCGGCGCCGCATGGCGATCAAGAGCAGCAAAAAGTTGACGATCGCCACCACTGAGATCGAGAGCGCCAACCCACGATGTCCAATCTGCCAGACATCGACGGTCCACCAAGCCACCAGATAGTTGATGATGATCGAGACGAGGCTGATGAGCATGGGAATCCGCGTCTCTTTCAGTGCGAAGAAGGAAGGAACGAGGAGCCTGACTGCCGAATAGGCGGTCAGGCCAATGGCATTCAGGCAGAGCGCGATCGCTGTCTGTCGGGTATCTTCAGGATCGAACAGCCCCCGCTCGAAGATGAGGGCGATGATCGGCTCACTCAGGACGATCAATCCGACGGCAGAGGGGATCGTCAGAAAGAAGGTCAGCCGCAGCGAGGAGGCGATCGTCCGACGAAACTCGACGAGGTTGTCGAGTGCTGCCGCCCGGGAGGCGACCGGCAAGGTGGCGGTCGAGATAGCTACTCCGAAGATCCCAATGGGAAGGTAGATCAACCGGAAGGCGTAGGAGAGCCAAGAGACAGGGCCCTCGCCCAGACCGGAGGCGAATCTCGTGTTGACAAAGACGTTGATCTGCAAAGCGGCCGAGGCAAGGATAGCCGGTGCCATCAGCCGCATCATCTGACGGACTCCCTCATCCCGCAGACTGACGATCGGTTGCCATCGATACCCGACCTCTCGCAGACTGGGGACTTGGACCAGCCATTGGAGCAGGCCGCCCAGCAGGGTCCCGATCGCCATCCCGACGATTGCCTCACTAGCCCCCTCTGCCGAGTGCATCTCACCAAACAGCACCGCCTCGACGTACCGTGGGGACAACCACCAAGCGCATGCCACTCCGCCAACGATCGATCCGACGTTGAACATGGTCGAGGCCGAAGCGGGTACCGCATAGTGGTCTTTCGAGTTGAGGACCCCCATCGCCACCGTCGCCAACGAGACCATCAGGAGAAAAGGGAACATGATCCGCGTCAAGCGGACCGCCAGAAAATAGGTCAGTTCCCCCGTCGACCCAGCCAGGACAGTGGAGGAAGAATCGACCATCAGGCCGACCACTTGCGGCGCGAAGAGGATTCCTGCCCCAATGATTACCGTCAGAATCAGTGCCAGCCCATTATTGACTAGATTGGCGAGGCGCCACGCTGCCCTCTCTCCTTCCTGCGTGATCTTTCGCGAGAAAGTGGTCACGAATGCCGCCGAGAGCGCCCCCTCAGCAAAGAGATCACGAAGCAGATTTGGGATCCGAAAAGCGATGATGAAGGCATCCATCGCGTAGCCCGCTCCAAAAAAGGAAGCAAAGACCTGCTCACGAACCAGCCCGAGCAACCGGCTTCCCATGACGGCCACTCCGACGATGCCGGCGGAGCGGGCAACACTCTTCTGGCCCTGCGGGGACGGAGGGGGCGGGGGGAGCCCCGATTGGTTGCTGGATTCACTCATGGGATCGGCTGGCCTCGATCAGCAGGAACATGATGGCTTTCTGGGTGTGGAGGCGGTTTTCGGCTTGGTCATAAACAATGGAGCCGGGGCTGTCGATCACCTCTGCGTCGACTTCATCGCCGCGATGGGCTGGCAGACAATGCATGAAGAAGGCCCCCGGAGCCGCTGCCTGCATCAGTTGGCGGGTCACGCGGTAGGAGGAGAAGATCTCGCGCCGCCGTTCCGTCTCGGCCTCAAATCCCATCGAAGCCCAGACGTCGGTATAGACCGCTTGGGCCCCTTCGACGGCAAGCAACGGGTCATTGACGACTTCGATCTTCGCGCCGGTGCGTTTGGCCTCCCGTCGTGCAAGGCGCACAATCGAGGCATCGGGCTCGTAGCCCTTGGGGGTTCCGACCCGCATCTCGATCCCCAACTTCGCGGCACCAAAGATGAGGGAGTGGCAGGTGTTGTTGCCATCTCCCACATAGGCCAAGCGGAACCCACGTAGATCAGTGCCGACCTTTTCGGTCAGCGTGAAGTAGTCGGTCAGCCCCTGGCAAGGGTGGCTCCGCTCGGACAGGCCGTTGATCACAGGAACCGAAGAGTAGGCCGCCAGCTCGACCACTGTCTCGTGGCTGTAGGTGCGAGCAACGATGATATCGACCCACCGCTCGAGGTTGAGTGCCATGTCCTTGACCGATTCGCGCTCGCCGAGCCGAACGCCCTGATGGTCAAGATAGACGCAAGAAGCCCCCATCTGGGTTGCACCAAGATCGAAGGTGACCCGTGTACGGAGACTGGGTTTTTCGAAGATCAGGGCGACGCTGCACCCCGCAAGCGCTTGGCGGTAGGCTTTCGGATCACGTTTCACCTCGGCGGCCACCGAGAAGACCCGACCAACTTCCTTGGGAGTAAAATCGTGCAGCGAGATCAGATCGGTCAGGGCCACTGGGTCATTCTCCTGTCTTGCAGATGAATGCCTTTTTTGTAAAAAGGTTTCACATTATAAAACTATTATCTTCGCTGTACAAACCAGATTCCCAGCAACAAGAGGAGCACTCCAACGACACGCGAGGGAGTGATCGACCGGGCGGGCAATCCGAAGAGACCGTAGTGATCGAGAACCACCGCTCCGGCGAGCTGACCAAGCATGATCGTCGCGGTAAAGAGTGCAGCTCCGGTGCGGGGAATGACCAGAACCCCTGACAGCACAATCATGACCCCAATGCAGCCTCCAAACCAAGCCCACCAGGGGGCGCGCAGCGCCTCCCGCCAAGCCCCCTCCTGCCCGAGCCGGGTCGAGACACCAATGACGACCGTCAGCGCCATCAACCCAACCAGAAAGTTGATCCCGGCACTGTAGAGTGGATTGCCAACGAAAGTCCGCATCCGGGCATTCATCGCTGCCTGTGCGGGAATCAACAGTCCCGCGAGAAAAGTGACTCCCAGCCACCCTGCCTTCATCGCTGCCTTCCTTCCTTGCCGACGCCGACTCTTCCCCTCGAAGAAAAGAGAAGGGAAAGAGAGAGACCGGGTCTCCGGAAGGCACGATCGAAAGACCACCCCTCGGAGATCCCGGTCCGGTGAGACACCCGACGAGACCACCTCACTCAGCGCAGCGAGACGGCCCCTGAAGTCCCCAGGGTATCGAGATTGAGCTTGAGGTTCCAGTTATCGTTCGACTTCACCATCCGATCCCAGGTGATCTCGCGGCCGGACATGACCGCCATCCGCCCGAGAATCGAGGTCAGAGTCGTGTCGACGCCGTGTTCCACCTCGTTGTGGAGCTTACCGGTCTTGATGCTCTCGACCAGCGCCTGCATCTTGGTGCCGACGGCCAAGTGGAGATCGACCTTGCCCGCGTCCAAGCGATCGCCTGTCTTCTCTCCTTCCCGAACCTGGTTGAGGGTGATTGTCGCCGGCCCGCTCTGCATCGTCTCTGCAAAGCCATCGACGCCGAAGAAGCGCTCCCCCTGCTGGCGATAGCCCTTGTTCCGGAACTGGTTGGAGTTGAAGCTGACGTGGACATCGCCCGGGTAGGTGTAGGTCAAGATGTAATGGTCATGCGTCAACATCCCGGCGGGAATGCCCTCGACCTGCTTCCGCAGGGTACGTCCGGCGGTTCCACTCGCCTTGATTGGGTGCGACTTGAGCGCCCAGTTGACAATGTCGACGATGTGGATGTTCTGCTCGACAATGATGTCACCGGAGAGCGCCAGATCGAAGACCCAGTTGCGCAGGCGGGCTTCGAGGTCGCTCATCCCCGGCTTGTTCTGCCGTCCGAGATCATTGGTGTAGTAGAAGCTCTGTCCAAGAACGATCGGGCCAATCTCGCCGGCATGAATCCGACCGATGGTGTTCTTGTAGCCAACATCGAACCGCTTCTGCAATCCGACGTGAACGCTCACCTTGCCGTCGGCCTGCTTGCCGGTCTTGAGGACACGCATGCACCCTGCCACATCGGTCGCAACTGGCTTTTCGAGATAGACGTGCTTGCCTGCCGCCACGGCCGCCTCAAAGTGCTCGGGGTGGAAGTAGGGTGGGCTCGTCACCAGAACCAGATCGACATCCTTCGATTGGACGAGATTTTCAAATCCCCGGGCCCCTTTGAAGAGGTTGGCCTCGGCAATCTTG
Organism: Blastocatellia bacterium; assembly: GCA_049317725.1. GTDB lineage: Bacteria > Acidobacteriota > Blastocatellia > RBC074 > RBC074 > CAIOZW01. The sequence goes on from JBMOHS010000040.1 coordinate 15,979, forward strand.
GCGTGGCCCTTGGTGGCCCCAAGCTCGTCGAACCGGTTGCGCGCGGCCTCGACCCGATCCTCGAAGAGGTCGTGAAGGGCGGCGACACGGACATCCGTATTCTTGACAAACTCGCCACCATCGTACGTTCCCCGCCCACCACAACCGATGATCCCGAGACCAAGGGCCGAATTGGCAGCATAGGTGAAGACGGTTGAAGCCGGCAGGATGGTCAGCCCCGCGCCCATCGTCGCCGTGGTCTTGACAAAGTCCCGGCGCGGCTGGGAGGGTCTCTCCGGAGCCGCCTGATTTGCCTCTTGGTCCAATTGCTGGTCTTTCATGTTGCTCTCCTCACAATCAGAATGAATGCGGCCCTCCAGGAACGGAGCAGCCTCTTCCGGTCAATCCAATGAGCCAATGTAATAACGCATTCATACGCGGCTTGCAACCTTCCGTCGTGTGGGGGGGATCACGGTTGGAGACGTGCCCGGGAGGGGAGTTCCCCGGCGGCCTGGAGTGAGCGGGCGACCTCCTCGTTGCGGGCCATGACCCGGAGGAGGTTCTCTCCGAGCACTTTGCGGACGTCGTCTTCCGAGTATCCACGGCGAAGGAGGTGATAGGTCAGGGTCGGAAGCTTGGAGATATCCTCCATTCCCGGCGGGACTTCTCCATCGACACCGTCATAATCGGACCCGATGCCAACGTGATCGATGCCCGCAACGCGGATGATATGTTCGAAATGCTGAAGGAGCATCTCAAGGGTTGCGCCCTTGACGGCACGGGTCGGGCGGGGCTGATCGGCCGGTGCATACTCCGTATTGATGAAGGCGTTGTAGAAGTTGACCATGACCACGCCGCCGTTACGTGCAACGGCACGGAGCATCTCGTCGGAGAGGTTGCGGCCGACATTGGTCAGGGCGCGGGCGGAGGAGTGCGAGGCGAGGACGGGAGCACGGGTCGTCTCGAGAACCGACCAGAAGGTCTGATCAGCGACGTGAGAGATGTCGACCATCATTCCGAGTCGATTCATCTCGCGGACCACGTCCCGCCCGAAGGGACTGAGCCCTCCGTGTCGGACTTCGGCAGGAACAGAGATCCCGCCGGCGGAATCGGCCCAGTTGTTGGTGTTGGTGTGGGTCAGGGTCATGTAGCGAACACCAAGGCGGTGGAAGAGACGCAGGGCAGCGAGGCTGTCTTCGATGGCGTGGCCCCCTTCGATTCCCATCAAAGCGGCAATCTTGCCAGATCGATGGATGCGGCGGATATCGGCGACAGTGGTGGCCAGCTCGAGATCCTTCGGGTGACGGCGGAGCTGCTCATAGACGCCATCGATCATCTCCATCGCCCGACGGGCCGAGCCCCCTTCCCGGGCATAGCGACCGGCGACATAGATCGAGAAGAACTCCGCGCCAAGTCCCCCCTGGCGCATTCTCACGAGATCGGTCTGAGTTTTGCCGGAGGGATCGAGTTTCCCCAGATCGAACCCCTCATCCGTGATGAAGGAGGTGATATCGTTGTGGGTATCGACCACCAACGAATGGCGATGCAGGCGCTCGGCACGCGCCCGGAGAGCCGCTTCCGACTCGACACTGGGGCGATTAGTGGGAGGTTGGGCCAAGACCCGCCCGGCCCCGGTCAACGAAACCAACCAGAGCAGGGAGAGAACTCCCCCGCAGATGAGCCGGGCTGTCCTGCGGGGCGGTCCGGATCGCACGGGTCGGTCGCGTCGTCTTCTCCTGGCCTCTTCTCTTCTTCTCATCGTTACCTTCTCTGGTGGTTATTGTGGGTCGGTTCGTCTTCAACAGGGTGAAAAGAAGAGGCCGAAGCGGTCTCTCCGCAGTTGTATTGTGGGTCGGAGTACCAATTTGCGCAAGTCTTAAGGGATCGGTTCGAGAGGTGGGTCGTGGTACAATCGCCCGACCATTCGAGAGAGACGGGTCGGGAGAGAAGGGAAAGAACGAAGAGGCCGGGAAGGAGTCGACTGTCTTGTGGAACCTGCTACAAAATCCGAATCGGGCCGATCGACGGGCGCTGATGGTCTTCTTTGCCATCGCGTTGCTGCTGTCGCTCTATTTTGCCTCCGGGATCCTCGTGGGGTACGTCTCTCCGCCGGCGGACTTGATCGAGATGGCCAAGGAGGAGCCAGGATGGGCCGTGCGCGTCTCGCGGCTCCCCACATTTGACGCCGCCTCGCAATTGACCGCCGCCATTCGGAATCAGCGCCAACTGGAGGCGGTGATCGAGGGAGCGCCGAATGAAACCGGCTACCAAGTACGGATCGGGCCAGTGGCCACCCGTGAGATGGCGGAGCTGCTGGCAGAAGAACTGACGACGAGTGGGTATCCCCGCATCGACATTCTGGAAAGCATCGAGAGAGACCGTTGAAGATTTCATTGGAAAAGATCGTCAAGAAGCTCCCCAGTGGAAAGGGTCCCGGGACGGCGACAACTTCAGGGGGGAGAATCAGAAGAGGTTGGCGAATCGGGCTGGCCCTCCTGAGCGCCGGCCTGCTGCTGCTCTCCTTTCCCAGTCTCGATCGGCCGGAAGCGGCGTGGGTAGCCCTGGCACCGCTCTTGCTTGCAGTCGGTGGAGGCGAGGAGACGGCCTCCCCTCGGTGGGCATTCGGGTTGGGATGGCTGACGGGAATCATCTGGATCTTCTTCGCCGAAAATTGGATCGCCCATTCGATGATCGTCTATGGGCAGTTCGTGACCGTCCTCGCCTACGGGGTCGCCCTGCTCTTCGCCGCCATCCTGGCGATCTTTCCGGGGCTCTTCGCGCTGGCGATGAGAGAGCTGGTTCGGAGTTTTGGCTGGATGGCGTTTGGTGCGGCACCGATCGTGTGGGTGGCGGGGGAATGGCTGCGCCAGGCGATCACGGGAGTCACCTGGAACGCGATTGGAATCTCCCAGGTCGGCCAGTACCGCGTCGCACGACTGGCGCAGTATGGGGGCGTCTACCTGGTCAGCGCTGAAGTGGTTGCGCTCTCCGCCATCCTGGTCTTGGTCATTCGGCTTCGGCAACGGTCGGCGGGACGGGTCGCGGTCTTGCTGGGACTGGCGGCGACGTTGCTCTACTTCCTGCCTTCGACAGCCCAGCCTGTCGAAGGAGAGACCGGAGCCGTCGTCAGGGTGGGAGGGATCCAGCCCAACCTGCCGCCGGATGGCACAACGCACCCGGAGCGGTTGGGAGAGGATCTTGAGAACCATCTGCGTCTCACCCGGGAGACGGTGGCGGCACGCCGCGAGGGAGGGGGAGGGCTGGACCTGATGGTCTGGGCAGAGTCCCCGTTGAGCCTCTTTCACGATACAGATCCGGTGCTGCGGGAGCTGCTCGCCGCCCTCGCTAAGGAGACCGGGGCCTACCTGATCATCAATGGAGTAGGTCGGGAGGGAGAGGCCTTCTTCAACAGTCTCCATCTGATCGACCCGCGGCCAACCCAAGCCTTGGAGTCCCCTCGTCGCTACGACAAGATGCGACTGGTTCCGTTCGGGGAGTATGTCCCGTTTCGTGCCATCCTGGGCCGGTTCGTCCCGGCCATCACAGGGGACTTCCAGCCGGGTGAGGAAGCGGTCGTGCACCTGCTCAGGCTGGAGACCGAACGCACGGCGACGATTACGGACGAGGCGGGGGAGATCACCCCCAAGATCGAACGAACCACCAACTTTGTGCGGGTCGGGGGATTCATCTGTTACGAAGCGGCCTACCCCGATTTGGTGCGGCAGTTTGTACGAAACGGGGCGACCCTGCTGGTCAACATCTCGAATGATGCCTGGTTTGGAGAGACGGCAGGACCTCGCCAACATCTCGCTCACGCCCGAATGCGGGCGATCGAGACGGATCGGGATCTGATTCGGGTGACCAACTCCGGCATCAGCGCTCTCCTCACCGCCGATGGGCGTGTGGTCGATCCGCTCCCTTCCTTTATTACCGGCACACAGATCTGGGAGGCACAGGCCCGACGCAGTCAAACCATCTACGTGCGCCACGGGGATTGGTTTGCAATCAGTTCGACACTGCTGACGTTTGCCCTGCTCGGCGGTTCGATCTGGCGAAGATCCCGGCGGGCTCCGTTACCTTGATCGAACGAAAATCAAGGAGAGGTGAGGAAGATGAGAAAATTGCCTGGGCTCTACGCGATCACTGACCGATCGATGTCGAACCTCTCCCATCCGGAGATCGTCGAGCGGCTCCTCGCTGGCGGTGCCCGTTGGATTCAGATCCGGGACAAAGCGGCGACGGCGAGGGAGCTCTTCGATGCAGTGCGGGCGAGCCTGCCCTTGACCCGGGCGGTCGGAGCGACGCTGATCGTCAACGACCGGGTCGACGTCGCGCTGACGACCGATGCCGACGGGGTCCACCTGGGGCAAGAAGACCTCTCCGTCGAAGAGGCGAGGGAGATTCTCGGTCCGGAGAAGATCATCGGCATCTCGACCCATTCCCTGGCGCAGTTCGAGGCAGCGCTCACGACCTCGGCTGACTACTTGGCGCTCGGCCCGATCTACCCCACCGACAGCAAAGAGAACCCGGACCCCGCCGTCGGACTGGAGCTGCTCCGGGAAGTCCGCACGCAGACCGATCGGCCGTTGGTGGCGATCGGTGGGATCGGCCGGTCGCGAATCCCCGACGTTCTGGCGGCTGGCGCGGATAGCGTCGCCGTCATCTCCGCGCTCTATCCTTGGCCCGAAGGGTTCGATTTGGCGAGCCCACCGGAGATTACCCGGAGCGTGCGCGAACTGCTCGAACTCTTTCCGGAATCTCTCCGATGAACAAGGCAGCGCCTTTGGTGCCCTCCATTCTCAATGAGTTGCGCTCGATCGTCGGGGAGACGCACGTCTCGACCATCCCGGAGGTGGTCGAGCGCCACTCGCAGGACGCGCTGCGGCAGGTCTTCTGCGCTGCGGGCGTGATCTTCCCGCGGACGGCCGAGGAGATCGCCGCCATCCTCAAGCTGGCCAATCGGGAACGGATCCCCGTCACCGTCCGCGGAGGGGGTACGGGCTACACCGGAGGCGCGGTGCCAGTCCACGGGGGAATCGTGCTGGCAACAAGCCGGATGAATCAGATCCTCGAGATTCACCCCGGGGACTTGGTGGCCGTCGTCGAGCCGGGTGTGACAAATTTTGCCCTGCAGCAAGCGGTCGAAGCGGTCGGGCTCTTCTACCCACCGGATCCTTCCAGTTGGCGGGAGTCCTACCTCGGCGGAAACATCGCCGTCAATGCCGGGGGACCACGATGTGTCAAGTACGGTAACACCAAGCAATTTGTGCTCGGGCTCGACTTTGTCACCCCGACGGGTGAGATCGTCGTCGCCGGGACCCGGACACCGAAGAACGCCACGGGGCTTCACCTGGAGAGCTTGCTCATCGGGAGTGAAGGCTTGCTCGGGATCATCACCCGTTGCACACTGCGGCTTCTCCCCAAACCGGAAACGCGACAGACGTTTCTCGCCATCTTCGACACGGCGGAGGCGGCGTGTCAGTGCGTCGCGGACTTTTCTGGAGCGGGCATTGTTCCCGTCGCGCTGGAGCTGCTGGACCGGACCTCGATCCGCGCAATCGAAGAGTATGACCCTTCCGGACTCCCCCGAGAGGCGGGAGCGCTGTTGATCATCGAAGTCGACGGCCTGCGGGAAGCGGTCGCGCGGGAAGCCCAGATCGTCGAGCAGCTCTGCCGTCGGCACGCGGCCCTGCGATTGAGCGTGGCGGCCAACGAAGAGGAGTCGTCCCGGCTGTGGGAAGTGCGGCGCAAGATGTCGCCGGCGGTCGCCCGCACCGGCGTCATCAAGCTCAATCACGACGCAGTCGTCCCCCGTTCCCGCATTCCAGAGATGCTGCGGTTCCTGGAAGGACTGCAAGCGCGGACTGGTTTCCTCATTCCCACCTTTGGCCACGCCGGGGACGGCAACCTGCATATCAATGTCATGCTGCCTGATGCTGCTGAAGAGACGCGGCGGCGGGGAGTTGAGGCGGTGCGAGAGATCTTTGCGAAGGCGGTCGCGCTGGGGGGAACCCTCTCTGGAGAGCACGGAGTGGGCTATGCCAAGGCGCCGTACCTGCCACTGGCGCTCAGTCCGGCGGCGATCGCGCTGATGCGGCAGATCAAGCAGACGTTCGACCCGCTCGGCATCCTCAATCCAGGGAAGATCTTCGAGCCGATCCTACCGGCACACGAGGTCGGCTTCATCGAGGCGAGCCAGCGGTGCTGCTAGCTCCTGAGGGACCCCGCCCGTGGCCACCACCGCGAGGATGTCGAGCGTCGTCAGGATTCCGCGAATCGTCTCCCCCTCCACCACCACTACCCGATGAATCCGATGCTCGACCATTCGCTGGCAAAGGCTCGCCAGGGGCTCGCCTGGAGGAACGGTGACCGGGACCCGGCTCATCACTTGGCAGACCCGATCGGGCGACCAAGCTCCAATCCAGTGCGTCCTCCGAATCAGATCCGATTGGGAGAGGATCCCTGTCAGCCTTCCCTCCCCATCGACGACAGGAAGACCCGTGATGCGGTGCACATCGAGGAGCCGAGCCGCCTCTTCCAGCAAGGTCTGCTCGGTCACCGTGACAACGGATTGCGTCATGATGTCAGCCGCAACGATCTCCATGCGTCGATGATTCAGAACGGTCTCCCTTCGATCCTTGACGTTGGGGACTGCCAATGAGGGGTCAGAAGCGGATCGGCATCGGCATGAAACAGAGAAGAAAGACGATCAACCCAACGAGGGCGACGATGACCCGTTCCCGACCCAATGAAGAGAGGGGATCCAGAACGGGCGGATGGCCAACCCGCAGAAGGAAGGTCAGAATCAACGCCCAGACCAGCCAATTCCAGGCTCCACGATAGATCGAGTAGACCGTCAGCGCCAGCACGGCAAGATAGCATAAACGGCCTACCCAGCGATGGCCCACTGGGCCAAAGACGGCGTAGGTGACGTGTCCCCCGTCGAGCTGTCCGACGGGGAGCAGGTTGAGACTGGTGACGAGCGCCCCGACCCAGGCGGCCCACATGACGGGGTTGAGCATGACCTCTGGCAGCCCGTATGCCCACTCAAAGAGGCGGAAGAGCAGTGGACTCTCAAAATAGATCGCGCCCTCGCCCAACGATTCGAGCACGGCCGGCTCGGCAATGTGATGTGCAATCCAGGCAGCCGGGATCAGAAAGACGAAGCCGGCCAATGGGCCAGCGATCCCGATATCGAAGAGTGCGCGACGCGTCGGAATCGGTGATTGAATCCGGATGAAGGCACCGAAGGTGCCCACCGGCGGGAATGGGACTGGCAGAAAGTAGGGCCAAGTCGCCGCCACTCCATACCATCGACAAGCGAGAAAATGGCCCATCTCGTGGGCAGTCAAGATGGTCAACAGAGAGAAAGAGAAGAGGAAGCCACGCGCCAGGGAGCTCTCCAACGGCTGGTTGGGGTCATAAAACCAGAGGGTTCCAACGCCTGTAGTCGTGATCACCGTCAAGACAAAGAGGGTCAGATGAAGAAGAGGCCGCCGCGGAGTGGGGCGTTCGACCGGCCTTCCCGTCCAGACGGAAGGCGCACTCCCGACGAACGAATCCGGGCCCAGAGGGGGTGATGGGCCAACCGGCACAGAGTCGACTGATGGGCCTTCCTCCCCTGCCTCCCGCACCGGGCCATCCCCGGGTAGAGTGTCAGAGCTGGTCTCGGATGGGATTGGCCTTGGGTCCAGTGAAGACATCCAGTTCCGCCTATTTTTTTCGAAAGAGATCGTCGAAGGCCTGACGGGCATCATCTGGCCGCTTGGTTGGACGATGGCCCCGGTCGTTCAAGGGAACGTCCCGATTGGGCTGAAAGAAGTCGCAAAAATTGGCGCGGTCCTTCTCTCGCACATAGTCTGCCTGGGTCTCCGTGCATTGACGGCTCTTTCCTGGATCGAAAAAGCGGCAATTCCGACAGCAGTGCAGGTCGCGTCGACAATGGGGACACTCGTCGGTGCGGGCAATCTTCCCGAGCAGCAACACTTCCCGTCCACAGTGATGACAGATCACGATCTCCCTGCCCTTGGAAAGAGGCTTCTTTCGCTTCGTTTTCGCGGGAAAAAGCCACAACAGACCACAAGATTGGGTTCCCCTTGACGAGACCCAAGTGATGGGTCAGCATCAGGCAGGTCGCCGGGTTGCTTTGGCTGGGTCGGCATTGATCCAGCCAGTGGGTCGTATGCTATCACAGCCGGCAAATCGACAACAAGGACGCGACTCCTCGTGCCCAAGGCCACCCGTCCACCCCTCCACCCCTTCACCCCTCCACCCCTCCACCCCTCCACCCCTTCAGGAATGAATGTTGGAAGTCGATCTGGCTGAGGCGACGCAAGGGAGAATCTTCATGGCAAACGAGAGGGAAGAGAAACGGGCCGGCAGGGTCGAGTCACTGGAGGAGGCGATCGAGGCGCGGTATGAGTTGGAGCGGGCGATGTTGGGGGAGGAGGAGTGGGAGATCACCGTCGACGGGGAGCCGCGTGGAAGGATCGATCGGCAAGGGATGGAGTGGGGGGTCGCCTGGGGGAAGCTGCTCTTCCAATGGTGGAGGGAGGAGGAGACACAGCAGGTCCGAGTGATCTGGTATCGCCTTGAGCCCGGGTGGATCCG
>JBMOHS010000041.1:0-24158 GCA_049317725.1 Blastocatellia bacterium
CGTGGCCATGCTCGCGGTAGGTGGCGACGATTGCGTCCTCTGGGGTCAGTGCCGCGATCGCACCGACGGCGATCGCCTCCTCCCCGATCCCCAGGTGGAGAAAGCCGCGGATCTGGCCGGCACTGTAGCTCTCCGCACACGCCTCCTCAAAGCGCCGGATCCGCAGCATCGCCCGATACTCCTCGAGGAGCACGGCCCGCAAGGGCTCTGTTGTCTCAGTCGAGTGGGTCATGGCGTCGCCTCATCCAAAGCCGAGAGATCCCCCTCGGGGAGCCCCAGTTCACGTGCTTTGAGCAATCGCCGCATGATCTTCCCGCTGCGCGTGCGGGGGAGGGCAGCGACGATCTCCAACTCCTTCGGCGCGATCGTTGCCCCGAGCCGTTGGCGGGCGTGCCCAACGATCTCTCGTCGCAGCGGCTCCGAAGCGTCGTGGCCAGCTCGCAAGGTGACGAAGGCTTTGATCACCTCGTGGGTCACCGGATCGGGCTTGCCGATGACGGCGGCCTCAGCGACGGCGGGGTGTTCGAGCAGGACACTCTCGACCTCGAAGGGGCCGACCAGGTGGCCGGCAGTCTTGATGACATCGTCCTTACGGCCGATGAACCAGAAGTAGCCCGCTTCGTCGCGCCGTGCGAGGTCTCCCGTCAGGTAGAGATCCCCGGCGAAGCATTGGCGGTAGCGCTCCTCCTCGCCGAGGTAGCCGCGGAACATCGAGGGCCAGCCGGTGCGCAGGGCCAGCTCCCCCTCGGCGTTGGGCTGGTCGAGAATCCGGACTGTCCCATCCTCGGCGCGCTCGACGATCGAGGCCTCGATGCCCGGCAGTGGCCGGCCCATCGAGCCGGGATGGACGTCGAGCGATGCCAGATTGGCGATCATGATGCCGCCGGTCTCGGTCTGCCACCAGTTGTCGTGGAAGGGCTCACCGAAGGCCTCGTGGCTCCAGCGGACCGCCTCCGGGTTGAGAGGCTCCCCGACACTCGCCAGAAATCGGAGGGAGGAGAGATCGTAGCGGCGGGCGACTTCTGTCCCCGCCTTCATCAGCAGGCGGATCGCCGTCGGGGCCGTGTACCAGACCGTCACCTTCTCCGTGGCAATGGTGCGGTACCAGCGGTCGACATCAAACTCCCCTTCGTCGACCAGCATCGTCACCCCATTGGTGAGGGGCGAGATGATCCCGTAAGCCGTTCCCGTCACCCAGCCCGGATCGGCGGTGCACCAGTAGAGATCGCCGTCCTGCAGGTCGAGCGCGTACCGCCCGGTAACGTGTTGGGCCACGACTGCCTCGTGGACGTGCACGGCAGCCTTCGGTCGACCGGTCGTCCCACTCGTGAAGTGGAGGAACGCCGGGTCCTCCGGGTGTGTGGGGCCGATCTGGTACTGCCCGCTCACCTCGTACATCAGCGAATGGTAGTCGAGTGTTCCGGCGACCTCGGTCGGCTGGTGGTCCTCCCCGACCAGCAGAATCCACTCGACCGAGGTCAACTGCTCGCGGATCGGCGCGATCTTGCGGCGGTAGAGCGACTCGGTCGTCACCAGCCCTTTCGGCGTCCCGATTGCTGCCCGGGCGAGGATCGGCTCCGGTCCGAAGGCGGAGAAGAGGGGACAGAAGACCGCCCGGTGTTTGAGCGTTCCCAGCGCGGCGATGTAGAGTTCCGGGACCCGTCCGAGCAACGAAAAGACCCGGTCCCCCTGCTTGACCCCCAGCCTCTCAAGAACATTGGCGAAATGGTTGGTCAGGCCGCGCAGCTGCGTGTAGGTATAATCGCGGCTCTCCCCACGTCTGCCGAGCCAGCGCAGCGCCAACTGATCCCGTCGCGGTCCGATGACGTGCCGGTCGACCGCTTCATAGGCCATATTGAGCCCGCCCCGGTTGGGGAGGCCGTCCAGCTCGTCGATCGCCTCTTCCCAACGGAACTGGCGCCGGGTCGCCTCGTAATCGACCAGGTTGGGGAGGAGAATCCGCTCGTGATGCGATTTGATGATCGAATCCCTGTTCAATGTGCCCCTCCTTCTTCGGAAGTCGTGCGGGATGCGCCGGTCCATCCCGCTGGTACGGTGACGACTGGAATCCGTGCGGCCCGGATCACCTTCTCGGCGGTCGCCCCGAAGAGCATCTCCTCCAGATCTCGCCCCTTGCCGAGCACGATCATCGGATAGTCCAAATCCGAGGCCACCCGCAGAATCTCCTGGAACGGACTCCCGACGACGACCATCGACGAGATCGTTGGCCTTGGTTCCGGAATAGCCGCAACGACCTCGCCCAGCCGCTCCTCGGCACGCTGCCGCAGCATCCCCAGCACTGCTTCCCGCTCCCCTAATCCCTCGACGGCCACCCGCTCGAGAAACTCTGCCTCGAGCACGTGAAGCAGGCAGATCTCGCCTTCCGGTGAGATCGACGACAATGCAAACTCCAGCGCACGCAGCGAGTGCTGCGAAAAATCGATCGGTACCAGGACTTCTTCGATCCTCATCGGTCTTCTCCTCTCTCATTCTTGCTTGAATCTGTCGACCCTGGCCGACGGATCTGAATCTCGTCCTCCTCGTCGTCGGGCTCGTCGGGGCAGTTCGGAAATCGCTTGAGGGTTGGGCGGGTGACGGGCTCCTGGCGGTGCTGCTCGAGGATCTCCATCATGCCTCGCTTGACCTCCCGAAAGCGCAGCGAATCGACCTGCAATCCATTCTTCTCCGGAAGGTAGCCCAATTCGCGGAAGGTGCTCAGTATCCGCTCGCCGAAGGGGGGATGGGTCCGGAAGAAACTGACCGTCGAGACATAGCCCTGCTCCATCGCCAACTGATCGAAGAGCGTAATGAACCCCCGCGGGTCGTAGCCGGCCTTCCAGGCGTACTGCACGCCAAGCTGGTCAGCCTCGTCCTCAAACTCGCGGCTCACCCCGAGCAGCGTCAAACTGAGCACCAGGCCGAGCCCGAAGAATCCGTACTGCAACGCATAGTAGGCACCAATCCCGACCAGACCGCCGGTCAAGATCATGGCCGTTACTTGCGCCGCCTGGTAGATGAGGTTGGCGATCGTTGCCCGCTTCATCAGCTTGGCGCTGTGGCGGGCGGTGACGTGGGCCAGCTCGTGGGCCATTACTCCCACGACCTCTGACTCGGTCTTGGCCTTGGCGATCAGCCCGGTATTGATGAAGAGATATCCCCCGGGGAGGGCGAAGGCGTTGACTTCGTCACTCTCCAGCACGGTCACCCGCAGGGGGATCTTGAGGTCGGAGTGGACCGCCAGTTGATCTCCAAGGTCGCGCAGATAGCGGTTGAGGGGCTCTCCCTCCCACTCCGGGGGCATCAGCCCGTAGGCCTTCATCTCGCGAATCGCCTCCTGGCCGGCCTCCAGATCCTTCTCCTGCCCCTCAGCGATCGAGCGCACCCCAATGTCTTCGACGTCGCCATAGCGGCGGCTGCGCGCCGTCCCCGCAGCGATCGACTGCTCGATCCGGGCGATCTCCCCCGGCCATTTTTCGAGGAGCATCAGCTTGGCGCGCCGGTTGTCGAAGGCGATCGGGACCCCCTGCTGGCGCGCGATCTCCGCCTCCTTGACTCGCCCCTCGAGGCGCAGAATCCGACAATGGAGCCGCTTGCGCTCTTCCACTTCCGACTGGCCATCCCGTGAGGCCCGTCGGTTGAGCGCCTCCAACTCCCGGCGGGCCGCCTTGACCCGCTCCTCATACCGCTTCTGCACCCCCTCCAACCGCTTCTTCTCCGCTGATTCCTGCTGGTCGAGCTGCTTCCGCCACGCGTCGATCTCTGCCGAACTGTACCGCGCTGTCCGCGCCAGCTCGAAGACCTCCAGGTACTGCCGCTCCACCAACTCGGACAGGGCCGGGCGCTCCGCTTGGGCAGACCCAGCCACCCCAGCCACCCCAGCCACCCCAGCCACCCCTCCCACCCCTGCCATCCCTCCTGTGCGGAGGGGGAAGGAGGTGACTATCAGGGACCAACTGAGCAGATGGAGGAGAACGATTCGTCCTTTTCGCTTTTCTTGCCGCATAGGTTCCTCCCCTCTCCTCTTGGTAAGGCAACTTTCATGCCAGCAGCTCCTCGTTCGCCGACGTTGACCAAAGAGAAAGGGGAGGGGCGTTGCGCTCCCTCCCCCAGATCACTTCAGTCTCGACGATCTCTCTATCCGCGGATGAGCTCAACGCTGCAGGCGGCCCGCATGGCGACGTGCGAGGAGACACTGCCGAGCAGCAGTCGTTCGAGGCGGCTTCGACCGCGCGCTCCGAGGAAGATCGCGTCGGCATTCCACTCCTCCGCCTCCGCCATCAGCAGTCGGCGCGGATCGTCCTCCCGCGCAACGGAACTGGCACTCAACCCAGCGGCCTGGAGTCGCGCGATCGACTCCTCGATCATCGTTGCGATCCGGGCATTCTCCTTGGCGACCCACTCCGTGATCTGCAGCGCGATATTCTCTTGCTCCGTTGACGCCGTCATCGGCGGGGGGAGATTCCAGATGGCGTTGGCGATCCGGACCTCCGTCCCGGCGGGCCACTCCCGCCGCAGCACCTCCGTCACCGCCGCCGCTGAACTGGCCGACCCATCGATCCCGATCAGCAGACGAATCGGCATCTTCGGATCCCGCTCGCGCGTCCGCGAGATCCGCACCGAGCAGCGGGCCTCGTTGGCCACCTTCTGCGCGACGTTCCCCAGAAAGAGGGTACTCAGCGCGGCGTGGCCGTGCGCTCCAACCGCGATCAGATCCGGATGCCAATTGTCGGCGTGCCCAAGCAGGATGCTGGCCGGCGACCCAGAGGCCGCCGCGTAGGTGATCTCCCACGTCGGACAGATCTGTTCAAGGTATCCGGCGGCATACTTGGCCGTCGCCTTGGCCCGGTCGACCCCCGTCAGCGACTCTTGGGTGAAGCTCGTGTCGACTCCCCCGTAGCTGGTTGGCAACGGGAACCACGATTCGGCGACCGTCACCACCTCAACCTCGGCCTTCGACGGCAGCCCCGAGCGGCGCAAATCGTCGAGCATCGTATTCGCGATCGCCGACCCATCATAGGCGACGAGAATCTTCATCTTGTCATTTTCCCGCTCCGCACTGCTTTCCATTCTGCCCTCCTCTTGATCGCCCCTCCGTGGGATGGACTTGGCGGATTCCCCACCGACGCTGGCCTCACAGGTGCCAGCTCCTCCCCTCCCTGACCGTTCGATCCTTGGCGAATCGACTGCCTTCCAGCAACTCTTGTACCGATGGGTATCCTAGGCCAATTCGGGCTTGGTGGGAAGGTTTTGCGGACTGTTGACCAATCCTTTCCGCGAGCAGCCGGTCAACCCGTGGGGGGCGTGGGCGATTTTCCACGATGGAGTGAGGATTTTTGTCCCTCGCGGATCAGAGACCAAACTCGATGGTGCTGCCATCCCGGCGCAAGCGGAAGCTGCGGCCCAGTCGGTCCCAGATCGAGAGGACGCTCCCGTAATTGCTGTCGGTCTCGATCTGTCGCTGCGAGTGGTGGACCCGGTGCATGGCCGGTGTGACCAGCACTGTCCTCATCAGCCTGTCCGCCTTCTCCGGAAAGCGGATGTTGCTATGGTGGAAGAGGATGACGGGAAAGAGGACCACTTCGTAGATCAAGAGGTGCTCGATCCTCAGACCCAAGATCGGCAGCACTGCCAGGCGCAGCAGCGTCGAGATGGCGATCTCTACCGGATGGAAGCGCACCGTTGTCGTCGCGTCCATGGCCCGGTCGCCGTGGTGGAGGCGATGGAACCGCCAGAGCCAAGGCAGGACGTGATTGGCCCGATGCCAGAGGTACATCCAGCCATCGAAGGCGATCAGGGCCACCCCGACCACTGCCTCCTCTGGCCACGGCAGCACCCGCATCAATCCGAAGCCCCGCACCTCTGCCCACACTGTCGCCCATTGGAGGATCGGTGCTGCCAGCAACCCGAGCACCACTGCATTGAAGATCCCAAGCCCCAGGTTCCACGCTCCGTGTCGCCAGCCTCCCCCACGTTCCCCACGCTCTCGATCTGCCGGAATCCACTGCTCCAATCCAAGGAGCAAGGCCAACCCCGCGACCATCACCACTAGCGGCACTGCTTCCCATCCCATCCCGGTTCTCTGCCCTCCCTCTCCTTTGGTTTTGGAACCGTCAGCTTAATGGGATATAAAGGGTCAGACAAATATTATTTTTCTGTGAAATACAATAAGGTTTCGCTGATGAATAAGGGTTCACTGATGACTAAAGTTACGCTGATCAAAAAGGTTTCACTGATAAATATGGACTATAACCTCTATCCGTGGCAGGTCTTTCGCGTGGTGGCACGGCTGGGTAGTGTGACGAGGGCGGCGGAGGAGTTGTCGATCAGTCAGCCGGCAGTCTCGGCGCACATCCGGGCGGTCGAGACGGGCCTTGGGGTCGCCCTGTTCGAGCGGGTCTCGCGGCGGATGGTCCTCAACGAGGTTGGACAAGCGGTCCGGGATCGGGCGGACCGGGTCATCTCTCTCTACGAGGAGTTGCCGGGTGTCGTCGCGGAGGCGCAGCAGCGGGTTGCCGGGGAGTTGGTTGTCGCCGCGTCGAGTACGCCAGGGACCTACCGGTTGCCAGCCCTTCTCAAGAAGTTCGAGCAGCGCTATCCGGAGGTGGCCCCACTGCCGCGGATCGGGTCGAGCGGGGAGGTGCTCGAGTGGCTGCTCGCTTGGCAGGCACCGCTCGGGATCCTTGGTGAGATCGGGTTGCCAGAGGGGGTCGAGGCCCATCCGTTCAAGTCGGATCAGCTGCGACTGATGGCGGCGGGCAGCGATCCACTCGTCGCGGAGAGCCAGCACCGAGCCCTGACCGCCGAGGACCTGCGGCGGCGTGCACTCTTTGTCCGCGAGCCGGGATCGAGCACTCGGGCGGTGGTCGAGCGACTCTTTGGGGATCAGTTATCGGGGTTCTCGCGGCTGATTGTCATTCCAAGCACCGAGGCGATCAAGCAGTCGGTCGCCGCCGGACTGGGATGGGCAGTTCTTTCGACCTGGGCCTGCGATTGGGAGGAGAAGGCGGGAGTGCTGACCTCGATTCCAGACCGGCGTTGGCGAAGGTCCCGGCGCTTCTATCTCGTCAAGCGGCGGGACCGCGAGCTGACTGGGGCGGCAGCACAATTCTGGAAGATGCTGGTGGGCACTGGAGCTGCGAGCTGATTAACCGGAGAAGGGACGGATCACTCCCCTTCTTCGGGGAGCGATCCGTCCACACGGGATGGGGATTACGCCTTGATCGAGGCGAGCACTCCGCGGGTGTACCCGACCGATTCGGCAAGCCCAGGGACGGGATCGTTGCCATCCTTTTCGTACTCGAAGCCGACGAGCCCCTGGAACTTGATCTTGACGAGGGCTTGGAGGATCGAGGGAATGTTGAGGATGCCCCGGCCGTTCTCGATCGGCGTGTTGCGTGGGCCGAGGGCGTAGATGTCCTTTAGATGGACATCATAGAGCCGTTCGCGGCATTTGAGGATCGACTCGGCGGGATCAACTCCGGCGCGGGCGGTGTGGCCAACATCAATACAGAGCCCGAGCCGCTTGTCATACTTCTCGACGGCGCTCATGACGTCGTAGGGGGAGGGGAACTGCTTGTCCTCCGGGCCGTGATTATGAATGGCGAGGCGAATGTCGTACTCTTTGACGAGCTTGTCGAGGAGGGGGATGCCATCCCGTTGTGGGGCACAGACCATGGTGGTGACCCCGATCTCTTTGGCATACTCGAAGGCACGGCGCATCTCGGCCTCATCGGTCTTCATCCCGACATTGCCGACGCTGAGCGGGGTGATCCCGGCGTCGCGGAACATCTGGGTGCGTTGCTTCCGTTCCTCGGTCGTGTGGGTGAGATCGATATGATTACGGACATTCTTGATCGAGACGTACTGCAGCCCGACGCGTTTGACCCCGGCGATGGCCGCCTCGATCGGCAGCGTGCGCAAGGTGTAGGTGGCGACTCCGATCTTCAGGCCGCGCCAGGGGTCCACCCCTTGTGGGGGAGTTGATTCGGTTGGGGCCGGGGAGAGTGAAGCGGCCAAGCTGAGAAGGTCCCGAAATGGCCAAGCAGCGGCCGCAAGGGCACCAGTGGTCAGGAGATCCCGTCGATTCATATTCTTCTATGCCTCAAACTGGTTAGTGTTCTCTACCAAGTTGGTTTGTCGATGGCGTCAACATACCCCAAGGGTGCGGGGAGATCAAGCTGTGAGCCAGAATCTGGGAATGGATCAGGGGAGGGGCCTGTGGCCCCCAATTTTTGGGAGAGGGAACCAAGATGGACGAACGACAGAATGTACCACCGGATGAAGGGACCGGTGGGGAAGAGACAGATCTGTATCAGGTGCGGACACGCCAGGCGGGACCGGCTGGACAGTTGCCGTTGACGGCGGAGGATCTGCGGGAACGACCGAGTGGGGACCTTTTTGGCTGGACGCAGAACGTCGGGATGGGTTGGGCGCCGGAGGCGATTGGGCAGCCAGAGGCCTTGATCCTCAGCACACTTGGCGGAGTGCGACAGCCCGATGGGACCCCCTTGGCGCTCGGCTATCACACGGGACACTGGGAGGTCGGGCTCTTGGTCGAGGAGGCGGCCCGGGAGCTGCGGCGCCAGTCGTGGACGCCCTTTGCCGGGTACTGCACCGATCCGTGTGATGGACGGACGCAGGGGACGACCGGGATGTTCGACAGCCTCCCGTATCGCAACGATGCGGCGGTCGTCCTGCGGCGGCTGATCCGCTCATTGCCCCGGCGGTCAGGAGTGATCGGGGTGGCGACGTGCGATAAGGGGCTGCCGGCGATGATGATGGCTCTGGCGGGCGCACGCAACCTGCCTGTCGTCCTGATTCCTGGTGGGGTAACCTTGCCGGCGACCGATGGCGAGGACGCCGGAAGGGTGCAGACGATCGGGGCCCGCTTCGCGCACGGGCAGTTGACCCTCGACGAGGCCTCGACACTTGGGTGTCGTGCCTGCGCCAGCCCGGGTGGTGGATGTCAGTTTCTCGGGACGGCAGCGACTTCGCAGGTCGTCGCCGAGGCCCTCGGATTGGCCGTGCCGCACACTGCACTGGCCCCATCTGGACAGCCGATCTGGCGCGAAGGGGCAGTTCGCTCCGCGAGGGCGCTCCTCGGGCAGCGCGCATTGGGGCTGACCTCGCGAGAGGTCTTGACACCGACCGCTGTTCGCCACGCCATGGCGGTCCATGCCGCCTTTGGCGGCTCGACCAACCTGTTGCTCCACATCCCGGCGATTGCTCACGCTGCCGGGTTGCCGCAGCCGACCATCTCTGCCTGGCTCGAGATCAACCGGCAAGTTCCTCGGCTGGTCGATGCGCTCCCGAATGGTCCGCATCCGACGGTGCGGGTCTTTCTGGCCGGCGGAGTGCCAGAGGTCATGCTCCACCTTCGCGAACTGGGCCTGCTCGATGGGCGCGCCTTGACAGCCGAGGCCGAGCCGCTCGACCGTGCGCTCGATCGCTGGAAGGCCTCGGAACGCCGCCGTCTCCTTCGCCAGCGCCTTTGGGACGAGGAGGGCATCGATCCCGACGACGTGATCATGCCACCGACGCGTGCCCGCGAGCGCGGCCTGACTCCGACGGTCACTTTTCTGCAAGGAAATCTGGCGCCGGAGGGAGCGATCGTCAAGAGCACCGCCATCGACTCTTCGCTGCTCGATGCCCGGGGCGTCTACCATCTGACTGGTCCCGCCCGTGTCTTCACCACCGAGCGGGCCACGATGGCGGCAATCAAGAGCCAAGGGCCAGATCAGATTCGGCCCGGCGAGGTGATCGTCCTCCTCTGCCGAGGTCCAATGGGCACGGGGATGGAGGAGGTCTACCAAGTGACCTCGGCGCTGAAGTACTTGCCGCACGGCCGCAGCGTCGCCCTGCTGACCGATGCCCGTTTCTCTGGTGTTTCGACCGGTCCGTGCATCGGCCATATTGGCCCGGAGGCCCTTGCGGGCGGCCCGATCGGAAAGCTGCGGGATGGAGACCCGATTCGGGTCGTCATTGACACGCAGAGCCTCGAAGGCTCGATCGACCTCGTCCGCGCGGGGGACGACGGCCAGGTGCTCCCCGACGACGCGACGCTGGCGGCCCGCCCCCTCCGCGAAGATCTCGGCCCAGATCCCGAGCTGCCGGCCGACACGCGCCTCTGGGCCGCGCTGCAACGAGCCAGTGGGGGGACTTGGCAAGGGTGTGTCTACGACGTCGATCGCATCCTGCGGCTGCTCGAGGCCGGTCGGCAGGCCCTCGGAGAATGACCTCACTCACCGCTGGGTCTGTCGAAAGGCCTCGACCAGTTGGGCGAAGTCCTGGTCCCGGCGCGCCGGGTCGAAGTCGAGGGCAGTCTCCTTCGCCAGCAGTTCACGGTGCTTTCGTTCGAGCATGCCGCGCATTCCCGTCAGTGGGGTGGCGACATGGATGGCCGTCATCGTTGCCTGATCCGTAACTTCTACCCCCCGTTCAACGCTTCGCCAGCGGGCCTCGTGGAGGCCATCGGCGTCGAGCCGAAAGAGGTCGACGATGCGACCTCTCAAATAATCTGGAAGCGGGTAGGTCCAACGTGCCTCGCGAGGAGGGCCGAAGGCGAAGACCTTCTCCTCTTTTCGTGGGCGATAGTCGAGGTCGAGCGCAAAGAGGAGGGCGCCGCGTGGTCCGCAGACGGTGGACAGGTCCCAGTCGAGTCGCCCCTCGCCAGTGCGGCGACGCTCGTGATGGTCCGCATCCCCTTCGAGCAGCAGTTCGTCAATCATCCGCATCTCCCGCCCCAGCCGGTTGAGTTCTGCCAGGGTGTCCCGCCACTCGACCAGCGTTCGCAAGCTGAGGTTGAACCAGTAGAGAGAGGTGATGCGGGTTGAGAGGGCGTGCCACGCCTGCAAGCGGATCTCGGCGGGCGTCGGGGAGGTTCGTTGGCGTCCGTCATAGACGTCCCACCCCTCGTGAGGCCCTTGTGACCAGTAGGCACAAGCCATCGGGCGGTTGAGTTCGCGGAGCGAACGGCACATATCCCCGATCGTTTCGAGGGGGGAGCCCCAGCCGATCCGCTCTCCTCCCCAGCGGTCATAGAGGCGCCAAGCGTCTGCCGAGGGCGCCGTCACCCGGTAGGCATCGTAGTGGGGATAGTCGCTCAGGCCAGCATAATCGCGCCAAATCCGTTCTTCGCTATGGGTGAGGGTCGTCGGGAGCCGTGATGCAGCGTAGGGGGCGAGCTGTTCCCAGACCTCTTGAGGCGGGACTGGACGACCTCCCCCATATTGCGGCTCTCCAAGAAATTCGACGGCGTGAATCTGCGGCAACACGTCTTCGCGGTCAAACTGTTCGATTGGGTCGAGCTTGTTGAAATATTTGATCGGGTAGCGACGGGCCAGCGCGGTCCCGGTGTAGCCCTCTGTCGGTCCATAATGGGCAGTATTGACGTGCATCCAGTGAAGCGCCTTGAGGAAGGGTTCGTGGACAAGGCCGTTGCGGCGGTTGTTGACCCACCCACCAGAGATGTCGAACCTTTCCGGTCGAATCCGGAGATGGCTCCACGTGGTCAGTTGCTCACCCAGGGCTCCTTCCAAGACGATCTCGACCGCACCATAGCTGAGGGGGAGCGGGCCGGTCTCGACGGTGAAACCACCTTTCTGGCCAGCTGGAATGGTCGGACGACCACCAAAGGGTGTCAGTTTCGTGAGGGGGGCTTGGGGGAGGAGAACGCGTGGCTCTCTGGTACCCGTTGCGAGCCAGAGACGGCACGAGACGATCTTCACCGGCTCAGCCGACCGGTTGGCGAGGTGCACGACCATTTGCTCGGGTTGGAGCTTTCCAGCTGGGGCGAGGAAGGTGACCGCCGATTGCCAGCAGGTCGGAGCGACAATCGGGATCTCGGTCGAGATCCACGGTCGCGACTGCGGTCCCAGCTCGAGCGTTGGTCGCGCGCCTGGCCCCCAGGAAGCGCTGCGACCATTGATCGTCCAGACCGTCATTGCGCCTGGGGGCAGCACGATTCTGCTGGAGGGAAGTGCTGCCGGTGTGTCGTGCCAGGCCCAATCTCCCGACTTGAGCCACGACGCCGGGCTCTTTCCCCCAAAGAGCAATCGTGTTGTCGGTCCCATCGAGAGTGGTCCTGTCGACTCGTCAGTGCCCCGAACTCGCAGGAAGAGCTGAATCCTTGCTCCCACCGCCGGCTCCGTCGCCTTGCGGTAGCGCATCGAATCGAGTTGGATGTGTGGGGTCACCGTAACGCCCGACAATTCCAGCGGGTGCCGATCGGGCTCTGCCCTCTCCGCCAGGGGGCCACCAATTGCGAGGCCTGTCATCACTCCTGCTGTGCGCCGCAGGAATGACCGTCGATCGTTCCGGTCAATCGGATCCTTCAGATGAGCCATAGGTCTCTCTCCTAGTCTGGTCAGTTCTCTTTCCGCCTCGTTGAGAAGCCTGATCATATAAAAATGTCCCCCTGACGGAAAGTCGTTTGAACGGGCCAATCCACAGCCGCAACGATCATTTCCTCTGGGCCTCTAGCCCTCGATACGGATCTGTGGTACTGACCATGCGTCTCGAGGGGAAAGCGAGAGCTCAACATCTGGAGGGAAGCGAAGATGCAAAAATGGTTGGCTGGCCGAAACGGTTTTGGGGCGGTCTTGATGGCCGGAGTCTGCCTTCTGGCAATGGGGGTGGCAGGGAGGGCCTGGGCACAGGCCACGCCGGAACAGCGCCACCTCCTCTCTGTCGTTCGCATCTGGGACCAGGCTCCTCATAATGCCTTCACCGACTTGGTCGAAGTGGACGGCACCCTCTACTGCGTCTTTCGGGAGGGGACGGGGCATGTTCCGGGTGCGGCGGGAACCAACGGTTCGATCCGTGTGCTCGCCTCGTCGGATGGGCAGAACTGGCGTTCTGTTGCCCTGTTGATCGAGCCTGGCATGGACCTGCGGGATCCGAAGATCTCGCGGATGCCGGATGGACGACTCTTGCTCCTGATTGGAGGGGCAATCTACGAAGGGGAGCGCCTGATCCGAAACCGGACCTGCGTCTCTTTCGGAACGATCAGCGCTGGCGGGGTTGTCTTCTCCGCTCTGGTACCGGTGGAGATCGACGCGGCCATTCCCGATGCCCAGAACTCTCTCTGGCTATGGCGTGTCACGTGGCATGATGGACTGGGCTACGGTGTTGCCTATCGTACACGCCATCCACCAAACAGACCAAACAGACCAAACAGAGAGGATGAGGGTCCACCCTCTCGCAGTGAACCGGACGTCTTTCTCGTCTCGACCCGCAATGGGATCGACTACAAGTTGGTCACCACCATGGCCATTCCCGATCGCCCGAACGAGACGACACTCCGATTTTTGCCGGATGGCGAGATGGTCGCCTGGGTGCGACGTGAACGCGGCAACCAGGCTGGCTGGATCGGCTTCAGCCGGGCGCCCTATCGGGAATGGTCTTGGAAAGAGCAGTCAGCAAGGCTCGGTGGCCCAGACCTGATCGTGCTTCCGGATGGCCAGTTGATCGGAGTCACCCGTGGCCACCTCCCCGATCGTCGGACCCAAACCTACGTCGCCCGGCTCAGTCGTGATGGCGCGATCGAACCATTGGTGACGTTGCCCAGCGGAGGAGATACCAGCTACGCCGGATTGGTCCGCCGCCACAACCGGCTGCTCGTCTCCTACTATTCGAGCCACGAGGGGAGATCGGCCATCTATTTGGCGACGATCCAACTGAAGGAGCCTTCTGCACCGTCTGCTGGGGCCGCCAGCCCCTGATCTGCTGGCCTTGTGGCCTTCAGTCCACGTTGATTGGCGGGGGGGATTCCCGGCTCCAACCAAAAGATCTCGAAGATCCTGCGTTGGCCGTCACGCTGTGGGGAGAAGTGTGTTAAATTACGTGTCTGGTGAATGATTAGAGTGCCTCCTCATTTTCACGAACCTAACTGAACGTGGGGTAGAACCCTGCTGGAAAGGATCCAGAACTAAATTGAATAAATCAGATGTATTTCGAGCGTGGGGGCGAATCTTGTCTGGTCGGCGCCCTTCGCTTTCCATCGAGATCACCCGGGAATGTCCATTGCGTTGTCCGGGATGTTATGCCTACGAGGAGGGCCACCTCAAGGAGGCTGGCCCATTGCGTTCGCTGGCTGACTACAAAGGGGACGCGCTGGTCGAGGGGGTTCTCGACCTGGTCGACCGGCACAAGCCGCTCCACCTCTCGATCGTCGGCGGGGAGCCGTTGGTCCGTTTTCGTGAGCTCTCCGACCTGCTGCCCAAGCTGAGTGCCCGGGGGGTTGCCGTGCAGCTGGTCACCAGCGCCGTCCGTGAGATTCCTCCAGAGTGGGCCTCGATCCCCAAGCTTCACCTGGTCGTCTCGATCGATGGGCTGCAGCCCGATCACGACCTGCGGCGGAAGCCGGCGACCTATGACAAGATCCTCAACAACATCAAAGGACACACCATAGTCGTGCACAGCACGATTACCCGGGTCGTCAAGAGTCGACCCGGGTATATGTCCGAATTTCTGGCCTTCTGGTCAGCCCGTCCAGAGGTACGCAAGATCTGGTACAGTCTGCTGACTCCACAACGCGGCGAAGATCTGCCAGATTGTCTGACGATGGAGGAGCGCGAGGAGGTACTGACTGAACTGGCGACACTCCGGGATCTGTACCCCAAGCTCGAGTTGCCCGACTCGGTGATCAGAGGGTACCGGACTCCGCCGCAGTCACCGGATGAGTGCATCTTCTCGCTGACGACCGACAACTTTACGGCAGATCTGAAGACGCGCGTCACCCCTTGTCAGTTTGGCGGTGATCCGGACTGTTCAAAGTGCGGCTGCATGGCCTCGGCTGGACTCTACGCCATTGGGGAGTACCGGCTCGGTGGACTGGTCCCCTTGAAGACCATCTTCAAGGCATCGAGTGCGATCGGTTCGACCGTCAGCCATCTTCGTGGACAGAAGGAGTGATCTCTTCTCGGCTCGACGAGATCGATCGACTGCCAACCCCTGCCCCATGATCAGTTCGCACCCATCAGCAGAGCTGCGTCTGCCATTTGGGCAGGGCTGGTTGGGGGATGGTGCGGGTACGGGGCAGATCTGCCTGGAGATGGCAGTTTGTCCGACGATCCCCTTCCATTTACTGCCCCATATCAGCTGCTGACAGCCAATTACTGGAAACCCGTCAAAGCCTGCGTGCGTCCTTGGCCTGCATTGCAAGCGGTGCGCTGCCATTCGCTTTGACCAAGGAATCCCCAGGAGCTTGGCTCGATCGTGATTCGGGGTGGGTCTGGCAGGCAATCTTTTTTCAAGGAGCAGAAATGAGCAAACAGAAGATGTCGAGACGGAAGTTCGTTGCTGGCACGACTGGTGCGGCCGTCAGTGCGATGGTC
This sequence comes from Blastocatellia bacterium, assembly GCA_049317725.1. Taxonomy (GTDB): domain Bacteria; phylum Acidobacteriota; class Blastocatellia; order RBC074; family RBC074; genus CAIOZW01. The sequence goes on from JBMOHS010000041.1 coordinate 15,336, forward strand.
GTTCCGCGCCACGTCCTGGGCGGTACCGGCTACCAAGCCCCGAGTGACACGGTTCACTTTGCCCTCATCGGCTGCGGGGGGCAGGGAAAGACAGACTCCGGCGAGCTGATCCAGGGCGGTCAGAAGATGGTCGCCATGTGCGATGTCGATTACGGCTATGTCGACCGCGAGATCGATCGGATGACACGGCCCCGCCCAATGGGAGGTCGGGCAGGAGCCCCCAACGCTCCGACCCCGACGCCCGAGCAGGCCGCCCGCATGCAGCAGATGCAGCAGCAGCAGCTGGCCCGCGCCCAGCAGCTCAAGGAGGCCTACCAGAGCGCCAAGCGCTACACGGACTACCGCAAACTGCTCGAAGAGCGGAAGGACATCGACGCCGTCGTCATTGCAACCCCGGACCACACTCACGCCGTCATCGGCAAGGCGGCGATGGAGCTGGGCAAGCACGCCTATATCGAGAAGCCCCTCACTTGGTCTGTCCAGGAGGCCCGTGTCCTGCGTGAGGTGGCCGCCCGCACGGGTGTCGTCACCCAGATGGGCAACATGGGCCATTCGAGCGAGGGCGCGGCGCTGATCAATGAGTGGATCCAGGCAGGCATTCTCGGAAAGGTCACCGAGGTCCACATCTGGACCAACCGCCCCGTCAACTTCTGGCCGCAAGGCGTGCCGCGTCCACAGGCGAACACGGCGGCTTCTCCCTCTTCTGGTGCGCCAAGCCGGGATTGGACTGCCCGGCGTGTCAACCAAGCCATCGTCCAAGCCATGGGAAGCGAAGGCGTCCCCACGGGTGTCGACTGGGACCTCTTCCTCGGCCCCGCACCAGAAGTCCCGTACCATGGCATCTACCACCCCTTCAACTGGCGTGGCTGGGTCGATTGGGGAACTGGTGCAGTTGGCGATATGGGGGCTCACCTCATCGATCATCCCTATTGGGCGCTTGGCTTAACCTATCCGAAGAGCGTCGAGGCGACCTTCTCTCCCTTCGGAATGGACGATCAGAATCGACCCGCCAGCTACCCGCTCGCCTCCCAGATCGTCTACCACTTCCCGGCGAGAGGGGCCGCACCTCCGGTCAAGCTGGTCTGGGTCGATGGTGGATTGATGGCGGCCCGCCCTGCTGCCCTCCCCGATGATGTTCCCCTCAATCCCGGCGGCGGCGTCATCTTCATCGGTGAAAAGGGGATCCTGGTACATGGCACCTATGGAGCCAATCCGCAGCTCTATCCTCAATCGCTCCACGAAGCGGCGGCCAAGGTTCCGAAGACCTTCTTCCGGGTCGCCAAGAGTGGCGAGGGCCAATTCGCCCAGGCGCTCCATCGAATGAACTGGATTCATGCCATCCGGGGCCGGGAGAAGGCGATCTGCTCCTTCGACTACGCCTCCCGCTTGACCGAGACCATGCTCCTTGGTTGTGTCGCCATGCGCGCCGGCCAAGGCAAGCGGCTCTACTGGGATGGCGAGGCTGGCCGGATTACCAACCACGAGCCGGCGAACCAGTTCCTCCACCGCGAATACCGCAAGGGCTGGACTCTCTAGTTCACCAGGGGGATTAGGGGTGAGGGGTGAGGGGTGAGGGGTGAGGGGTGAGGGACGAGGGAGGTCAATCCTGAGCGGACCTTTGGTCCGCATGATCCGATGACTTGACTGGGAGGAGCGGCTCACGCGAAGACGCGAAGGGCGGCAATTGACTCCTTTCCTCCTCAACGTCCCTCTCTCCTTTCTCCAGAAAAATCCCCCTTGACAGATTGGTGATGTTAAATATTATTGACATTATGTCAATAATACATTCCATTCTGGAGTCGACATCCCACCGCGAGCGGGCGGCTTGGCTTCATCTGGTTGCGATGAGCGTCTCGTACGGCCCCTATTTCACCCTCATGGCGCTGCAACCACCGACTGCGCCGCTCCCGGATCTACGGACCATGGCGGCCTTCGCCGTGACGGTCATCGTGCAGGTCATCGTCCTGGCGATTGGGCACGCTTGGCTCGCCCTGGTGCGGCCGGCGGAAGCCCGTGCGGCCGCCGATGAACGTGATCGGGCGGTTGAGCTGCGTTCGGTGAAGGTGGCCTACCTGGTCTTGATCACCGGCATGATTCTCGTCGGTGTTGTCCTGCCCTTCTCATCGAGCGGGTGGAAGCTGATCAACTCGGCGATCGCAGCGATCGTCCTTGCCGAGATTGCCCATTACGGATTGGTCGTCTGGAGCTATCGTCGGGGGTGGAGTGCGTAGTCGATCCCCCCAACGAAGAATCACCAACGAGATCCGGACCCTTCGCTTTCTCCACGGTGAAATGACCCAAGCCGAACTTGGTGAGCGGATCGGTCTGACACGGCAGACCATCGCGGCCATCGAAGTGGGGAGGTACTCCCCCTCGCTCGAAGCGGCCTTTCGGATCGCCGAGGTCTTCGGCAAGCGCCTTGACGAGGTCTTTCACTGGGAGACGACGGCACTGCCAGATGAGAGGGGGTAAGTGGCGAGAGCCTCGTGCCGAACGGCTGGTTCCTCAAGCCCTTATAGTGCTGGGCTTTGTTCTCTTTCTCACGCGAAGGCGCGAAGCCGCGAAAGAGGGGGAGGGGAGAGGGCCCTCCGCGAAATTGGGTCAATCTCCGGCCAAGACGCCAATGCGCAGAGGGAGGAGTGGAAGGAGGGCCTCACACGGAGCCGTGAAGGGGGGAAGAGGGTGAGGCAGGACTCTTGCGGTGTGGGGGAGGATGTTGGCCGACTCCTGATCCCTCCTCAATTTTGCGCCAAGGCGCGTGCTGGTCGTCTCTGATCCTCGACTTTACCGACAACCCCACGGGCAAGCCTGTCCGCGATTGGGTCGCTCTCATCTCCTCACATCATGCTGCTGGGTTGGAAAGAATCTTTGGAGCCTTGTCACGTTCCCGGCTTTGAGGCGACATCTCCAAGAGTACAATCTCAAAACTCGTTGGGCGGGTGTCAGGTGGGCCGACAGTAGAGGAGGTCCATCTCCGGGGAATCGTGACCAAAGAAGAGCAGACAATCTGGTTTGAAGCCTTCTGCCGGCAGGAGTATGTCGCCCTCTACCGGTATGCCTACGCGCACACGGGGCAGCGGGAAGATGCCTCCGAGGTTGTCCAGGAATCGTTCCTGTCGTTCTATCAGTTGTTGATGTCGGGGGAGGTTCGGGGGCACGAGCGGGCCCTGCTCTTCCGGATGGCGCGGAACAAGTCGATCGATGTGGTGCGACGGCGGGTGCGGCGACGGGAGACAGGTGAGGAGGCGACTGAGGGGAGGGTCCTGCACTTCCGGGGGGCGGATGGGCGAACCCCGGAGGAGGTGCTGCTGGAGAAGGAGCGGCGCCGGGTGGCCGAGCAGGCGTTGGCAAGGCTGAGCGAGCGGGACCGGGAGTGTCTCGCGCTGCGGGGCAATGGCCTGACCAACCAGGAGGTGGCGGCGGTGCTCCAGGTGACACCCGTCACGGTGCGCCAGATCATCAGCCGCGCTCTGCGTCGCTTCGGGCAGGTCTACGAGGAGCTGCTCCGGGACAAGGGGCGGGGCGGGACCGACCGGGATCGAACATGGCCAATCTGATTGCGCGACCATCCGATGCAGAGTTGCTGGCCTGGCTCGATGGAGATTTATCTCCGGAGCGGCGGGCAGAGGTCGCACGACTGCTTGAACTCGATTGGGAGGTGCGGGCACAACTGGCCAGTCTGGAGCGTTGCATTGAGGCCTACGTGCGGGTCGTTCCGCCGCCCCCAGGGGAGGAGCCGGAGCCGTTCGACCTGGTCTGGAGCCGTCTTTCACCACGATTGCAGGTCGAGAGCGGGGAGAAGGTACCTGTCAGCAAGCGGAGTGACTCCGCTTCTGGAATGCGCCGCTGGTTGACCGCGGGGCTGGTGGCAATCCTGGCAGGGGGCGCTCTGCTCTGGGCGGTGTTGTGGCAAGGGCGGAGCGTGTCGGCGGAGGAGGTGCTCGACCGGGCAGTGACGGGAGAGGCGAGAAGCGGCCAGGGGCTGGCCCAGCCCGTGATCTATCGCAAATTGGAGGTCGAGCGGCTCGGAGCGAAGCCGGAGCGGATTCTTCTTGAAAGTTGGAAGGACCTCGACCATCAACGGGTGCGACGACGGGTAGTCGACCGCGACGGGCCGCGCTTTCTCCCAGCCTCCCAGGCAAGCCCACCAAGCGGCACCCGGCAAGAGGGCTCTCCGCCTCTCCTGATCGACGAAGTGGAGCGGATTCTCGCGGCCAGCGATTTCGACCCGGCCAATCCCCTCTCGGCGACGGCCTTTGCCGATTGGCGGGCGGGAGTGCCAGACCGGAGAGATGACATCCAACTGGAAGGGGACCGGAGGGAGGGGGAGAGGATCCGGCTGATAACTTCGACCATCCCGGCTTTCACTCCGGGTGGGATCTGGCAAGCAGCACTGCTGGTCAGGCGGCAGGATTGGCATCCGGTCGCCCTCTCCCTTAGCGTCGGAACACTCGAGGCTCCGACCGTCTTTGCATTTCGGGAGCTGGCGTATGAGGTGGTCCCGCTCGAAGCGCTGACGGTCTTTGCGGAGGGGGGGCCCACTGCCCTGACAGATGGACTCACGGTGGATGAGGGCAGAAACAACGAGGAGAAGGGCGAACGCACGTTGAGTGGAGCCGCAAAGGCGTGGTTGCCGAGTCCGGAGGCCTTGCGGAGTGCCGAGGTGACGGCACTCTTCACACTTCACCAGATGCGAGCGGATCTCGGGGAGCAGATCGAGATCTCACGGACGGAGCGTCAGGTTCTGGTGGCGGGAGTGGTCCAGAGCCGCAGTCGGCGCGACGAACTGATCGATGCCCTCCGCGACCTTCCACTGGTGCGGGCCGAGATCCGGACACTGGATGAGGCGCTCGCCTCTCTCCCCAAGGAGACTCCGAACGCACCGACCTCCCCGGTTACCCCTCAAGTCGCGTTGACAGAATCGGAGATCGCCGTCGCGAGTGGGGAGGAGCGCGGAGTGACACGCCCCCCGATCCTCCAACAGCGATTGACCGACCTGCTCCGTGCGGGTGGCGGAGGGCGGGAGGCCGATCCAGTGCACGCCGCACGGTGGGTTGCCCAGTCCTTTACCGCGATCGAGGCGGACGCCTCTGGCGCTCTTTCCGAGGCACGTGCTCTTTTTCGCCTCCACGAGAACTACCGAGAGGAGCTGGCCGAGCCGTTGACGGGGGCGATCATCGATCTGGTGGCGCGACGACGCCTCGATGAGATGGAGCGCAACCTCCTCTTCCGTCTGCGTCAGCGCTGGCGCAGCCTGACGGGCCGGCTCCAGCCGATGCTGGGACCATTGCCAGAGCGTGTTCGGATAGAGGCGCTGGCTCCACCGGTAGTCGAAGGTTCACGGCGAGACCAGATCTCCCGCCTCTTCAACGCCTTTGGGCGGTCGAGCCGATTGGCTGATCGCCTGATGGTCGTCTCCGACGCATCCGTCTTCCAGAGTGTCGCCGAGGGGCTCCTCGTTGAGCTGGCGACGATCGAATGGATGCTCGACCATTTGGAAATTGATTGACCCATCTGTCAGGCGAGGCCCCCCTTTCTCCATCGCTGGTTGGCCTGTCTTGATTCACCCATCTTTGGCACAGGAGTCATTTTCGTATGAAGCACCGACTTGCACCGCGTGTATCCCTTCTCTTCTTCCTGTTATGGACAGGAATGGGAGGAACGATCTTCGGACAGACCGCTCAAGTGACGGGGCGGATCACAGATGCCACGGGTGCGGTCCTGCCGGCGGCTCAGGTGACGATCACCAATCAGCGGACAGGGCTGATCCGGGAGTCCGTCTCGAATAATGAGGGCAACTACACCTTGCCGTTGTTGCCGCCGGGCGAGTACCGGTTGGTCGTGCGCAAGGAGGGCTTCAAGCCGACGGTGCGTCCGGACATCGTTCTTAACCTGGAGCAGGTGGCCCGCTTTGATGTCTCGCTCGAGACCGGGGCGGTGACCGAGACAGTGACGATCACCAGTTCCGGACCGGTGCTCGAGCGGGAGACGACTTCGGTCGGACAGGTGGTCGAGAACAAGGCGATCGTCACCCTGCCGCTCAATGGACGGAACTATTCGCAGCTGGTCGCCCTGATGCCGGGGGCGACGCCCAATCAAGGCTCGCGGGCGACCGATGGCGTCAGCCTCAATGGCAACCGGTCGTTCCAGAATACCTACCTGATCGACGGGGTCGACAACAACAACTACATTTTGGGAGTCGATACCAACTCGACGCAGGCGCTGCGCCCCTCGGTCGATGCCATCCAGGAGTTCAAGGTCGAGAGCGCCAACTACTCGGCCGAGTATGGGCGTTCAGCCGGCGGGATCATCAGCCTGGCGATCAAGTCCGGCACCAATGAGTTTCACGGTTCGGCCTTCGAATTTTTCCGCAATGACAAGCTCGATGCCAATGACTGGTTTGCGAATCGCGCACGATTGCGCCGTCCACCACTGCGCTACAACCAATTCGGGGGAACGATCGGTGGGCCCATTCTGCGCAATCGGACCTTCTTTTTTGCCAGTTATCAGGGGACACGGGACAAGCGATCCCGGACGGCGACGACAACGGTTCCGACACCAGCCATGATCAGCGGCAATTTTGGCTCGATCAATATCTTCGATCCTGCCTCGGTGGCGAATGGCACCCGCTCGCAGTTTGTCAACAACATCATTCCGGAGTCGCGATTGGATCCCGTCGGGCGCCGGCTGGCGGCGCTCTATCCGGCGCCCAATCTGGCCGGGGCCGTCAACAATTACGTGGCGAATGTCCCGACGAGTGATTCGGCGGAGCAGCTTGATGTCAGAGGGGACCACTCCTTCGGTGCTTCTGACACGATGTTCGTGCGCTTCAGTTGGGCCGACCGCGAGATCAACCGTGGCGGCTTCTTCGCGGCACCTGGTAACGGGGGCAACGGGTTCAACGACTTCCCGCTCCTGCAGTTGCCAAAGGCTTGGTCGGTGGCTGGGGGCGAGACCCACGTCTTCTCCAGTGCGCTGGTCAACGAGTTGCGAATTGGGTTTACCCGCAACACCGCTGAGCAGTTGAGCCCGGCGACGGCCTCGCTCTACGACCAGTTCGGCATTCGCGGGATTCCGCAGTTTGAGGGCTTGACTGGCCTGCCGACCTTCACCGTCAACAACTTCTCGACGCTTGGGGATCGGACCTTCGCTCCCAATCCCAAGCGGGTCAATGTTTTTCAGGTGACGGATAATGTCTCATGGACCTCGGGGAACCACGGAATCCGCTTCGGGGGAGATCTGCGATTTCGGCGCAATTACGCGGGGACATCGAACATTGCCCGCGGCAGCTTCACCTTCAGCGGGCAGTTTACTGCCCGGACCCCTGGATCTGGAATCGGATCTCCGATCGCGGACCTGCTGCTCGGGTTGACCAGCGCGGCGCAGCTCTCGACGCGCTTGGTGGGGGATTACCGGGATCATTACTACGGTTTCTACCTCAACGACACTTGGCGCGTCACTCCGAAGCTGACGCTCAACCTCGGGGCGCGCTACGAAGTGCAGACGCCGATGTGGGAAGCCCAGAACCAGATCGCCAATTTTGATCTCAACCCGGGCAGTCCGACCTATGGCCGGCTGGTCAACGCCAAGTCGGGCAGCATCCGCGAGCGGAGCTTCTCGAATGTCGATCGGAACAACGTCGCGCCACGGTTGGGCTTCTCCTATGCACTCGATACCAAGACGGTCCTGCGCGGCTCGGTCGGGGTCTTCTACGGAGGGCTTGGCTTCCAAGCGATTGCCCAGTTGGGATCGGCTAATCTCCCCTATTCCGTCAATATTACGGAGGTCTCCGCAACGACCGCCGCGACGAGCCGGTTGCCGCTCTCGGCCGGGTTTCCATCCGGGTTTCTCGATCCGGCGCGAGCTGTCAATCCGGCAGCTTTTGGGCTGCCAGAGAACTTTCCAATGGCCGAGATCTACCAGTGGAACCTCAATCTGCAGCGCGAGATTGGGGCGCAGACGGTGGTCTCCCTCGCCTATGTTGGATCGGGATCGTCCTACCTGCGGGGCTTCAACGACCTCAACGCGCCGCCTCCCGGGGCAGGCGCGATCAATCCGCGCCGTCCTTTCCCGACCTTTGGGGCGATCACCTACTCCTCTCCCTTCGCGCACGCGACCTACCATTCGATGCAGGCCAAGGCGGAACGGCGCTTCAGTGGTGGGTTCTCGCTGCTTTCGTCCTACACCTGGAGCCACGCGATCGACAACTCGGTCGACGGGGAGGACACGGGGAACGGTTCGGTGACGCCGCAGAATCCATTGAACACCAACGCGGAGAAGGGGTCTTCGGGGATCGACATGCGCCACCGTTGGGTGACGAGCGCGATCTATGACCTGCCGTTTGGGGCCAAGGGGGGCCTGCTCGGCGGGTCTGCGGTAACGCGGGCCTTGCTGGGCGGCTGGCAGTTGGGCGGAATCTTCAACGTCCAGTCAGGGTTTCAGTTGACACCCACCGTGGCTCCGAATCCAGCCAACACCACGACGACGGCGCGACCCAACTTGCTGCGGAACCCGAACCTCGCACGGGGAGAGCGGACGGTCGACCGTTGGTTCGACCCAACCGCTTTTGCGACCCCGGCCCAGTTCACGTTTGGGAACGCTGGGCGCGGAATTCTGCGGGCACCGGGACTGGTCAACCTCGATCTGCTGGTCGCACGCAATTTCCAGGTGACGGAACGATTCCGTGCAGAACTCCGCGGTGAGCTCTACAATGCCAGCAATTCGGTCCACTTTGGTCGGCCGAATGTCCAGACCAACGCGGGACAGGCGGGTCGCATCACCAATACGCAGGTCCCCAATCGCCAAGTCCAGTTGGGGCTTCGG
>JBMOHS010000042.1:0-23600 GCA_049317725.1 Blastocatellia bacterium
TCGGCCTCCTCACCAAGGGAGGCCAGCCACACCTCAAAAGCGGCGAGGCCCCGTTCGACCTGGAGACGATGGCGGTCGGCCTTGCGGCGCACCTGCCGCCGCTCCTCAGAAACGAGCGGTGGGAGCAGGGCAAAGGTGGTGTTGGCCGGCTGATAGTTCTCGACCGGACCGTGGGCCAAATAATGAAGGAGGGAGCCGGTGGCGGAGGCGCGTGGGAGCGGCGTCGGAAGACGCCCGGCAGCGAGACGGGCGGCGTTGATCCCCGCCACCATGCCCGTTGCCATGGCCTCAGTGTAGCCCTCGATTCCAGAGATCTGACCCGCCAGAAGAACGCGCGGATGGTCGCGCATTTGCAGGGTAGGGAGCAGAATTCGCGGGGCACAGATGTAAGTGTTGCGGTGCATCTGGCCGAGCCGGAGAAATTCAGCCTCGGCGAGGCCCGGGATCAAGCGGAGAATCTGCTGTTGCGCCCCGTACTTGAGATGGCACTGGAAGCCGACGATGTTGTAGGCATCGGCCATGAGGGATTCGAGGCGAAGTTGGACGCAGGCATACGGCTCGGCTCCGGTACGCGGATCGATCAGCCCGACCGGCTTCATCGGACCGAAGCGAAGGGTATCGCGCCCCCGGCGGGCGATCTCCTCGATCGGCAGGCAGCCCTCAAAGAACTTCTGCTCCTCCTCGACTCCGAGGTGGGGTTGGACCGTCTCGGCGGCGATCAGCGCGTCGTAGAATCGATCGTACTCCTCGCGGTTCATCGGGCAGTTGACGTAGTCATCGCCGCCCTTGCCGTAGCGGGCGGCGCGGAAGGCGATCGAGTAGTCGATCGTCTCACCATCGACAATCGGGGAGATGGCGTCGAAGAAGTAGAGGTTGCCCTGGCCGGTCAGGTCGGCGAGAGAGGCCGAGAGGGCGGGAGAGGCGAGCGGACCGGCGGCAACAATCGTCAAGTGGGTAGGGTCGATCGCGGTGACCTCCTCCCGACGGATCTCGATGCGAGGATGGGCGGTGAGCCGCTCGGTGACCCGGGCGGAGAAGCGGTCCCGGTCGACGGCGAGGGCGCCGCCGGCGGGAACCGCGACCTCCTCGGCGACTTCGAGCAGCAGCGAGCCCCCGGCGCGCAGTTCGTCCTTGAGCAGGCGGGGAGCCGTGTGGGGGAGGTCCGACTTGAAGGAGTTGCTGCAGACCAGCTCCGCCAGCCCCTCGGTGCGATGAGCCCCCGTCGATCGCCCGGGCCTCATCTCAAAGAGCCGTACCGGCCATCCCCGACGGGCCACCTGCCAAGCGGCCTCGGACCCGGCCAACCCTCCCCCGATGATCGTGACGACTCTCTCCATGCCTCTTCCTCTCTTGTCTCTTGTATCTTCTCTCTTCTTTTCTCTTATTGGCCCCTCAATGCTTAGGGCCGCTCAAGATGTGGATGATAGCAGATGACGAAGGCTCCGCGTCAAACTGGCCCACAAGTCCCCCTCCTCTGATCCGCCCCCAAAAAATATTGGGGGAGGAATTGACTTACGACCGGATCCAATTTCAAACTCCAGAAGCAGCGAAGAGCTGGCCGGGCAGTCCGCCGGTCGGGACGGAGGAGGATGAGGGCGAGCGAGTGAGCCCGGGAGTCTTGAGAAACGAATGAAGCGAAGACTGATCGACTATCTGGGCTGCCCCGAGTGTGGGAGCGACCTTGACCTCGTGGCACAACCGGAGGAGCAGGAAGAGATCGAGGAGGGACGACTGGTCTGCCGGACCTGCCGGGAGGACTATCCGATTCGACGCGGCATTCCGCGTTTCGTCCGCTTCGAGGAGGGGGATGAGCGAGCCCAGACCGCACGGAATTTTGGAGAGCAGTGGCAGGTCTTTGATCATGTTGCCGACCATCATCGACAGCAGTTTCTCGACTGGATTGCGCCGGTCGAGCCCTCCTTTGTCCGGGGAAAGGTGGTTCTGGAGGGAGGCTGCGGGAAGGGGCGACACACGCGGCTGATCGCCGAGTGGGGGGCCGCAGAGGTGATCGGGATCGATGTCAGCGAAGCGATCGAGGCGGCGGCGAGAAACACCGCCGATCTCCCCAACGTGCACCTCATTCAGGCGGACATCGACCGTCTCCCGCTGCGGAGGCCCGTCGATTATGCCTTCTCGGTGGGAGTGCTGCATCACATGGCCGATCCGGCACGGGGGTTCGCCTCGTTGGCGCGGGCGGTGCGTCCGGGGGGTGCCCTCTCGGTCTGGGTCTATGGCCGGGAGAAGAACGGCTGGATCGTGCACGGCCTCGACCCGCTGCGAAAACGGCTGACCTCGCAAGTCAGCCCTCAGGCCCTCTACCGTTTGAGCCTGCTGCCGGCGCTGCTCCTGACCCTGCTCCTCCGGATCGTCTACGCCCCGCTCCGCGAGAGTCGCTGGCAGGGACGTCTCTTCTACGGCACCTATCTTGGCTACATCGCCGGCTTCCCCTTCCGGGAGATCCATAACATCGTCCACGACCACCTGACGGCGCCGGTCGCCTTCTACCTGCGCCGGGAGGAGGTGGAAGCTTGGTTCAGGAAGGCCGGGATCAGCGATCCCCTCCTCGCTTGGCACAATCAGAACAGTTGGCGTGGCTTTGGGCGACTGCCCCATCCCGCAGCGGAACATCATGCCGGACCGGTCGCAGGTGAATCGCCGACCGCGAAGAGCGTGGAGGTGAACATTGGCAGGCGGTGACCTTGTCGGGCAGAAAGAGCAGGAGGCGATGCGTCCGCTCAACTACCAGATCATGTTCGAGGTCGAGGACGATCACTGGTGGTTCGTCGGGCGTCGGGCGATCGTCCTGGCCAAGGTCGAGCAGTTGTTGAAGAGAGGGCGGGGTGACCGCCCGCATCTCCTCGACATCGGCTGTGGAACGGGGGCGACCCTCGACGCCTTGCGCGGGTGGGGCACTGTCCAGGGGATCGATTTATCGCGGCTGGCGCTGGGGTTTTCGCGGCAGCGGGGGAACGACCGGGTCGCCTGTGCGAGCGCGACGGGGCTGCCCTTCTCGGCGGAGACGTTCGACCTGGTGACGGCGTTGGATGTCATCGAGCATCTCGACGACGACGTCGCCGGGCTGCGCGAAATCTGGCGGGTGCTCAAGCCGGGGGCGGCGGCGATCCTCTTCGTTCCGGCATTTCCGTCGCTGTGGGGACCAAATGATGACCAGTCGGGGCACCGGCGGCGCTATCGGCGAGGTCCACTGCTCGCGGCGGTCAAGGCCGCTGGACTGGAGGTCGTCTCGATCAGCTATGCCAATGTCGCGATGTTCGGTCCGATCTGGCTCGGGCGCCGCCTCCTGACGATGCTCGGACGAGAGGAGCAATCGGAGAACCGGATCAACCATCCGCAAGTGAATCGGTGGTTGGCGCGGATCTTCGCGGCAGAGGCTGGCTGGTTGCGCCATCGGTCGTTGCCGTTTGGCGTCTCGCTGCTGTGTGTCGCCCGACGACCTCTCACCGGGACGGCTGCGGCTGGCCCAAAGCCCGGAAAGGAGGGTCAGTGACCGATCGATTGCCCAATCGCCCTCAACTCTCAATCTTCCTGCCAGTCTTCAACGAGGAGGAGAACCTCGAGCGGATGCACACCCACCTGCTGGCTGCGCTGACCAAGCTCGGGCGTTCGTTCGAGGTCATCTATGTGGATGATGGTAGCACCGACCGGAGCTTGGCGCTGCTGAGCGGTTTCGCAGAGAGAGACGAGCGCATCCGCGTCATCGGCTTTCGACGAAATTACGGGCAGACGGCGGCGATGGCAGCGGGGATCGACGCCGCGCGGGGTGAGGTCTTGATCCCGATGGACGCCGACCTGCAGAACGATCCCGCCGACATCGAACGGCTCCTCAACCGGCTCGAGGAGGGCTATGACGTCGTCTCCGGGTGGCGAAAGGATCGGCAAGATGCTTTTCTGACCCGGACGCTCCCCTCGCGACTGGCCAACGGGTTGATCTCACGGATCGGGGGAGTTCCGCTGCACGATTACGGATGTTCGCTCAAGGCCTACCGCCGCGAGGTCCTCGCCGATGTGCACCTCTACGGCGAGATGCACCGCTTCATCCCCATCTACGCCAGTTGGGCCGGTGGGCGGGTGACGGAGATTCCAGTGACCCACCACCCGCGCATCGCGGGCCGCTCGAAGTACGGGCTCTCGCGGACGATCAAGGTGGTCTTCGACCTGATTACGATCAAGTTTCTGGCGAGTTACATGACCAAGCCGCTCTACGTCTTCGGCTGGGCCGGGCTGCTCGCCTTCCTCTTCTCGGGGCTTGCCGGCGGGTTGGCCTTTCTGATGAAGTTTGCCGACTGGCCCTTCCACGCCGATTTCATACAGACGCCGCTGCCGATCCTCTCGATGGTGCTGTTGGTACTGGGGATCCAGCTCTTCCTGATGGGGTTGATCGCCGAGATGCTGGTGCGGACCTACCACGAATCGCAGAACAAGCCGGTCTACACCGTCCGCACCCGGATCAACTTTGAGGCGAACGGGGAGACCAACGGGTAGAGACCACCCGCCAAGGGAGAGCTGGAATGTGTGGAATCGTGGGGATGGTCGCGCCTTCCGAAGGGGTGCCAGTCGAGGGGGAGCGGGTTCGGGCGATGGCGAGGGCGATCGTTCATCGCGGCCCGGACGATGAAGGGTTTCACCTGACGCCACGGGTCGGGCTCGGCATGCGCCGCCTCTCGATCATCGATCTCTCCACCGGTCACCAGCCGATCGGGAACGAAGACGGGAGCCTCCAGGTTGTCTTCAATGGCGAGATCTACAACTACCGGTCACTCCGGGAAGAGCTGCTTGCTCGTGGGCACCAGCTCCGTACCGCTTCGGATACAGAAGTGCTCGTCCATCTCTACGAGGATCTGGGAGACGACCTGGTCACCCGCCTCAATGGGATGTTCGCCTTTGCCCTCTGGGACGAGCGGCAGCGGCGCCTGCTGCTCGCGCGTGACCGGATGGGCGAGAAGCCACTCTACTTCACCCAGCTCTCCGATGGGACCTTCCTCTTCGCCTCGGAGCTGAAAGCGCTCTTGACCCATCCGCGGGTTGAGCGACGGCTCAATCTGCGCGCCCTGCGCAAATACCTCCAGTACGAGTTCGTACCGGCGCCGCAGACGATGCTGGAGGGGATCTTCAAGCTGCCCCCGGCCCATCGACTGATCGTCGAACGGGGAGCGTGGCGGATGGAGCGCTACTGGAAGCTGCCCGATCCTGGCGAGCCGCGCCCGATCTCACTGGCTGCGGCGGCGGAGGAGCTGCGGGAGCGGCTGCGCGAGGCGGTGCGGATCCGGCTGATCGCCGATGTACCGTTGGGTATCCTGCTTTCGGGAGGGATCGATTCGAGCACCGTGGCAGCGCTCGCTTGCGGTGAGGCCGGACAGCGGGTCGAAACCTTCTCGATCGCCTTCGCGGAGAAGTCTTTCGACGAGTCGGCCCACGCGCGACGGGTCGCCGCACATCTTGGCACCGACCATCACGAGGCAATTGTGACGGAACAGGAGATGCTGGGGATGGTGGCGCGCCTCCCGATGCTGCTCGACGAGCCCCTCGGCGATGCCTCGCTGATCCCGACCTTTCTTCTTTCGGAATTTACGCGCCGACACGTGACAGTCGCCCTGGGCGGCGATGGGGGAGACGAGCTGCTGGCGGGCTATCCGACCTACTTCGCGCACCGGCTGGCCGAGTCGTATCGCCGACTGCCCTTCTGGATGCGAGGCGGAGTCATCGAGCCGCTCGTCGCGCGGCTGCCGGTCTCGACGGCAAACCTCTCGTTTGACTTCAAGGCGAAGCGGTTCGTCGAGGGGGCCGCCCTGCCGCTGGGAATGCGGCATACCGTCTGGATGGGCTCCTTCACGGCACGACAACAGGCCGAACTGCTGCTGCCAGACATCTTAGCTGCGGTTCCGGACGAGGAGGTCTACGATGAGATTACCCCCTTCGACTCACCCTCCCCGATCGATCCGGTCGAGCGGATGATGCGGCTCGATGCGGGCCACTATCTCTCGGAGGGGGTTCTGGTCAAGGTCGACCGCGCGAGCATGGCCGCCTCGCTCGAGACACGGGCCCCGTTTCTCGACCATACCCTCGTCGAGTTTCTCTGTTCGCTCCCGTTGTCACTCAAGCTGCAAGGCAGCACGGGCAAGGTGGTGCTCAAGGAGGCGATGCGCGAGCACCTGCCGGCCAAGATCCTTGCCCGACCGAAGAAGGGCTTCGGGATGCCGGTGGCGCAGTGGCTGCAGCAAGGGCTTCGGCCCCTCGTGCGTGAGACGCTCGCTCCCGATCGCTTGCGCCGGCAAGGCCTCTTCTCGCCGAGCTATGTCACCCGACTCCTTGAGGAGCACGAAGCGGGACGGGCCGACCACCGCAAACTCCTCTGGACTCTTCTGATGTTCGAGCTTTGGCCCTTCGCCTCCAAATAGTGTATGATCCGCGGCATGGCAGACACGAACCCGACACCATCGCCCAATCGGCCCGGCAGTGAGACGGCTGTCGCTGGCAAGCCTAAGAGCCTCCTGCGGGACTATCTCGAACAGGGACTGATCACGGTCATCATGGCCCTCTTCCTGATGACCTTCATCGCCCAGGCGGTCGCGGTTCCCACCGGGTCGATGCAGAACACGATCAACATTGGCGACCATCTCTTCGTCAACAAGTTCATCTTTGGGAGCGCGACCCCGGTGATCGGCAAGCTGCTCCCGACTCGCGAGATTCGTCGGGGGGATATCATCGTCTTCAAGTTGCCGAGCGATCCGAAGGTCAACTATGTCAAGCGGGTCATCGGGCTGCCCGGGGAGCAGGTGCTGGTGCGGGGGCGACGGGTCCTCATCAACGGGAAAGACCTGCCCGAGGAGCGGGTGACGGTCAAGCTGACTGGGGACTACTCCAACCGCTCTGCGCTTGAAGTAGTCCGTACCGATCCAGCCCCTTCTGATGCCTGGTACAAGGTCTATTACAGCGAGCGGAACGACGAGGAAGAGGCGGAGATGGGCGGATTTCACGACATGCGCTACGCCGTCGATGAGCCCTTTCTGATTCCGGCCAACTCCTACTTCGTGATGGGCGACAGCCGCGACAACAGCCTGGACAGCCGATACTGGGGAGTGGTTCCCCGCGAGAACATCTTCGCCCGCGCGCTCTATGTGCACTGGTCGTTCAATCCGCGCGATCCGGAAGTGACCAGCAACGACAGTTCCCTGCCGGGCATTCTGCGCGCCGCGAAGTTGGGGCGGATCGGTTCGGCGGTCAAGTAGCCGCCAGTCCGTCCCCTGCCTGATCCCTTTTCTCACGCAGAGGCGCGGAGACACGCAGGTCTCTCAAGAAGCGGCTTGCCCACCTTCTCCCATTCTTTCTCTCGTCCCTCGTCCCTCGTCCCTCGCCCCTCGCCCCTCGTCCCTCGCCCCTCGTCCCTCGCCCCTCTCCCCTCGCCCCTCATCCCTCGCCCCTCGTCCCTCGCCCCTCGCCCCTCGCCCCTCGTCCCTCTCCCCTCTTCCCGGCGACTGGTTTGTCGAAGGGGGGAGGGCAATGCTACGCTCAAAAGTCAGGAACCACTTCCCTTCCGCCTGGACGAAGATGAGAGGAGGGAGTGGGGCGAGGGGCTGTCCTTTTGATTTCGGGGGGGGAGCGACATGAACGATCGAAGGATAGAGAGGCGAAGGGTCTGGGGGGGGCTGTTGATGGTGGGAGGCCTCCTGCTCGGAGCGGGCCTGGTCTGGGCCTCGGGGGAAGAGGAGCGGGAGTCGCTCTACCGGCTCAACAACCAGGGTGTCGCCCTGATGGAGCAGTACCAGCACGAGCAAGCGGTCGAAAAATTCAGTCAAGCCCTGGCGGCAGATGGCAACTTCGTCATCGGGCGGGTCAACCTTGCCCTCGCGTTCTACTTTCTCAACGACGGGAAGCGGGCAATGGTCGAGGCGAAGCGGGCGCTCGAACGGGCGCCGCAGAGTCCGCAGGCGCTCTATGTCCTCGGCGCTGCCGCCAAGAAGGAGCGACTCTACCCGGAAGCGCTGGCCGCCTTCACCCAACTGCTCGCGCTCGACCCGACCGATCCCTACACCAACATCCAGGTGGGCCAACTTCATTCCGCCACCCAGGCCTATGATGCGGCAGTCACCGCCTTCCGCCAAGCACTCGACGCCGAGCCTTATAATGCCACCGCCGCCTACAGCCTCGCGCAGGCGCTGATCCGCTCACGCAAGACGGCCGAGGGCCAGGCCATGCTCGCCCGCTTCCAGGCAATGAAGGCGGGCGGGTACGCGACCACGCTCGGGCTGACCTACGGGGAGCAGGGCAAGTATGCGGAGGCGCTGGTGACGACCGGAATCGAGCCAGACCTGCTGCCACTCGAAGGCCCCCGCGTCGCCTATCGAGCCATCGAGACAGGGGTTGTCGGCCCGATTCTTTCAGGCGCGAATGGGCCGGCAGGCCTCGAGACCGTCCTTGGCCGTCAGATTCGCCAAGAGGAGTGGTCGCCGGCACTGGTCCGGGAGCTGATCACCCCGTTCAGTACCAGCCAGACCCTCGGGGATTGGGATGGAGATGATCGACCGGATCTCGTCGTCTCCGGGCTCGACGCCGAGGGTCGTCCCGTCCTGCGCCTCTTCCGGAATACAGGGGCTCCCGGCCGTCCGGCCTTTGCTGAGGTGACGGAGTCATCGGGCCTGCGGGCCACCGGCCCAGTCAGCGGAGTCGTCCTGGGAGATTATGACAACGACGGGAAGACCGACCTGCTCGCCTTCGGCCATCGTTCCCTCTCCCTCTGGCGCAATCAGGGGGACGGAACATTCAAGGAGGTGACGAAAGAGACCGGACTGCCCACCCCCTATCCGGCCTGGGCCTTGAGCGGTGCCTGGATCGACCTCGACCACGACGGGGACCTTGACCTGGTCCTTGGCAACTTCGCCGATCTCGATCAGTTTCCGAGCCAAGCGGGGGCGCGTGCCGTCTTTCCAGATGACTTCCCAGGCCAAAAGAACCTGGTCTTCCGCAATAACGGGATGGGGCAGTTCAGCGAGATCGCGGGGCCGGCTGGCCTCGACGGGGGGGCCCGCAAGACGACCGCAGTCATCGGAACCGACTACAACAACCAGCGGGACGTCGACCTGCTCTTCGTGCAGTATGGCGAGCCGGTCCAGCTCTTCAGCAACCAGCGCGACGGCTCTTTCCGTGAAGTTGCCGCCGAGGCTGGCCTGCGCATGGTGAGCCACGGCTTTGGCGTCGCAGCCGGCGACCTCAACAAGGACAACTTCACCGACTTCTACTTTCCGACTCGAACGGGTGCCGATCGCCTTCTCCTCAGCACGGGTCGCGCCACGTTCGCCGAGGTCGCCAACGCTTCCCCGCTGACCGGTTCGACGGGCGCCCAGATGGCCGACTATGACAACGACGGCATTCTCGACGTGGTGACCCTCACCCAGGGGAAGATGGTCGGGCAGCGCGGGCTCGGAACGCGACTCGCTGCCCCGGCCCCCCTCGGGCCAGCGACGAGCGCCCTCCACCAGGGGCGAATGTTTGGACTCGGGGATCTGACCGGGGACGGGGGCAGTGACCTCGTCGCCCTCAGCGCGGACGGGAAGGAGGTGGTCCTGCAGGCGAGCGGGCAACTCCGGCAAGTGGCCCGCCTCAAAGTCCTCGGACGCACCAGCAACCGCAGTGCCATTGGCGCCAAGGTCGAGCTGCGCAGTGGCAGCCTGCGCCAGAAGCGGGAGGTCTATGCCGCCTCCCCCGCCCCTGCCCCGACCGAGATGATCTTTGGTCTCGGCAACCGTTCCACCGTCGACGCCGTGCAGCTCTTCTGGCCCGCCGGAATTCTGCAGTCTGAGCTGGTCGTCAAGGCGGAAGCCAAGACCTCCCCCCCGAACCGCATCGAAGAGCTCGACCGCAAGGGAACCTCCTGCCCGATCCTCTACGCCTGGAATGGAGAAGAGTACCAGTTCGTCACAGACTTTCTTGGCGGGTCGGCTTTTGGCTCCCTCGTCGCCCCAGGAAAATTCAACACTCCCGATCCGGACGAGTACATCCGTCTCACCGATCAACAACTGCGGGAGAAGGATGGTCGCCTCTCGCTCCGTCTCAACAACCAGCTCGAAGAGGTGATCTTCTTCGATGCTGTGCGACTCCTCGCCATCGACCATCCCGCCGAGATCGAGGTCTATCCCAACGAG
Organism: Blastocatellia bacterium; assembly: GCA_049317725.1. Taxonomy (GTDB): domain Bacteria; phylum Acidobacteriota; class Blastocatellia; order RBC074; family RBC074; genus CAIOZW01. The sequence continues at coordinate 10,158 of JBMOHS010000042.1, forward strand.
CGGCTCATGCCCGGCCCGCCCTTCCCCGAATTCAAGCTCTATGCGACCCGTGGTGCCCGGCCGCCAGTCAGCGCCCGCGACGATCGAGGCAACGACATCCTGCCGCTGATCCGCACCATCGACCGACGCTACCCGGAGGAGTTCGCGAAGCTGCCCTTCAAGGGCTACGCACGCGAGCACGCCATTGAACTCGACCTCGGGCCCCTCAACCCGGCATCTCCGGTGGTCCTTCTGATGACGGCCTGGATCGACTACGCCGACTCGACCTCGAACTTTGCCGCCGCCCAGGCCGGTGAACGGCTGATCCCCCCCTACCTCCAAGTCAAAGACGCGCAGGGCCATTGGCAGACCGTCCTCCCGCAGATGGGCTTCCCGGCTGGCCTGCCCAAGACGATGACGGTCGATCTCACCGGCAAGTTCTTGACCGACGACCGACGGGTGCGCATCGTCACCGGGATGCGCATCTATTGGGATCAGATCCTCGTCGATAGTTCGGAGGGCAATTTCAAGACGCGGACAACGACCCTCGACGCGACGGCGGCCGACTTGCACTGGCGGGGCTTCCCTCGTGAATACTCCCCCGATGGTCGTCGTCCACTCCTCTACGACTATCGAACCATCGAACCATCGGCTCCCTGGAAGACCCATTCCGGAAATTACACGCGATATGGCGACGTGCGTGAGCTGCTAACTACTCCCGACAACCGGTATGTGATCACCCGTAACGGCGATGAGCTGCAGGTCGATTTCGACGCCACCCGCCTCCCACGCCTCCCACGCGGCTGGAAGCGCACCTTCCTCCTCTACACCGCCGGCTTCGGCAAGGACATGGATCTCCACTCCGCTCGCCCGGAGACCATCGGAGAACTCCCTTTCCACGGAATGAAGTCCTACCCCTACCTGGGACGAGAGCAATTTCCGTTGACCAGCGAGATCCTGGAATACTTCGAGAAATACAATACCCGGACGATCACGCCGCTGCTCGGACGCCTGCGGTAGAACTCCGCCGCCCCACTGCCCCTCGCGTTGACCGACGCCGGCAGTGGGGTCGTACTGAAATCTACGGCCCCCCCCCAAAAAACGAAGTCCGGGGAAGTTGAAGGCACGTCTCGGGCTCTCCCGACGGACATGATCCTTCCCCCCTTCCCCGGACTTCCGCAAGGAATCGTCAAACCGTCAACGATCCCACCGTGATTGCCCGTGATCAGAATTTGAGCTTGAGCCCAAACTGCATCACGCGAGGTCCACCAATCGTATTGGCAATCTTGTTAAAGTCCGTTCCGCTGTCGCCGATGACATTCTCGGGAGCTGCGAAATTGACGGTGTTGAGAAGGTTGAAGATCTCCCAGCGGAACTCAAGTCCGACCCTCTCAGTGACCTGTGTGTTCTTGGCCAAGCCCACATCGAACCGCTGCTGGGCCGGGGCCCGCAGCGTGTTGCGACCGAGATTGCCAAAGCCCAGATTGTTCGGGTACCCGCCGGCGACCGTCAGTGGCGAGCAGAGCACCCCGGGATTGAAGTAGCGTTCCGTCCGATCACTTCCCCCCTGGCGAAGATCGCTGAGCGAGCCACAGAGGCTCGGCCGGCCGAAGGCAAGTCGGTAGAGACCACCTGAACCGAGCCGGGTGCTGGCATAGTTGGCAGCGCTCGCCGCCACCACCTCCGCCGAGAAGACCGAGAAGGGCGTGCCGGTCTGATTCTGGAGGAATCCAGAGACCTGCCAGCCCTTGACCAGCTTCGAGTTGGACCCGAAGCTGGGCAGTTCATAGACGAAGCTCGCACTGAAGCGATGGGCCCGATCAAAATCGGATGGGGCATAGTTGGCACGGGTGTTGAAGGCATCGCCCTGGGCGGTGAATCCGGCATTCGGAAGATCCGGCTTGCCACTGCCCGCCGTGCTTCCCGGCTCGACCGAGCTGTTGTCCATCGCCTTGGAAAGGCTGTAGGCGAGATTGAACTGCAAGCCCTTGGAGAACCGGCGCGTCAGGCTGAACTGGGCGGAATGGTAGTTCGAGAAGGCCGAGTTGCCAAGCAGCACCGCCTCCGGGACGTCGAAGCCAAGGAAGGGTGTTCGTCCCTCGAAGGTGATCACCGATCCCCCCTGGAGCGCATTGGCCGCAGTGCAGCTCAGACGATTCGCGAGGTTGAGGTCGACCGGCGCGTTGGCCGGCATGTTGATCTGGCCATTGGCGCAGGTCGGTGCAACGCCGAGAATATAGGGGTTCTGAAACCCGAACGCCCGGCCCAGACCGCGCTGGCGGGCAGTGTTTCCCGCGTTGAGCGGACCATTGGGTGCCCCGGCGGCAACATAGGCTTGGTTGAACCGCTCGAAGAGGAAATCAGGAGTCGCCGGGTTGTTGAGATCAAACCCCTGGGTGAACGAGGTCGCCTGCAGCAGTTTGACTCCGCGCGTTCCGTTGTAGCGCGCTTCAAACATCAGGTCGCGGCTCAGCTCGTACTGAAATCCGACATTCCACTGCTGAATGTAGGGGGTACGCAGGTTCTGATCGACCGCGCGAAACTCGAAGGTCTCGGCGATGTTGCCGCGGAACGGCTGGCCGGTGGCCGGATCGATCGGATTCGGACGACCGTCGGCCCCAATCGCGACTCCAGTATTGTCCCGAATCTGGTAGGTGCCATTCGCACCGCCCGTGCGGACGACCCGATTGGGCAGATACTGATTGAATGGCTGATTGGGGTTCTGATTCGACCAGGCTCGCGTCAGCGGGACCGCACTGGCCGGGAAGGTCACCTCCGCCTCTCGCAGGAACGGATAGTTCGAGAAGATTGTGTTGATGAAGGCCGCCGACGGGCGGTCATAGAAGATGCCGTAGCCTCCCCGGATGACCAGTCGCCCATTCGAGAATGGGGTGAAGGCAAAACCGAAGCGTGGGGCGATGTTGTTCCAATCCTGCCCGTTGAGCGTATGGTTGTTCGAGGCCTTTTTGGTCGCGGCTACCGCGTCGTCGATCGCCTTGAATCCGGTTGGCTTGACATTCCCGGCCACCAGGAATCCGGGCAGTGGTGTCGAGAAGTCGGTCACTGCTCCCGGAACGAAGTTGCCAATCAGCCCGTTGCGCTCCTCTGGCCAGCCAAACCACTCCCAGCGGGCGCCAAGATTGAGGTTGAGGCGTGAGCTGAGCCGATAGTCGTCGGCGACGTAGAGGCTGGTATCGCGGAAACGGAACTGCTTCTCGGTCACGCCGAACTGGGTATCCGCCTCAACGGCGAGGCCGCGCAACAGCATCGTAAAGTTGTCGAACTTCTCAAACTCGGTCGCCTGCTCTTCCGGCAGCGCGCTGTCGAACGAGTGGTTCTTGTACTCCCCACCCAATCGCAGGCTGTGCGCCCCCTTGAGCAACGTCAGGTTGTTGGCCACGCTCCACGTCCGCTGCTCGCGCCGGTTGAAGGAGTCGTTGGTCCCCCCGAACGAGAATCGCTCCATCAGCGTGCCTGGACGACCAATGTAGTGGCCCAAGCGGCGGGTCCCAGGGCCCTGGTCGAAGGCCAACGCCGGGTTGGGAATGCCGACCGACTCATTGGTGATCTCGAGGAACGGATCATCGAGCACCCGAGTGTTGTTGAGGAAGAAGAGCCCAAACCGCACTTCGTTGATGACCGACGGGCTGAACGAATGGATGTCGGAGATGGCCAGCGTTCGGTTCCGGTCACTCCGCTTCAAAGTCACCGGCGAGACGAGGCTGTTTGGATCCGGAAATGGATCGAAGCCGGGGAAGTTAGAGAAGAAGAACGTCCCACTGAGCGTGTTGTTTTCCGACGGCCGATAATCCAGCCGGGTCGTGAACTGATCCTGCTTGAAGGTCGCCGGAAAGACATTGCGCTGCCGGACGTAGGGGTTGCCACCAACCGAGAGGTCGGCTCCCGAACCGGTATTGATATCTCGCCCAACGACATTGTTGCCACGGGGGGCCGGGATGAAGAAGTCTCCCGTGGCCGGGTTCTTGATATTGAGCAGTCGCACCGCGACATCAGAGATCGCCGCGGCGTTGGGAATCGATGCAGTGATGCCCGGATTCAACTGGCTGAAGGCCGCAAAGAGATTCTCTTTGGTGCGCGCTCCATTGATCAGTTGCAGCGCCTGTGGCTGAACCGAGATGCTGCTCGCCGTCGGGACAAAGGCCGTGCTCGCCTCCGTCCGCTGGTAGTTGCCAAAATAGAAGAGCTTGTTCTTGCGGACTGGACCGCCAATCGTCAAGCCCCCTTCGTTCCGTCTGGCGCGCGGACGTGCAATCCCGTCCTTATTGAAGAAGAAGTCGTTGGCGTTGAGTCGCTCGTTCTGCAGATAATGGTAGAGCGAGCCGTGCAGCTCATTCGATCCCCCCCGGGTGACCAACTGGAAATTTCCACCACCCGAGCGGCCGGTCGAGGCATCGTAGAGGCTCGTCTGCAGCTTGACCTCCGAAAGTGACTCGGGGGAGGGCGAGATGTTGTTGTTGAGCGAGCCCTCATTCGAAGTGATGTTGGTCGCGTCGATCCCGTTGAAGCTCAGACTCGTACTGGTCGTCCTCGTTCCATTGACCGAGGGCGAGATGTTGCCATTGCCGTTGGTCAACACCGGCGGCAGATCGGCGCTCACCCCGGCTTCCGCCGAGAGCAGGTGGGTGAAGCTTCGTGTCGCCGTCGGAACCTTGGTCAGTTCCTCCGCATTCAACTGCCGGAAGGTCGTCACCGTCGAAGGCGTCAGGAGCGGAGTTGTGTCACTCACCACGACCTCGATACTGACCTGTCCGACCTCCATCTTGATGTCAAGTTGACGCGGAACCGCCGCCTCGATCGTCACATTCGCGACCGAGCTGCTGAAACCGGGGGCCTCAAACTGGACTTTGTACGGGCCAACCGGGAGCACCGCCAACTGCCAGCGCCCCTCCCCATCAGCTACAACGGTCCGGGTCAGCCCCGTCTCTGTACTCGTCGCTGTCACTTTCGCTCCGGAGACAACCGCCCCGGTCGTATCCAGCACACTCCCACCCAAATTGCCGGTTGGTCCGGCCTGTCCAAATGCAGTGACGTGGATTCCCCAACCCAGTGCCAGACTCAGCCCCAAAAGCAGGGCCTGATGCCACCGGAACCTCTCTCCTCGTTCCATACTGTTCTCCCCTCGTTTATTCGACGCTCCGTCGATCGATGCTCCCGCTCGGCGCACTTCGGCGTCCCTCCGCGCGTGAGTGGATCGGCTGCTGGTTGACCAACCAAAGGTAGTAAGGGCGGGATTCTACCGGGGTGTCCTTAAGACGAAGTCAGCGAAACGTAAAATCGGTCTCAAGCGGAAGAGAAGTTGCGGCGGAAAAATGGGCGGTTGGTCGCGCTTGCAGATCGGCGCGGGGCCGGGGGGATTGCTTGAACGTCGCGGTGGGGCTTGGATGGAACGCCGATCTTCAGTCCGAGGTGGAAGATAACGTGTGAGATAGCCGGACGAAGCATGGTGGTGTCCACTGGGAGTGTCCCGCTGAGCGATGCTCAGCGGGGAAGACTGGTGACGATCTCATTCGCCGCGCGTTGGCCCGAGAGGTAGGCGCCGTGCGCAGTGCCGAAAAATTGCCGATGGGTCGCCTCCCCGGCAAAGAAGAGTCGGCCGGAGCGCGGGCGCGCCAGCTCGTCTCGCATGAGCGGGACCGAGCCAACAGCATTGAAGGAGTAGGATCCTCTCGCGAACGGGTCAGACGCCCAGCGGGTAATCTGGTAATCGACCGGGGTGGGGACCCTGGATCCGTAGAGGGTTCGGAGCGTGGCCAAGGCCGATTCGACAATCTCGCCGTCATTGAGCGACTCGATCTCGCGGCCCCGATCGGCTGCATTGAAGCCGACCAGCACCGGCTGGTTGAGTGTCCGGCGGCAGCTGAACCACTCGGCCCACTCCCCGTGCTTCTCCGGGATATACCCGATCCAATCGAGGTCGGTCGGCCAGAAGACGGTCGCAAAGCGCAGGACGCATTTGTTGAGAACGCCCATCCCCAGCCGGTCGATCGAATTCTGGAGTGCGAAAGGCAATGACGGAGTGAAACGAACACTCCGTGATTGCAGCACGCCAAGGGGGAGCGTGACGAGGACCCGGTCGGCCGAGAACTCTTCCTTGTCGGTTTTGACGCGCACCGGCAATCCACTCCAATCGATCTCCTGCACCGTCTGGTTGAACTCGATCCGCAGGTTTTGGGCAAGATGGCCCGTGAGTGCCCCGTACCCAGGGGAGAGAAGCACGTCCCCGCCTGCGTATTCCCGGTCATCGTCGTACCATCTATTGGAGAGGCTGGAGGCACTGCCGGAGTATTCGTGCTCAATCTCGCTGTTGAGAACATAGTTGAGGTAGGGTCGTGCCTCTGGAGCGGATCTGTATTGATCGATCAGTTGATTGGCAACCTGGCGGATGGAGGTATCGGTGCCCGCCGTTCGGGCACGCTCGATTGCGCGATAGAGGACGCGGCTGTAGTTGTCGAGGGACGACTCTTCCATCCGGGTCAGAGTCCGGCCGGAGGTGTGGTAGGTACGGGAGCGATTGTAGCTGGTTGGGACTTGGCGGGTCCGGGTCTGGACGGCGAGCGCACTGAGCGGATTTCCCGTCACGCCGTGAATCCAGCTCGCTCCGAGATCGACTGGAAGTCCTTCCCAAGAGTTGCTCGTCCAGATTCGCCCCCCGATCCGGTCCCGTCCTTCGATGACAACGACATCCTTGCCCTGATCCTGGAGCACACGCGCGGCAGTCAATCCAGCAAGACCCGCACCGATCACCAGGACGCGCCCCGATGCCGTGGATTGAGCCCGAACTGCCGGCATCAGCGCGCCCAGTCCGACCATCGAACCCGCTGAACGGGCCAGAAATCTCCGTCGATCCATCTTTCACCTCCTGTCAAGTTTGGCTGGGATGCGAGAACGGGCGCGACTACGGCGCCGACTCGGTCCCCGCTCAGTCCAATGATCTTCAGCCGAGAGTCGCAAGAACCTCCCCGACCAAGTGGAGCGAGCCAGCGACGACGATCAGCCCGTCAGCGGGCGTTACCCGACGCGCGAGCTCGAGCGCGTGCGGCAGGCTGGCCACCCTCTCGACGGCGAGGGCTGGCGTGATCTCCGCCGGGTCGAGCGCACGCGGGCTGGCGACCCCCGTCAAGATGATCTGTCGAAAGAGCGGAAAGAGCCGCTCCGTCATGGCCGCGACATCTTTGTCCCGCATGACGCCAAAGATCAAGGTGAGAGGGTAATGGACGCAATGCTCCGTGAGAAAGTTACAGAGCACTTCGATGCCCGCGAGATTATGGGCACCATCGATGAGGAGCGAAGGGCCGGGTGTCGGCCCCCGCCGCAGGTCGAGCCTCCCCGGCCAGTGGGCCGTCTCGAGTCCGTGAAGGATCGCGTCCGCGCCGATCGGCCACCCGAGAGCCGGCAGCAGCTCGACGATCGAGATGGCGGTCGCAGCGTTGATCCGCTGGTGATCTCCCCGCAGGGCCAATCGAGGCGTGAGGTGGCCGCAGGAGGACCGGAAAGCGACACGCTGCCGGAGATCGTCGGCCGGCTCGACCCGCTCGGTGACGACTCGTCCCTCACTGGTGGGAGCGGCCAGTTCCGCCGCCCGGGCAAGGATCACCTGACGGGCCGCCGGCTCCTGCGGCGCAATGACGACGGGGACGCCCGGCTTGATGATGCCGGCCTTCTCGGCGGCAATGGCGGCCACGGTCGGGCCGAGATACTGCTGGTGATCAAGCCCGACCGGAGTAATTGCCGTGATCACGGGCCGACAAATGTTGGTCGCATCGAGACGCCCCCCCATCCCAACCTCGAGCACTGCCAGATCGACGCGCTGCTCGGCCAGCCAGAGGTAGCCAATCGCCGTGATCAACTCGAAGAAGGTGGGGCCAGTCTCAAGCTGCCCTTCGTGCCGAAGTCGCTCACCGGCCTGTCGCACCATCGTCGCGAGGCGGGCAAAGTCATCGGGCGGAATCGGTTCCCCCGCGACACGAATGCGTTCGGTAACAGAAACCAGATGGGGCGAGGTGTAGAGGCCCGTGCGGTACCCAGCCGCACGCAAGATCGCCTCGGTCATCGCTGCCGTCGAGCCCTTCCCGTTCGTCCCGGCGATGTGGATCGCGGGAAATGCTTGCTGGGGGTCTCCCAATTCGGCACAGAGACGACGGATCGCCTCCAAGCCGAGGTTCATCGTCAGCACTTCGTTGCCGAGCTGATGCAGATAGGTGAGAGTCTCAGAAAAGTTCATCAGAAAAGAGGATGGGGGAGTCCATCCCCCCGATCAAGAGGGGATGGACTTCTCGTGCGGGAGCGTCAGGCGAACTTGTAGGCCTTTCGGGCCAGACGGTAGGCCGTATCGTGGATCATCTCTTCGGCATCGGCCTCGTCGATGATGCCACGCAGGACGAGGCTGGCGATCCAGTTGGCATCGGCGCGGCGCGCCAAGTCGTGGCGTGCCGGGATCGAGGGGAAGGCACGCGTGTCATCATTGAAGCCAACCGTGTTGTAGAGCCCGGCCGTCTCCATGACTTGGTCGCGGTAGCGACGCATCCCGTTGAGGCTGTCATGGAACCACCAGGGGGGCCCGAGGCGCACCGCCGGGTAATGGCCGGCCAGCGGGGCCAGTTCGCGCGAATAGGTCGTCTCGTCGAGGGTGAAGAGGATCAATGTCAGCCGAGGATCATTGCCATAACGGGTCAACAAGGGGCGCAGGCCCTGCGTGAAGTCGACCTGCACGGGGATGTCGCAGCCCTTGTCGTAGCCGAACCGCTCGAAGATGACTGGGTTGTGATTCCGGTAGGAGCCGGGGTGGAACTGCATGACCAGTCCATCCTCGATGCTCATCCGCGCGTTCTCCATCAGCAGATGGCCAGTGAAGCGGGTCGCCTCGTCGGCGGTGGCGGTGCCACGCAAGGCGTGCTCGAAGATCGTCTCGGCCTCGGCATCTGTCAGCACCCCCGTCCAGGGGGTCAGCGCGGCGTGATCAGTAGCGGTCGCCCCCATCTCGCGGAAGAAGGCCCGCCGCTCTTCCAAAGCCCGTATCAATTGGTAATAGCTGGAGATCTCGTACCCACAGACCTCGCCGAGGGCAAGCAGGTTCTCTTTCCAATCGGGGCGATCGATATTGACTACGCCATCGGGGCGGAAGGTCGGGACGATCCGCCCCGGCCACGAGGAGTCCCGAATGGCCTGGTGATGCTCGAGCCGATCGCTCGCGGCATCGGTCGTCGCGAGGACCTCGATCCGGAACTGCTCGAAGAGGCGACGCGGCCGGAATTCGGGCTTGGTCAGGCAGTCGGCGATCTGGTCATAGACGGCCTGGGCCGTCCGCGAGGTCAGCTTCTCCTCGACGCCAAAGACATCGTGCAGCTCGTGGGCGAGCCACATCCCGGTCGGTGTCCCACGGAAGAGTTGGAAGTGGTCGGCAAAGAGCTGCCAAATCTTGCGATGGTCGGTCTCGACCGGCCCGCCATCCAGCCGGGGAATGCCGAGTGACTCGAGCGGAATCCCCTGCGAATAGAGCATGCGGAAGATGTAGTGGTCCGGGATCAGCAGCAGATCGGCTGGAGAGCCAAACTGGTAGTCCGGGTCGGCGAACATCCGCGGGTCGACGTGGCCGTGAGGGCAGACGAGCGGCGCATCCGCCACCAACGAGTAGAGCCGCCGCGCCATCTCGAGGTGGCGCGGCTCGGAATCAAAATAACGGTCTGGGGAGAGAGTCATCTTCATTTCCTTCCAAGTTCACTTCATTTGACTGGCCGATCGAGCGATCAATGCCGTGAATCGCCAAGCACGTCGGGAAATTCCTTAGAACCGGACGAGATCGGCGATGCGGACCGGGGCTTTGCGCTCGATGCTCCGGTAGGCGGCAACGCCCGTCAGCAGGGACATCGCCCCGGCGCGCGAGCCGGCCAACTGGCGCAGCGGGTCGGGCGTGCCCGGCTTGAAGATCATGTCCTTGAGCTTCGGATCGGCACCGCCGTGGTCGGCGCTGCCCACTTTGACCTCAACCAACTCCGAGGGGCCAAAATTGCGGCTCAGCCGGAACTCGGCACTCGAAGCGACGGGCCACGGCTGGCGGTCGTAGGTCCGCACGTCGAGCCGTCCTTTGAGCCCATTGAACGACATGGTGTAGCCCTCGTAGGGCATGAACGCATTGAGCGAGTAGCTCATCAGCGCCCCATTGTCGTAGCGGACATTGGCGGTCATCGTGTCCCAGATATCGATCTCTTCGCGGAAGAGGCAGCCGTCGCGAAGGTAGCCATCCTCCGACTCGCAGTCGGCATACATCTGCATGGCGCGGGCGTTGCGGGTCATGTCCCAGTAGAAGGCGCAGCTCGATTTGTGGGAGCAGGTCCGACAGTTGGTTCCGCGGATCGGGCTGTTGCGGCCGTAGTGGCGCAGTTCGCCGTTGGCGTGGACCTCGACCGGCTCGGCCTGCATGATCCAATTGATGAGGTCGAAGTGGTGGGTTGCCTTGTGGACCCAGAGGGAGCCGGAGTACTCACGTTGGCCGTGCCAGCGACGGAAATAATCAGCCCCATGCTGCACATCGAGGTACCAGTGAAAGTCGACCGAAGTGATCGGGCCGAGGACACCTGACGCGATGTACTCGCGGGTCTTCTCGGCAATCGCCGAGCATCGGGCATTGAATCCGACGATGATCGGGCGACCGTACTTCTTCTCGGCGTCAAGGACGCGCTGGCACTTGTGTTCGTCGGTCGTCATCGGCTTCTCGGTGATCACTTGGCAGCCCAGTTCGAGGGCGCGCACGATGTACTGATCGTGCGAGGAGTCCCGGGTGGTGACGATGACGGTGTCGGGCTTCGACTCGCGGATCATCCGGTCAAAGTCGGTGTAGGTCGGGCAATCGACGCCCATGAGCTGTTTGGCGACCTCAACCCGCTTGCGGTTGCTGTCGCAGAGCCCGACAAACTCGACATGCTCGCCATAGGGCAGGACGACGCCCGTGCCCCACATCGACGTCCCGCGACTGCCCGTCCCGACGAGTGCCAGCCGGCGACGGGCGGTGCCCGCCTCTCCGGTAGCACTCCCCCATATCCCCGCCGCCGTTGCGCCAGCCGTCAGACGGGCTCCCTGGTCGAGAAAGCTGCGCCGGGTCATCGTTGATTCGTTCTTCTCGTTCTTCGTCTTGTCGTCCATATCGTCCTCTCTCAAGGTGAGCCGCTGCCTGTCCGGGCGGCAAAGGGGTGCGGGGAGTCCCCACGGGTCGTCGTGGTGCGCCACGGGCGCAGGGGAGATCATGCACCGACCTTCCCGGCTCGGCAACCGTTCTGCGGGGATCTCGGAACGGGTCGGTTCGCAAGTGGATCCCCCCCGGGAAGACCGCGCGGCCTCTGTGATATGATGGCTCTTTTTCCGCCCTCGACCCGAATGGACCATCCGGCGTCGAGGAGCCGATGTTCGACTTGGCGCGCTGGACCCGCGTCCCGAAGAAGAGAACCACCATGACCTCCCAATTTCAGCTCGTCTCGGAATACCGTCCGCAAGGCGATCAACCAACCGCGATCAAAGCCCTCGTCGAAGGCCTTCAACAGGGGGAGAAGCACCAAGTGCTGCTGGGCATCACGGGGAGCGGGAAGACCTTTACCGTCGCCTCGGTGATCGAAGCCGTCAACCGGCCTGCCCTGATCATGGCCCACAACAAGACGCTCGCCGCGCAGCTCTATCAAGAGTTCAAGACCTTCTTCCCCCACAACGCGGTCGAGTACTTCGTCAGCTACTACGACTACTACCAACCGGAGGCCTATGTCCCGGCGAGCGACACCTACATCGAGAAGGAGGCGACGATCAACGACGAGATCGACCGCCTCCGCCTCTCGGCGACCCGTTCCGTCTTTGAGCGGCGGGATGTGATCATCGTCGCCTCGGTCTCCGCGATCTATGGCATTGGCGATCCGAACGCCTACTATGGAATGCTGATGTGGATCGAACCCGGCCAGCGGATCAGCCGACAGGAGCTGATCCGCCGACTGGTCGAGCTGCTCTACGAGCGCAACGACATCGAATTCCGGCGCGGGACCTTCCGGGTCCGGGGCGATGTCGTCGAGGTCTACCCGAGCTACCAGGACCAAGCGGTGCGGATCGAACTCTGGGGCGATGAGATCGACTCGATCAGTACGATCGATCCCCTTCTCGGGGAGGTGATCCGAACCCACGAAAGCCGCCTCCCGATCTTTCCCAAGACCCATTATGTGACGACGCGTGAGTCGGTCAAGCGGGCTGTCCAGACGATCAAGCAGGAGCTCGAGTGGTGGGAGCCCCAGTTGATCGAGCAGGGGAAACTGGTCGAAGCGCAGCGCCTCCACCAACGGGTCATGTACGACCTCGAGATGTTCAATGAACTCGGCTACTGCCGTGGCGTCGAGAACTACTCGCGCCACCTCACCGGGAAGCCCGTCGGATCTCCTCCGCCGACCCTCTTCGACTATCTCCCCTCGGACACCCTCGTCATCATCGACGAGAGCCACCAGTCGATCCCGCAGATCCGGGGGATGTACAACGGCGACCGGGCCCGCAAACAGACGCTGGTCGATTTTGGATTCCGGCTGCCCTCCGCCCTCGACAACCGCCCGCTCAAGTTCGAGGAGTGGGAGGCACGCGTCGGCCAAGCGATCTATGTCTCGGCGACCCCCGGTCCGTATGAGTTAACCAAAGCGGAAGGCGTGTTCGTCGAACAGATCATCCGTCCGACGGGCCTGCTCGATCCGATTGTCGACGTCCGCCCAGTCCGGGGCCAGATCGACGACCTGCTTGGCGAGGTCCGCGAGCGGGTCAGCCGACAAGAGCGCGTCCTCGTCACCACCCTCACCAAGAAGATGGCCGAGGACCTCGCCGACTACTACAGCGACCTCGGCATTCGAGTCCGGTACATGCACTCGGAGATCGACACCCTCGAGCGGATCAAGATTCTGCGGGATCTGCGGCGCGGGGAGTTCGATGTCCTCGTCGGGATCAACCTCCTGCGAGAGGGGCTCGACCTCCCCGAGGTCTCGCTGGTCGCCATCCTCGACGCCGACAAGGAGGGCTTTCTGCGAAGCGAATCCTCGCTCATCCAGACAATCGGTCGCGCTGCCCGCCACGCCCAGGGGAAGGCGATCCTCTATGCCGATCGGATGACCGACTCGATGCGGCGCGCCCTCGACGAGACCAGCCGGCGCCGCGAGAAGCAGCACGCCTTCAACCTCGCCCACGGCATCACCCCGCAATCGATCGTCAAGCCGATCGAGGCAACCCTCGTCACCGCTTATGAAGCGGACTACTTCAAAGTCCCGCTCCAACTCGACGACTATGCCAACTACTCCCGCGAAAAACTGGCTGAGACCCTCACCCAACTGGAGGGCGAAATGCGCGACGCCGCTCGCCAATTCCAGTTTGAACGGGCTGCCAGTCTGCGCGACAAGATCAAATACCTGCGCGAACGTGAGATCGTATGAGAATGGAGAATGG
>JBMOHS010000043.1:0-23424 GCA_049317725.1 Blastocatellia bacterium
CCATTCTCCATTTTCAATTCTCTTTTATGCGGCGTTCCTTCAGAACGCGGGGGGATGTCGGGCAAGGTTCCCAGGGCGTTGCCCTGGGCTGGTATGCGTTGCCCCTTCGGGGCAAACTGATCTCACCAGCCTGCATCAGGGATGCTGAGAGTTTCTTCCTGTGTCATCTGGCGCTCCTGGAAATTCTGATGAGAAATGCGGATTAGACTGGAGATTGGAGGGGGGGGCGCCGAAGCGTCCCCCCCCTCCGTCAAGTGGCCTTACACCTATCGGACGCGGATCGTCACCTCGTTGGACCGACGGACATTCCCCTCGCCATCCCGGACGCGGATCGTCAGGTTGACCTCTCCGACGAGGGAGGCGGGAAGGGTGAGGTTGAGCTGATCGAGCCCCGCATAGCCCGGGGCCTTGCCCGCGTAGAGAACATCGAGCCGGTTCGTTCCGCTGGTCACCTCGACCAGTTCGGCGACGCCGTTGGCGGCATTCCCATCCTGATCTTCGATCCCACTCCATCCGGTCCCGTAGAGCACGAGGAAGAGCTGATCCCCCTGCTGTCGTTCGATCGTCACCGGGAGGACACGGCCCGATCCGCCATCCCAACGGGAGAGAGGCTCGTAGCGGACCTCCCCATTCGACTTGACGCGCAGCACCTGACCGGCGGGCGTTCCGGCTCCACTGCTATCGGCCGTGAAGACGCTTGGGGTGGTCGCGTTGATCTCGATCGTTCCTTGGGCCACCGGCTGACCATTCCGCAGAACGCTGACCCTGGCGACGCCCGGCAGCAGCTCATCCGGAACCTGATAGTTGATCTGTCCCGGCGAGACGAAGAAGAGGCCAGCGGGACGTCCATCAACCATCACGCTCACTCCACCGAGATCGATCGGCAACGGAAGTGACGGTGCGGTCTCGGTCGTCGTCGCCAGATCCGTCCCAAATGACGCAATGATCGAGGCTGAAGATCCACCCGGAGCGTAGCTCGCCGCGCTGACCGAGGTGATTGGTCGGAACTGGGTGAATCCGGCAGCCGTCGTTGTGGTACCGAACTCGACCTCAATCGAACGGGCGTCGATCTCACCGTTGGGCAGTTCGGCTCCGACCACCTCAGCAAGGGCCCCGACCTCAATCCGGCTGCGCTGTCGGTCGATCAAAGTCGAGCGACGGACATTGACCTTGCGACCGTTGTCGAAGGTCCACTGACCGATGAAGTTGGCGGCCGCCGGCAGCTCGGTGATCCTGGCAATGAACTCGAGATAGCTGAGGCTGCCGATCGGAGATCCGGCCGGCGGCGTGGGCCGCACCGCAATCGAGATCGCTTTGACCGGCCCGCTGACCGAAAGGTACCCCTTGACCTCGACAAAAGCGCCGACCTTAATCTCCCCACGTTGCGTCTCGATCCTGGTCTGGGCGTCGACCACGACTTGACGATTGCTCGATCCGATAGTCCACTCCCCGAGGAACTTGCCCTCACTCGGGGGGGGCAGGGCGACAACGCTGCCATAGAAATTGAGGAAGCCGATCGTCCCGGCTGGGGCGTCCTTGTCGCGTTCCACTTGGATGGTCACGGCATCGACGGCACCATCCGCGCGCTGACTCCCCTCGACCTGGACGAAGGCACCCACGGCCGGGGTCCCGTGCTCCCGGACGATCCGGGTCCGTGCTCCGACGGTCACCTGACGACCACTGACGACCCAGGTCCCAGTGAGCGGTCCGCCATTCGGGAGAGTCTCGATCGTCCCATAGAAACGGGTGTAACTGACCGCGCTTCCTGTCCCTCTTTTGATCTCAATCTCGCGGGCCAACACCGTGCCGTCTGGCTGGACCGATCCTTCGACCTCGGCGATCGCCCCGACTTGGGCCGAGCCATTGCTCTGATCGATCTTGGTCGTGGCGACGACCTGCACCGTCCGCTCGCCTACCTTCCAGGTCCCGACGAGGGATGGCCCAGTGCTGGCGGTCACCGACGGCTGGATGCTGGTAATCTCCCCAACAAAGGTGATGTTGCCGGACGTTGCCTCGTCTTCCAAGACTGTCACGGCACTCGCCTGGACTTGCCCGTTCTCGACGATGCCGCGCACTTCGACGAGCGCACCGACCACCAGTCGGGTCGTCTTCCCGGTTATGCGCGTCTGGGCGGTCACCTTGATCGTTCTTCCGGCGACTTGCCAATCTCCGATAAAACCGCTCGTCGTCGGCAGGCTCTCGATCTTTCCACGCAGTGAAACGGGGAGGGGAGGCAGTTGAATCATTGGCAGAACGACAACCTTGGTCGCGCTGTACCTCTCACCGCCCGTGATGCTGACGGTCACCTCGACCTCGGCGCCGATCATCACCTTCCCATTCCGCTCCTCGATGACCGTCTGTTGGGTGACGATGAGGGTCCGTCCACTGATGACCCAGTCCCCTGGCCATCCACTTGATCCTTCATTCGTTATGGTTGGAGTAGGCAACTTCTCAATCCGGCCGACCATCTTGAGTGGCCCCGGGGCAGGTGGCGCGGGCAGGATGTTAATCTCGGCAGCAATCAGCGTGCCTGCCGGTCCACTACTCGCCCGGACCAAGGCATTGGCACCAATCGCCACCTCACTTGACCGCGCATCGATTCTGGTCAGATCGTTGACGACGACCGTGCGGCTCCCAATCTTCCAATTCCCAATCCTGCCCGGTGTGCTCGGCAACTCCTCAATGCGGTCGACGAAGGAGGTCTCTGTGCTCGGGGTTGGGATCGATCTGATCTCGATCTTCGTCGCCTCGTAGCCGCCATTCGACTGCCGGGTGACCTGCGCTTCAGCGTATGCCGAGATGGCGGGACGTCCTTCAATCTTGGTCTTCGAGGTGACATTGACCTTCGTCCGACCGATCGTCCACTCCCCAACCCATCCCACTTCGGCGGGGAGGGCGAGGATCGGGCCTTCAATCTTGATCGATGGGCTGTTCTGCATCGCTGCCCCAACTCCCCGAACTTCTACGCCGGAAAAGAGCTGCGGCAAGGGAAGCAGATGGAACGAGAGACCGGCGAGAATCAGGACGACCAGAGCTGTCCGATGCCTGGCAATTTGGGACAGGGAAAAGTTCATGGCGGGTACCTCAATCTGGTTGGCGAGAGCGGGATGACAACACGGGGGGAAGAGCGAGGAGTCGGTTCGACACTTTTCAGCGCTAAGACCGCGGGGGACCTCAACGAGAACAGTTTATCCGGTCCATTCAATTTGTCTAGAGGGAAATTTGGAGGTGAGGAAAAAGAATTCTCGTCGAGGAAGTGGGTCGAGGCGATCGATGGCAACCTGAGGATGCCCAGTCAGGGGAGGGTTGGCCACCCTCGCCCAATCTTCCCCTGGGGATCTTGGCTGATCAGCGTTCCAGTTGAGCCGTTCTGTCTTGCCGTAACTACTCACGGCGTTAATGAACTTCAAGGGGGTCAATCTTCTTCTCGGTGATCTCACTGTGGTGCAAGGATGTCTTCCGTTCAGACATTGATCGCTTGTTGACGCTGTTCAATTCCCAATCTTCTTCTTGGTGTTCTCCGTGCCTCCGTGTGAGCCTCTTCCCCCCCAGCGCGGGCCCAGTTGTTTTTTCTCACACGAAGACACAAAGCCGCTAAGGTTTTGGGTTGGATACATCTTCATCTTCGATTTCTTCTTCGTGTCTCGATGGTGCAATCATCTCTTCACATCTCGTCAAGGGCTGTCACGTAGAAAACCCTGCCAATCCTGAACCAGATGCAGGATTGGCAGGGCCCCGTCAGTGCCGGCGAAATATCTGGACCTAGACCTGTCCGAGCGGAGTCGGCCAGCCACGTCGCGCAAAGTAGTCGCTCAAGGTGAAGACGAGCAGGATCACCAGCCAGAAAAGGCCCGCAATCACAATCACCTGCGTCAATCGAGAACTGTACTTGACGTGCATGAAGTAGAGCACGACCAAGGTTGCCTTGACGAGCGCAACCGACATCGCCACGATGATGTTGAGCGGGCCCCAGACCGATGCCAGATCGAAGCGCGCGACCGCCACCGTCACGGCGGTGAAGACCATCAACGCTCCGAAGATGGTGATATAGATTTTGGGAGAGACAATATGATGTTCCGTATGTTCTGACATAGTCGCGCCGAGGCCTCCATCTACCCCTTGTTCCCGAATCTTCCGGGTCATCTACCCGTTTCTTGTCCGCCATTCCCTTGTGCCGCCTCTTTCCTCCCCTGACTCTCTATTTGAGCCGGCAAGGACGAGTGGACAAGTCGGGCTAGTGGCCCGTCAGGTGGAATCCTGTCAAGTAGAGAAGCGGGAAGAGAAAAATCCAAACGATATCGACGAAGTGCCAGTAGAGCCCACAGATCTCGACGGGGGAGTTATAGCTCTTCGTGAAGCGGCCCTTCTGCGCCATCCAGATCAGGACCAGCAACATCCCTGCCCCAATGATCATGTGCAGGGCGTGCAGGCCAGTCATTGCGAAATAGATCCAGAGGAAGACCCGCACCGGTTGATGGTACTGGACCGCCAGATGGGAAGGGTCCGGAGCGTAGAAGCCCATCGCGGGAAAGAGATGGTGCTCGAACTTCTCGCGGTACTCGAAGTACTTGACGACCAGGAAGGCCATTCCCAGAACCAGCGTAATCCCGAGATAGCCCACCAGTTTGCGGCGGTCCCCAACCTGCGAGCTGTAGACGGCCATGGCCATCGTCACGCTGCTGACGATCAGCACCACCGTGTTGAGCCCGCCGAGGGGAACACTCAAGAGGTGACTTCCCTGCTCGAACCCGCTCGGGTAGGTCGTCCGGAAGATCGCGTAGACCAGGAACATCCCCCCGAAGAACATCAATTCGGTCAGGAGGAAGATCCACATCCCGATCGTTCCGGCTTCCCGCTGCTGCTCCATCGAACTGAAATGATGGGCCAATCCATATTCTGTTGCGTGACTCTCAGCCACTGTCAAGTCCTCCCCTGGAATCTGTCAGGTATCAAATCCACGGAGGGCAGGGCCATCACAGCCCCGCCATCCATCCGCCATCAAGCAGGCTGGGCCGTTGCCACTTTACCGGCTTGTCGAATCTCTTCGACGTGCTCAAACTCATACGCCTCGTGCTTGACCACTGGGTCGTAGGTGAAGTTCTCCGTCGGTGGCGGAGAGGCGGTCTGCCACTCCAACCCAACAGCAGTCCAGGGATTGTTGGGAGCAGGCTTGCCGTACTTGATCGACCACGCGAGGTAGAAGAGCGGCATCAGGAAGCCAACTCCCAGCACCAATGCCCCCGCACTCGAGAGGACGTGGAGGACTTGGAACTCAGGGACGTAGGCGTAGTAACGACGAGGCATCCCAAGGTATCCGAGAATGAACTGCGGGAAGAAGGTGAAGTTGAATCCGACGAAGATGATCACCGCCGAAAGGCGGCCCCACATCTCTGGATACATCTTCCCCGTCATCTTCGGCCACCAGAAGTGGAGACCTCCAAGGTACCCAATGATGGCCCCGCCGACCATGACATAGTGGAAGTGCGCGACGACGAAGTAGGTGTCGTGCAGATGGACGTCCAACCCGAGGGCTGAGAGGAAGAGCCCCGTCATTCCCCCAACCGTGAAAAGGCCAAGGAAAGCAAGGGCATAGATCATCGGCGTGTCGAAGGAGACCGAGCCTTTGTAGATCGTCGCCGTCCAGTTGAACGTCTTGATGGCCGAAGGAATCGCCACTGCGTAGCTAATGATCGAGAAGACCAGTCCCGCGTACATCGACTGGCTCGAGGTGAACATATGATGTCCCCAAACCAAGAAGCCAAAGACCGCGATCGCCAAGCTCGAGAAGGCCACGAAGTGATAGCCGAAGACGCGCTTCCGGGTCATATTGGCGATGATCTCGCTGACGACTCCCATCGAGGGCAGAATCATGATGTAGACCGCCGGATGGGAGTAGAACCAGAAGAGATGCTGGAAGAGGATGGGGTCGCCCCCGAGCTTCGGATCGAAGATCCCGATCTGGAAGCTCCGCTCGAGCGCCAGGGCGAGGATGGTGATGGCAATCACCGGGGTTCCCAGGATCTGGATCAAGCTCGTCGCATAGTGCGCCCAGACGAAGAGCGGCAAGCGGAACCAAGTCAGCCCCGGCGCGCGCATGGTGTGAATCGTCACCATGAAGTTGAGTCCCGTCAGAATGGACGAGAACCCAGTGATGAAGATGCTCACCCCCGCAATCGTCACCTCACTGTTCGAGTAGATCGAACTGTAGGGAGGGTAGAATGTCCAGCCGGTATCGATTCCTCCGCTGATCAGGGTATAGAGCATCAGAACTCCCCCGAGCATGAAGATGTACCAACTGAGCAGGTTCAATTTCGGAAATGCGACATCCTTGGCCCCGAGCATGATCGGGAGCAGAAAGTTGCCGAGCACCGCCGGGATCGACGGGATCAGGAAGAAGAAGATCATGATCACGCCGTGCATCGTGAAGACACGATTGTAGGTGTCGGCGGTCAGTAGATCCCCTTGCGGCGTCAGTAGTTCGAGTCGGATCAGGGCGGCGTAAATCCCACCGATCAGGAAGAAGGCCGAGATCGAGAAGAGATAGAGCAGGCCGATCCGCTTGTGGTCGAGCGTCAACAACCACGACTTGACGGTATGACCGTTGTTGAGGTAGGTCTGCCGGCTCTCTTCGACGGATGCGATTACTTCTGTTGCCATTGCATTCACCCTTAAAATTCTGGTTTCATTCTTCTCAACGGCTCCACTGGGCGCCGCTCTGACCAGTGTCAGTTGGTCGAGGGAGCGTTCGGAGCAGCGGGCGTCATCGACGAACGACCATCCGGGCCACCGGCTGGAGAGCCGGCCTGCGTCGCCATCGCCGGCGCGCTGCCATCTTGCTTGGGACCGATCGATTTAATGTAGGCGATCAGTTGGAGAATCTGCTCTTCACTGACCTGCCCCTGGAAAGATGGCATGATCGCTTGGTACCCCGCGACCAGTTTGAGATTGGGCATCAAGATCGACTCGCGGATGTAGGCCTCATCCGCCACCACTTTCGCCCCATTGTCCAGAACCCGCTCGGTTCCAAAGGCGCCCGCGAGGGTCGGTCCACGCCCCCGGTTCTGGTCCTGATGGCAAGTGCTGCAGGCCAGACTGGCGAAGAGCTTCTCCCCGGCCTTGGCTGGGGACCCCTCACTGACCCCGCCGGCCAGCCAGGATTGGTAGGCTGACGGCTCCAAGACGGTGACGGTGCCGATCATCCCCGAGTGTTGTGTTCCACAGTACTCCGTACAGAAGAGGTGGTAGGTACCCACTTTGGTCGGCTCAAACCACGTCATCGTGTACCGTCCCGGAACCACATCTGCCTTGGTCCGAAAGGCGGGAATATAGTAGGAATGGAGCACGTCTTCGCTGGTCATCGTCAGCTTGATGCGACGACCGACCGGAAGGTGGAGCGCATTGATCTCCCGCGCCCCATCCGGATGCTGGGCCCGCCACATCCATTGTTTCCCGGTGACAAAGATCTCGAGCGCATCTTTCGGCTCTTTGTACATATCGTAGTAGATCTTCGCCCCCCAGGCGAAGATGAACATCGAGATGAGAAATGGGATGACGGTCCAAGTGATCTCGAGCGCCATCGCGCCTTCGATAGGCTCTGGGACCTCGTCCGCCCGTCGCCGCCGGTAGCGTACCATGAAGAAGATCGCTAGCGCACCGATGACGATGGAGAAGAAGAAGGTCAACCCCACTAGAAAGAGAAAATAGAGGTCGACCTCATCAGAAAAGGTCGAGGCACTCTCGGGCATGAATGGGATGAGGAACAACGGTAAAATGCTCATATGCGATAGTCCAATGATTCGGTTGGCCCTCCGGCGATCGGCCGGTTGTCCGTCGAGCCAGCGCTCCCTGACGTTGGGCCCCCCTTGGCCCGCTTTTTCGATTGACGCCAGAGAAAGAAGATCAGCCCGACAATCGAGAGCAGCGTCATACCGGCAAAGATGCGTAAGATCCGCATCAGAACGAGACTGTAGGTCCCCCGGGTTGGATCGTACTGATAACAGTAGAGGATGATCTGATCTGCCAGAGAGCCGATCTTGCCAGACGAGGCGTCGAGCAGCCCAAACCGCAGATCCCTCGGCGCATACTCAATCCCGTAGAAATAGCGCGAGACGCGTCCTTCCGGCGTCAGCACCATGATGCCGCTGGCGTGGGCATACTGGCTGGTCACCGGGTCCCAGACGTAACGAAAACCGACGGAGCGGGTCAGGGAGACGATCTGGGACTCCTCCCCCGTCAGAAAGTGCCAGCCTTCGGCCACTTGCGGCTTGCGGAGTTGGTCGAGATACTCCTTCCGCTTCGCAGCGGCGAGTGCCGGAGTCTCTTTCGGATCGAAGCTGACCGTCAGGGCGATGAAGTCCCGATTCGGCTCCATCGGCAACGTCTTGAGTGTTCCGACCAGTCCGTTGAGCACTTGGTTGCAGAGTTGTGGGCAATCGTAGTAGACCAGCGTCAGGACGATCGGCTTCGTTCCGAAATAGTCCCCCAGACGAACCGTCTTCCCCGTCTCATCGAGAAAAGTGAGGTCGGGTGGGACCTGATTGTTGAGCAGTTGGTCGATCCCAACATCTTTGAGGACAGGGGGACGCATGCTGGCGGGCTGACCCAGCGCCAACCCCGTGTTGAGAAGCAACAGAAGCGAGAGCAACGGGAGGCTGTCAAGCCATCCCCGATGACGTAAACCACCCGTCGCTCGGACTCTCTCTCCCTTCATGGACAACTTCTCCTGATGTTTCACGGCCTGACCTGTCTTCTGTTCGTATCGAATTGTATCGATTCCGTTGTATGGATTCCGGTTCTATCTATTCCAGTCAATTGTCGATCAAGGCTCCCGTACTTTGGGGGAGGGGATCACTACCGAATGATCCGACCGCCGCTCGCCTCAGCTCCAAGCACCTTGAGGCGGGTCGCTTCGGCCAACTCGATCTGTTGCCGAGCCGTCTCTGAAAGGAGTGGGAGGCCTTCCTGGGAGACAATCTCCTTGGCGCGCTCAAGCGGAATTCGGGCAATTCCCGAATTCTCGTCGACCCAGGCATACGAGGTGGCGGCGGCATCCATCTTCTTCTTGTAGTCGACCCAATCATCAAGGGGTAGCAGCGAGGGCCCCTCTGGCGCGGGCGCTCCCTGGAGGCGTGGCTCGGGTGGGTACTTCTTCATCCCTTCGGGCATTGTCACCCGGGTCGCTGGTGGAGTCTGGTCAGCGTCCCGCTGGCGATCGAGCGCCCAGAGCAGCCCGTAGATCAGAACAAAGACGAAAGCAGAGGCCACCGCCAGCACACCCAAAAAGATGTAGACGGGCTTTGCTTGAATCGAACTGCTCTCCGGCTTCAGATGATCGTGCTTCTCACTCATATATCGATTCCATTCCATACCCGATTGTCGGGAAACAGGAAGATGTAGAATGTCGACCGGTCTTTCCTGCCGGTCAGGCCCAAGTCGGGTCACCCTCAGCTCAATTCGAGGGCGTGCTCCGTTGAACTGGCCGGGACGTAGTTCGGGTCTTGGTACGGCAGCAGCGCTTGGCTGCGCAGTTGCCAGAAGAACCACCCGAGCCAAACTCCACCCAAGCCAATCGTCACCGCCAAGTAGAGGCCGTACGTCGAGAGCGCCGGCGAATGATGCGCACCAATCTCATAGGAGGGGACCATCACCCACAGGAGATCGACCAAGCGCATCACCAGGATCAACCAGGCGACACCGACCAGCCGCTTCCCGTTCATCTTCAACTCCCGTGAGAGAAGAAGAAAGAAGGGGAGGAGGAAATGGAGGACGATCAGACCGAGCCCAAGGTAGCGCCACGGCCCCTGGAAGCGCTCGATGTACCAGGGAATCTCCTCTGGAAGGTTACCAGACCAGATGATCAGCAACTGCGAGAAGGAGAAGTAGGCCCAGACACAGACGAGAGCAAGCAGCAGCTTGCCCAGATCGTGGAAGTGCTTCGGACGCAACACGCGGTTCATTGGCTCCCGCCGGGCCAAGATCACACAGACAGAGATGATCAGGGCCATCGAGGCAACCCCTTGCCCAGCAATCATCAGCATCCCAAAGATCGAGGAGAACCACTCCGCGTCGAGGGACATGACCCAATCGATCGCGGCAAAGGTGCAGACCAAGCCGTAGAGCAGAAAGCCGGGGCCACTCCAGTTCTGCGCACTCTCGATCATCTTCGGATCACCGGTCGCGTCGAGACGAAGGGAGAGCCTTCGCAGGACGATCGTCAAGACCAGCAGGACCACAAAGTAGAGGATCGCCCGGGCAATAAAGAAGGCAGGATTGAGCCAAGCCGTCTTCTTCTCGATCAGTGTCCGAAGGGTCTCATTCTCGATCGACTCCGGATGGGCCCAGTGATAAAGATCGCCAATTCCGAAAAGGATCGGCACGAAGAGGACGGCCATCAGGATCAATGTGTGGGAACCAGATTCGAGGATCCGTCGAATAACAATGCCCCAGGTCGCCCCTCCCAGGTACTGGATCATCAACCATCCGAGACAGCCCAGCGCGATCCCCACCCAGAAGACGTAGGCGACCAGGTAGGTCTGGAAGAAGAGGGCTCTCGCCTTCCCTGAGAGGACCAGCCCGACGCCCCAGGCGATCAGGCCAAGAAGGCCAATCCCAATCGCCAAGCTCTGGATGCGCGCGAGATCCGCTGGTGCGGCATAATTCTTATCCGTGGATTGCATCAGTTGCTTCGCCCCCTTGAAATCTGCTCGGTCGCCGTCGTCGTCGTCGGTGGCGCGGGCGCCCCATTGGAAGCCATCGTATTGGCTCCGCCCGATGAGGCTGACACCGCCGCCAAGCGGTTCCGATCCTGATCCTTCATCCGATCTTTGGGCATCCGTTGGCTCGCCTGAAGGACGCGGATCCAAGCGATCACTTTCCACCGATCCTCAGGGGTCAGCTGGTCCGCGTAATTCGACATCGCCCCGAATCCGTTGGTGATCACGTCATAATAGTAACTGGTCGGTGCCTGGCGTAGCCGCTCATCGTGATAGGAAGGCGGACGGCGGATCCCACGAAGGGCGATCATCCCGTTCCCATCCCCCAGTACCCCGTGACAAGGCAGGCAGGAGATGTTGTACCGATTCTCCCCACGATCGAGAATGGCCTTGGTAACGGTGAAGGGAAAGCCATCCTCACCGGTTGGTATACTGACCATCGCCGCTGGTGCCCCAGCAACCGCTGGGGTTGCAGGAGCCCCAGGAGCGGGAGTGGCCGCCGGTGTCGCACTCGCCTTGGCTGGATCCAAGCGGGGTGCGGGGGGGTTGAGGGCCAGTGCGCCCCGGGCAACAGTCCCCTCGGGCAGCTCCCGATGAGATCCTTCTTCGTAGGCCTCGTACCGAGGATTGTCGTGCATATCTTGGCGGCATCCCGCCACCAACAAGAGGCCACTCAACAGCAGGAAGGCAACCCCTCGCCTCTCTCCCTTACGCTTCCACATCGATCACCTCTTTCGCCCCCAGGCCGATCAGGAAGGCATGCGCCTCGGACCGATCGAACTTTGGATCCTCCGCCTTGATGCAGAGAAAGAACCGGTCGCGCGACGCGCGCGCGAAGGCCGGCACGTTGAAGACCGGGTGATACGGTTGCGGCAACCGGTTCATCAAGATCATCCCAATCACCGCACCGAATGCCGCCAGCAGAATTGCGCTCTCAAAGACGATCGGGATGAACGACGGCAAGCTGATCAGCGGCCGTCCCCCAACGTTGATCGGGTAGTCGATCGCCGATGTCCAGACCTGCAGGAGCAGGCCCCCCATCGCCCCCATCAGCCCCGCCACCAGGACGGTCAGGGCGATGTAGTCCTTGTGAAATCCGATCGCGTGCGAAAGCTCTTCGATCGGAAAGGGGCTGTACGCGTTGATCTTCCGATACCCTGCGTCGTGCGTTTGATGGGCCGCCCGGACAATCTCTGTCGGAGTGTCGAACCGGGCCATCACGCCATAAATCGATGGTTCTTCCTGTTTGTTCATAGCTCAATCTCTACTGGTAGATTGCGTTGACTCTGTCCATTCCCCTCGTCCCACTCAATCCCCAAATTGCGGCAGAGCGCCTCCCAGCGGCTCGGAGCCCTTCGCCTTCTCGTCTTCCTTGCTCTCCTGGACCTTCGATTGGGGCAGCAGTGCCTTCATCTCGAAGATCGGAATCATCGGCACGAAGCGGATGAAGAGGAACATCAGGGTCAGGAAGAACCCGATCGTCCCGAAGAACATGCTGAAGTCGAAGACGGAGGGGGTGTACATCCGCCACGACGAGGGCAAAAAGTCCCGGTTGAGGCTCATGACGATGATGACAAACCGCTCCAGCCACATCCCGACGTTGATGAACATCGAGACGAGGAAGACGACGAAGAGGTTCTCCCGATACTTTTTGATCCACAGCAACTGCGGAACCAGAATGTTGCAGAGGATCAGCAGCCAGTACATATAGCCATAGGGGCCATACATCCGGTTCTTCATCATGAACTGTTCATAGGTGTTGCCGCTGTACCAGGCGAAGAAGAGCTCCATCAGGTAGCCGTACCCCACAATCAACCCGGTGGCCAGCATGACCTTCGCCATGTTGCGAATGTGGCGCAGCGTGATGAAGTCTTCCAGATGGTAAAACTTGCGAACGGGGATCCCGATCGTCAGAACCATCGCGAAGCCCGCGTAGATCGCTCCCGCGACGAAGTAAGGGGGGAAGATCGTGGCGTGCCAGCCAGGAATGATTCCGACCGCGAAGTCGAACGAGACGATCGAGTGGACCGAGAGGACCAGCGGTGTCGAGAGACCTGCGAGCAGCAGGTAGGCGGTCTCATAGCGGTGCCAGTGGCGGGCATCTCCGCGCCAGCCCATCGAAAGGATGCCAAAGATCGAGCGCTGCCACTTCTGCTTGGCGGTATCCCGCATTGTTGCGAAGTCTGGGATCAAGCCGATGAACCAGAAGAGCGCCGAGACGGTAGCATAGGTCGAGACGGCGAAGACGTCCCACATCAGCGGACTGCGGAAGTTGGGCCACATCCCCATTGTGTTCGGATACGGGAAGAGCCAGTAATCGAGCCACGGTCGCCCCGTGTGGAGCGCCGGGAAGAGACCCGCACAAGCCACCGCGAAGAGGGTCATCGCCTCAGCAAAGCGGTTGATCGAGTTGCGCCAACTCTGCCGCAAGAGGAGCAGGACAGCCGAAATCAGCGTTCCAGCGTGCCCAATTCCGATCCACCAGACAAAGTTGATGATGTCGAAGGCCCAGCCGACGGGCACATTGTTTCCCCAGATGCCGACCCCCTTCAAGACCAGATAGGCAATGGTGTTGAAGAGCAGCAGGGCTCCGAGAAAGGCGATCCCAAACCCGAAGACCCAGCCCTTCTGGAAGCGCCGCATGAGGACAATGTCCGCGATCTTGTTGGTCAGCGAGTTGAAGTCGTATCCAGGTCCGATGACCGGAGGACGAGGATCAACGTATGCCTTCTTGTCCGTTGCTTCAGCCATGGTTCTTCGCGCCTCCTGCGTGGCCATCGTGGGAATTGCCGTGCCCGGTGCCCAGTTCCGCATTGACATTGCGGATCGGAGCAAGGTAGCTCGCCCGGGGCCGGGTGTTCAAATCGGCCAGCACATCATAATTGCGGGGCTCCAGTTTGAGCTTGGCCACGCGGCTCTCGGAGTCATTGAGATCCCCGAAGATGATCGCCTCGGTCGGACAGGCCGTCTGGCAGGCCGTCTGGATCTCTCCATCCTTTACTTTCCGGTTCTGCTTCTCCGCCTCAATCTTGCCGGCCATGATCCGCTGCGTGCAGAAGGTGCACTTCTCCATCACGCCGCGGCTGCGAATGGTCACCTCGGGGTTGCGGACGTTCTTGAGGCTGGGGGTGTCCCAATCTCCGTAGAGCAGATAGTTGAAGCGGCGGACCTTGTAGGGGCAGTTGTTGGAGCAGTAACGCGTGCCGACGCAACGGTTATAGACTTGGACATTGAGACCTTCCGCGTCGTGCACGGTCGCGTTGACCGGGCAGACCACTTCGCACGGGGCGTTCTCGCAATGCTGGCACATCATCGGCTGGAAGAAGACCTCTGGGTTGGCCGTCCCACCCTTGAAGTAGGTGTCGATGCGCAGCCAGTGCATGATGCGGCCCTTGGTGACGAGGTCCTTCCCGACGACCGCGATGTTGTTCTCTGATTGGCAGGCGACGACGCAAGCGTTGCAACCAACACAAGCGTTCATGTCGATCGCCATTCCCCAGGCATACCCTTCGTACTTCCAGGGAGTGAAGACGGTCAGCTCCTTGCCGGGCTTGTGGGCACCGTGATGCAGGGCGTGCTCGGGGTCGTGCTGGTAGTCGGCCAGGGTCGCAGTCCGGACAATGTGGCGCGCTTCGAGATCCTCCCCAGGAATCATGAAGTCGGTCTTGATGTCGCTGGTGCTGATCGCGAAATGCTCCTGGGTCGAGGCCAGCTGGTAGTTCCCTTCTCCAACTTCAAAGCGAACCCCCGTCGCGGCGATAAAGGGCGCGCTTGCCGACCGCAGCGAGTAGGTATTGAAGCCCAGGCGGGTTCCAACGCTGCCGGCTCGGGTCCGACCATAGCCGAGATAGACCGTGATCGAGTCGTCCGGGTGGCCCGGCTGAACCCAGGCGGGCATCGACAACTCGCGACCTTCGTGGACCAGCCGCACCATCTTGGCGTTGGCGTGGTAGGGCTCCTCATTCGGAGAGAGGCCGATTGAGGCCGCAGTTTTGGCACTGACGATCGCGTAGTTGTCCCACGTGACCTTGCTGATCGGCTTGGGCAGCTCCTGCAACCACGAATTGTTGGCAAAGCGTCCGTCGTAGACACACGGGTCGAGCCGGAAGACGATCTCCTGACCAGACTTGGCGGGGGATGCGGGGAGGGTCGCCGCCCAGTCGGGGCGCAAGGTGACCGCTTTCGGTGCGCGGGCGGTGTTGGCGAGGAACCCATCGTGGACCGCTTGTCGCCACGTCTGCTCGAAGGTGTCGCCCAGTTGCCCTTTCCAGTAGTTTCGCACCAGGTCGTACGGAGGAATGCCGGGCTCGTTGCCAACCACGGCGAGCAGTTCGTGAGCGGACTTGCCGCCATAGAGTGGTTCGACGAGTGGCTGGATGATGCAGGCCGTGCCATCGTGGGCACGTGCGTCGCTCCAGCTCTCGAGGTAGTGGGCCTCGGCAATGTGCCACTGGCAGTGCTCGGCCGTCTCGTCGACATAGAGCCCCAGGTGGACCCGCAGTCCCACCTTCTCCATCGCGTCGAGGAAGGTCAGCGCCTTGCCGGACTTTTCATCTTTGAAGACAGGCGCATTGTAGACTGGATTGCCACCAAGAATCAGCAGCAGGTCGACCCGTTCAGCGTTCATGTCCCGGACGAGTTCGGCGAGGGATTGGGCTTGGTCGACTGGTTGGACCTCAATCGAATCGGTCAGGAGGACGGTTGAGCCGATGGCCCCCATCGCGGTGTTAATGGCGTTGGCGATCGCGTGGACCGCTGCCGGCTGATGCTCCCCGGCCAGGACCAGCCCCTTGCCAGGATTGGCCTTGAGGTCACGAGCGACGGCATCGGCCATCTTCTTGGCTTCGGCAGAGAGGGCTCCCGGCGCTCCGGCATCGACCCCGCACCCCGCCGCGACCGCCCGCGCGAAGGAGAGCACCTCCGACGCCTTGATCGGCAGGCGGTGGTCGGCCTTGGCCCCCGTCGTCGAAAGCGTGCTCTCGACAACATAGAGGCGGTTCATCTCTTTCGCGCCCCCAGTCAATCGCCGCCGCGCGACAAAGTCACGAGCGTAGCGAACTGCCCCCGGTCCATTGGTCAGGAAATCGGCATCGAGCGAGAGGATCACCGAGGCCTTGTCGAACTGATAGACCGCCTGAACCGGCTCCCCAAAGGCGAGCCGTGCCCCTTCCCGGGCCCCATCGCGTGTCGCGGGCTCGTAGACGTGCCACTTCGCCTGTGGAAACTCGGCCATCACCTTCTGCATCTGCGCGGCAAGCGTCGGCGAGGTCGAGGTCTCGGTCAGAATCCGGAGCCCAGCCCCCTGGCGGGGTTTCTGCCCATCGAGCGCCGAGCGGAAGGCCGTCACAAAGTCGCCCCAGGTGCGAACATCTCCGAGGTAGGTCACGGATTGGGAACGGTCTGGATCGTAGAGCGAGAGGACCGAGGCTTGGGCAAAGACGTCCGTGCCGCCCATCGTCCCCGGGTGGTCAGGGTGTCCCTCGATCTTGGTCGGACGTCCCTCGTTGCTCCGCACCAGGAGGCCTTGCGCAACTCCTCCGAGCGTCATCGAGGTCGCATAGTAGGCCGGCTTGCCGGGCACCATTCCTTCCGGCTTCTTGACGTACGGAACGATATACTCCTTCGGCTGGCGCGTACAGGCGGTCAGTCCCGCCATGGCCAACGAAGCACTCATCAACTTCATGAAGTTGCGGCGGCCCGTCGGGTCGAGCATCGCCGGATCTGCCTCCGGCGCGTTGAGCGCAGGGAATTCCCGGTGCAGAAACGAACGAAACTTCTCCGTATCGGCCAGTTCCTCGAGACTTCGCCAGAACTCGCGCCCGCTCCGGCCCCGTGTCGCCTGCTCGATCTCCTGACGCATCGGGTCTATATCGTGGTGATGATCTTGATGAGACATGGTCTGTTATCCGTTCTCGGTTTTCAGTCTCGGCTCTTCCGCCCGGTAGAATCACGGCGCGCGGCTCAATTCCCCTCACTTCAGGAATCAGAATCGAGGACTTTTCTGGCTATGCTAGCACCACCGCCGCTCACTTCTGCCAGCCAGGTCGGACAAGACTTCCCTGCCCGACCCACCCGGATCAACGATGGCAGGTGGAGCAGCTCGTCAACACTTCCGTCGATTGAATGTTGTACTGCTTGGCGAGTGCCTTGCCCTTCTCCGCCTGATCTGCCGGTGCTACCCAATCCATCTTGGTGATATCTTTCGCATCCCGCAGGACCGCCTCCGGGTTACGATGGCAGGAGAGACACCACTCCATCTGCAGGGACGCAGTGTTCCACATCAGAGGCATCAGGTCGACTCTTCCGTGGCAGGAGGAGCAGCCAACCCCCTTGTTGACGTGGATACTGTGATTGAAATAGGAGAAATCGGGCAGGTCATGGACCCGTGTCCATTTGATCGGCTTCCCGGATCGCCAGCTCTCACGCACGATTTCGAGATAGGGACTGTTCGCGAAGAGTTGCGAATGGCAGTTCATGCAGGTCTTGGTCGTCGGCATTCCCGCCGATGCAGTCTGCTCAACGCTGGTATGGCAGTACCGGCAATCGATGCCATCGTCCCCGACGTGGTGCTTGTGAGAAAATTGGACTGGTTGTTCGCGGGCCACGAAGGCCTGCGTCACATATGGTGTCCGATTAAAATTGAGGATGAAGGCGAGGATTCCACCTGCCAGCAAGAGCCCCAGAACAATACTCAACCGCGCAAGCGTGTTGGCGCTGCGGGGGAAGAGCTGTGGCATAGCATGACCTCCACTTGTTCTTCAACCTGATGGAAGGAGGCGAACAGTTCCCTACCACTTGCCTTCGTGGTGAAGGGGCTCTCCTCCCCAGTATCTGGTCATTCGACTGTCTGACCCAAATCTTGGGCCGCTTCTCTGTGATTCGGGCGAGACCCGAACCCGCCAGGGTCAACTCCGTAGACGCCACTCTGCGTCTTGCGGTCAGGCCCTCCCTCCCCACCCTGTCTCATGCACTCTCCTGCCAAGCAAGATCCATCACGAGCCAAGCGACGCGAATCACGGGGAGGTGCTGCCTGAACTGGTAGTTCCCGAACGCAGGCGGCGACGTTGTCGGCCTCTTGTCTGCTCTCGTACCGGACTCGTATCGAGTTGAGGCCTGCTCGCGGGGCGCTCGGCGTTGGGGAAGAGTTGCCAAGCACCATCTCCGCTCACTCCCTGCCACCGTACCCCAGAGGCACAGGTGGCCGCTTGTGAATTTTCGGATAAGCGCGTAAAGGGAATAATCCAACGTCCCCCCAGGAATGTCAAGGCCTGTCGGGGAGGCAAGGAAAATCCCTGCCAAGCCCCTGCCGGTCAGGCCTTGCGCGGCGACCAGAGCCGGTTGATGAGGAAGATGAGAACCGCGCTACTGACCGCAAAGACGGCGAGAAGGAACCAGGCCATCCCGGTCCGTCCGTAGAGAAAATTGCCGACCGTGAAGAGAGAGGCCCAGATGGAGGTACACCCGGCGACCCAACCGAGGAGGGCGAGGGGGAGACTGTCCCCCGTTGCGGCCAGTTGCTCAGGGGTGAGACCGGCCTCGGCCCGAATGGGGGCCCAGCCGGGGCCAGCCGGTTTGACTGCTCGATAGAAGGCCAGGAGGGTCTCACGGTCTGTCGGCGGAGCGAGATAGGCGGCAAGCACCCAGCAGATCGTCGTGGCAATGACGGTCAGGACGAGCCGGGTGGCAGGGGAGGTCGCGAAGAGCCCCTGCTTCTCAAAGACGAGGAAGCCGACCGAGAGGAGGAACGACCCAACCATGGCGACGACCTCGCACCACGCGTTGACGCGCCACCAGAACCAGCGGACGAGGTAGAGAAGTCCCGTCCCGGCTCCAACCTGGAGGATGATGTCGAACGAATCCTTGGCGGTGTCAAGGACAAAGACGAGCGCCGACGAGCAGAAGAAGAGAAGGACTGTCACGACCCGTCCCATCATGACGTAGTGCGCCTCGGTCCCATCCCGTCGCAGGAACCGCCGGTAGAAGTCGTGGACGAGATAGGACGCCCCCCAATTGAGGTGGGTCAGGATGGTCGAGGAGTTGGCGGCGACGAGCCCCCCGACCATGAGCCCGACAAAGCCCACGGGCAGAAACTTGAGCATCGCCGGGTAGGCAATGTCATGCCCGAGCAGTTGCGGATCGAGCGATGGAAAGGCCGCCTGGATGTCGCTGAGCTGCGGGTAGACCAGGATCGAACTGAGCGCGACGAGGATCCAGGGCCACGGCCGGAGCACGTAATGGGCGATGTTGAAAAACAGGACAGCGCCGAGGGCATCCTTCTCTGAGCGGGAGGCGAGCATCCGCTGCGCCATGTAGCTCCCGCCACCCGGCTCTGCTCCCGGGTACCAGACCGACCACCACTGGACGGCGATCGGCATGAGAAAGACGGTGAAGGCGATCTCCCAGTTATTGGTGAAGTCGGGCAGGACATTGAGGTAGTCGATGCCATTCGGCCCCTTCATCGTCGACAACTTGGCGATCATGTTGTCGAGCCCGCCGACGGCTGGGTGGCGCAGCGCGAAGTAGGCAGCGGCGACGACGGCGGTCATCTTGATGAAGAACTGGATCATGTCGATGACCAGGACGCCCCAGAGGCCCGAGTGGGCGGCAAAGACGACATTGAGTAGACCAACAAAGGCGAGCGTCTGCCAGCGCTCCAACCCGAAGAGGACCGCGGCAATCTTGCAGGCGGCGAGGTTGACCGTCGCCATGATCAGGCAGTTGAAGAGGAGGCCGAGATAGACCGCCCGGAAGCCGCGGACCGCGCTCGCGGCGCGCCCGGAGTAGCGAATCTCGTAGAACTCGAGGTCAGTAAGCACCCCGGAACGGCGCCAGAGCCGCGCATAGAAGAAGACCGTCGCCACGCCTGTCAGGACGAACGCCCACCAGACCCAGTTGCCGGCGACCCCTTGGCGACGAACGATGTCGGTCACCAAGTTCGGGGTATCGCTGCTGAAGGTGGTCGCAACCATCGAGAGGCCCGCCAGCCACCACGGGACCGAGCGCCCAGAGGCAAAGAACTCCGAGGTGTTCTTCGATGAACGGCGCGCGAAGAAGAGCGCCGGCACGAAACAGATTGCCACCGCCACGAAGGCGATGATCCAGTCAACCAGACTCAGCCGCATGTATAGATCCTTTCGGGATTCGTCTCAAGATTGTGGGAAGTGGAGTCTACCCTTGCGGCGCCATTCGTGTCGAGAGCGCCCAGCTCGACGACGGAAAAAGAGGAAGGGGGGAGTCACGGCCAGGTGTGGCGGGGGTAGCGGCGGGAGAGTTCACGTCGCACTTGCGGGTAGGTGCGCTCCCAGAAGCCGGCGAGGTCGGTGGTGACCTGCACCGGGCGCTGATTGGGCGCGAGCAGGTGCAGGACGAGCGGGACTCTCCCCTCGCCAATGCGTGGGCCCTCCTGGAGCCCGATGAAGTCCTGGAGACGCGACGCAATCCAGGGAGCCTGGTCGCGCTCGTAATGGATCCGGACGTGACGTCGCCCCGGGAGCTGGACAGACTCTGGCGCGAGTGTGTCGAGCTGCCGCCAGGATTGAGTGGGAAGCCGCTGCCGCAGGCACTGGACGAGCCCGCCTCTCCCCGCCGCCGCGCGCAGCTCGGCAAAGCTGCTCAGCCCGTCGCAGAGTTCGCGCAGGGCCTCGGGGATGTCCGACTCCCCTAAATCGGGAAAGTCGAGTTCGGGAAAGTGGTAACCGATGAAAGCAATCCGCCAGAGCAGGCGGTAGACCTCCTCTGGATCAGCAAAGCGCTCCCAACCAGCAGCGAGGGCGGCCTCGGCGAGAACCTGGGAGACCTCTGGCCGGTGGGAATTGGCAAGCCGCCGCTCGTCGAGAACCAGTTGGTAGTAGAGCATCCGTTCGAAGGCTTCGACCCGTTCCGTCTTCGCATTCCAGGTGACGTCGATGGTCTCTTGGATGGCGTCAGGGGCGATCTCGATCAACCAGTCAGGCTCGATCGCGCTGGCGAGGTGGACGAGCGGCCGGCCGGACGTGCCGGAGCGATCGCGGCGCTCGGCGGCCTCGATCGCCACCATGTACTCAGCACGGCGGACGACTGAACGGGGCGAGAGCTGTGCCCCACCACCGGTCGCCAGCCGGAGCTCCCCGCCCTCCTCTGCCGCTGCCAAGGTAGAGGCTGGGGCAGGGGCTGCTCGGCCCGAAACCGCCGGGCGCGTCGTGCGCCGGCGCGCAACGCGGTCCGGATAGCCAGCCAGGATCGAGAAGAGGAGGGCCTCCTCCCGCAGTTGTCCCGCGAGAGGCGACGGGCTCTTGTTCGATCGAGAAATCGGTGTTTGGCGAAGAAGCCGTTCGAGCTGTCGCCGGACACGGTCGACAGCCCACGTCGCCGCCGGATCGAGCCCCAGCTCCCGCAAGGCCTCGGATTCCAGCCGCTGACGGGTTGCCTCCGCGAAGAGGTCGAGCCGTTCGAGCAGGTCGGAGGAGCTGTCGATCTGGCGAGAGGGGCGCGCAGCACCCTCCCCGAAGAGAGTGCTGGCAAGGATGTCGCGCTCGCCAATCAGGGCGGCGATCGTCGCTGCCTCACTCTCGACGCCGCGACGCTGCGCCTCGACCAGCAGCCGCGACTGGCGGGGATGGAGGGGAAAGCGCAGCATCTGCCGCCCAGTCGACGTCACGCCTCCGCCCGGCTCGACCGCGCCGAGGCGGCAGAGGAGGGTCGCCGCCGCCTCGAGCGCCGCCAGCGGTGGCCGCTCGAACCAATCGAAGGACGCCGGTTCGGCAACCCCCGCGGCGTAAAGCTCAAGGAGGGCCCCGGCCAGATCCTCCCGGGCAATCTCTGGCGTTGGATGCGCTGGTCGTGCCTGGAAGTCCTGTTGGGTGTAGAGGCGATGGCAGACCCCGGGGCGGGTCCGGCCTGCGCGGCCAGCCCGTTGCACGGCCGCCGCCTGACTGATGCGGCCCACCTCGTGCGTCGGAAGCCCGGACCAAGGGGAGTGGCCGACGATCCGGGCGAGGCCAGAGTCGATCACCGCGACGACCCCCTCGATCGTCAGCGAACTCTCGGCGACGTTGGTCGAAAGGATCACCTTGCGTTGGCCCGCCGGGCGGATGGCACGCTCCTGCTCCTCAACCGGCAACTCCCCGTGGAGCGGCAGGACCAGCAGGTCTTCGCGCGCAGCGAGCCGGGCACACGCAGACTGGGCCCGGCGAATCTCGGCCGCCCCGGGCAGGAAGACGAGGACGTCCCCCGCCAAGCCGGCGGCGCAGAGCCCTTCCAGCGCACTCTCGACCTGTGCCGCCAGCGGCCGATCGTCAGGCCGTGACGCATACTCGATCGTCACTGGATGGCTCAATCCGGGAATCTCGAGCGGGTCGCCCGCTCCCAGGTAGGTGGCCACGGGCCCCGCGTCGAGTGTCGCCGACATGACCAGCAGCCGCAGGTCTGGGCGTGCCCCCCGCTGCAGACGGCGCAGCAGGGCGAGCGCGAGATCGGTCTGCAGGTGGCGCTCGTGGAACTCATCGAGGACGACCACGCCAACCCCCGCAAGGGTCGGATCGGTCAGCAGCCGCCGGGTGAGGACCCCTTCGGTGACGAACCGCAACCGCGTCTGTCGCCCCCCCACCTCTTCAAACCTGACTTGGTAGCCGACAGACTCCCCAAGCCTCTCGCCCAGCTCCTCGGCGACCCGCCGCGCCGCCATCCGCGCCGCCAGCCGTCGCGGCTCGAGCACTAGCACCTCGCCCATCCCGTGTGTCTGGGACTCGCTGAGCGCCCACGGCACCCGCGTCGTCTTCCCTGCCCCGGGGGCTGCTTGTAGCACGAGGTTCCTTCCTGCCCCGAGCGCCTCGACGATCGTCGCCAGGTACGGGTCGATCGGCAGGGTGCCTCCCTCAATCCCCATCCACCTTCTCCTCGTCTCTTCTCAACCCTCCCCGCGAGCTTCTCGAGCGGGAATTTCATTTCCTGGGCGCACCGACCATCCTGTTGGCCCTTTCACCCCCAACAGAGGGGCGTTGGTTCAAGTGGGGTGACAACGACAGCCAAGACCGCTATCCGCAACGTCAACGCGGCTCTTTGTCTCACGCAAAGCCGCCAAGACGGAAAGGGGGTTGGTGAAGAAACATCCAGCTTCCCCCTCACTCCCCCTCCTCACTCTACCTCCTCTTCGCGTCTTCGCGCCTTCGCGTGAGCCTCTTCTCCCCACTGCGGGCCTGATGGCTTTTTCTCATAAGCAGGCGCGGTGACGCGGAGGTTTCTTGGTGAAGAAGAACCCAGCTTTCCCCTCACTCCCCCTCCTCTTCGCGTCTTCGCGTGAGCCCCCCTCGCACCTTGGGGGCGATCAGTCAGCAGATGGCTGGCTTCCAAATAGAATTCACCCAGCAGCTACGCGGGTGCCCAAGGATGGATCTTCTCCAGCACGCCCGCAAGGCGCTCATGCGCGACTTCCAACTCGAAGGCAGCTTGTGCGCGCAAC
Organism: Blastocatellia bacterium; assembly: GCA_049317725.1. Lineage (GTDB taxonomy): Bacteria > Acidobacteriota > Blastocatellia > RBC074 > RBC074 > CAIOZW01. Next base: position 23,149 of record JBMOHS010000043.1, read on the forward strand.
CAGTAGCCGTCCGTCAATCCGAAGAACCGGCACAATCGCAAGTCAGTGTCTGCCGTAATGGAACGCCTGCCGGCCACAATTTCACTGATGCGCGTCGGCGGCACACCAATCTCCTTCGCCAGTCGATACTGTGTGATGCCCATCGGCTTGAGGAACTCCTCCAGGAGAAGCTCGCCAGGAGTTACTGGGTCAAGTGTCTTGGCCACAACCGTCACCTCTAGCCCGCATTTCTCATCAGAATTTCCCGGAGCGCCAGATGAGACAGGATGAAACTCT